>DBBT01000050.1:56863-60139 GCA_002292345.1 Opitutia bacterium UBA977 | reverse complement strand
GTGAGTGGTATGCTGTCTTCCATGCTGATAATGACTAAAACCGAGACTATTGGTTTGTTGGCGTAATATCAGCAAGTGTAAAAGGATGGAAAGGGTTACGTCCATTGAGTTCAAAATACAGTTGGCGTGGGCCGATGTTGCAGACGAGGATCAATGTGCCATTGAGTTTATCTTTATTAATCAAATAATTTGCGCCTTTAGTTGGATCGATGATCGCTGTGTGGTTGTCGTGAAAGAACTTATTCAGGATGTGGAGGTTTTGTTGCTCGAATTGGTTCCATTCTGCGATAATATTAGATTTATTCGCGACTCGTTTTGACTGTTCACTTTTGATGACACGCAGCTCTTTTCGTAGTTGGATGAAGTCAGAGGTATATTGCCTTAAGCCTTCTATGTAAGCTTCATTTGCATCACGCATGATTCCCGCTGTCCCATTCGCGCTCATAGCCGCAGTTCGGCGACTCCATGTGGAAATTAGATGTTGTAGTGCAGTGATTCGTTGATCGAGATCTTTAACTGTTAGAGTGGCATTGGCGGCGAGCCCTGAAACGGAGCGCACTAAAGCCGGCGAACTGCTTTTCTGTTTCGATCGAAAGACAGAATAACTGTAATAGTAGGGGTAAGAGCGTGTATAGATGGTGTCTCCGCTAATATAAGTACTTCGGTATCCGTTGGGGCTGGACCTTACATAGCCACTGCTAGTTTCTGCCGATGGAGCGGCGGCCTTGAGCTCATCGAGTCTGTCATTGAGTGTGCTGTAAGCACTGGTTTCCGCTACATCTACATCCGCCTCTAAGACGGCCTGAATAAGCTTCTGCTCTGCTGTTAGCAGTGTCTCGATTCCTGAGGATATTTTGTCGAACGTATAAATCTGTGGAGGAACACTTATGTATTTCGACCAAGGCCCTGTCAGCAGTGTGAAATGGCGTGTCTCGCTCGGTGTTTCATTTAGATCCTCGCTCGGGAGAGGGGTGCGTGCCTCTTGCGGTGTCGATTGCTCCGCAACGTTAGTCTCAGGCGGGCGGCATCCAGCACTAAAAAGGCAGATAATGCTGGCGAGGATCAATCTTGAATGAGTCATTAATTAAAATTTTTCACTAAATCTAGATTAGGATCAAGCTTTCTTATTTTAATGACGGGTGGTCTTTAGATAAATTATTCTAGTCGCCTCGCCGTGAAAGCAGTCTTCGTGTGTCGATTTTATTCAGCAGTCTGCAGGCACAAAAAACAAGAGGCACTGTATTTTCCATGCCGTGATCGGTGCTTGAAATTGGCTGTCCGTCAATTCGACGGTTATGCTGTGGGCGTTTTCTTCTTTCGGGTCTGGCAAGGTCTTGTTGGCGATGTTCTGCAACAGTTCGGCCATGAATTCGCCTGGTGTCGTCTGGGTCATACTATTTTTTGTAGATATCCCGGCGATGGCCAATTTTTACGACGTTGATGATCAACTCGTCGTTGATGACCTGATATAAGATTCGATAGTTTCCTTGACGAATTCGGTATTTTTCCTGGCCGGAGAGCTTTTTACTTCCTGCTTGATATGGATCACTGGCGAGGCTTCTGATCTTCGCTACGATTCGAATTCTATCTTTTTTCTCGATTCTTTCGATTTCTTTCGCGGCCGACTTCTTAATGACGATCCTATAGCTTTCCATCTTGCATCAGTGAGGTGACAAAAGCCTCAAAGTCGATTACAGGCTCATTCTCTCTTTCTTTGAATGCTTCGAGATCTTCCGCATCTTCAAGAAGTGCTGATCTGACGGCATCATTCACCAGCTCAGATACAGGTGCAGATATCTCCACAGACTTCATTTTAAGTGCCTTGTGGAGGTCTTCTTCAAAATAAACAGTGGCTCTTTTCATTGAAGCATTAAAACGTTAAGACGTTAAAGTGTCAATTTCTTTTTCATGAAGGTCGAACTTTGATTTTCGCTAACATCAAAAAAAGAACGCCTTCGGTTGAAAGGCGTTCTTGGATGAAAGGTTCAACTGTAAGCAGCCTTACGCGTCCTCTTTCGGATCGGGCAAGGTCTTGTCGGCGATGTTTTGCAACAGCTCGCCCATGAACTCAGCAGGCGTCTTTAGCCCTTCGAGTGCCTTGTTGGCGCGGGAGTTGACTTTGACCAGGCCTTCTTCGGCTTCTTGCTTACCCAGTACCAGGAAGTTGGGCACCTTGTCCATGTGCACTTTGCGGATCTTGGCACCTAGTTTGTCGGCGATGGCATCAACGGTGACGCGGATCTTGGCGGCTTTGAGCAGCTTTTCGATCTCTCTCGCCTGTGGCACCAGATCGTCGTTCATCGGCAATATGCGGACTTGCTCGGGCGCGAGCCATGTCGGGAAGCTGCCGGCGAAGTGCTCGATCAATACACCACAGAAACGTTCCATCGAGCCGAACGGCGCGCGGTGGAGCATGACGGGTCGGTGCTTCTCGTTGTCGGCGCCGATGTAGGTGAGGTCGAAGCGCTCGGGAAGGTTGTAGTCGACTTGCACAGTGCCAAGTTGCCATTCGCGGCCGATCACGTCCTTAACCACGAAGTCGATCTTCGGTCCGTAGAATGCGGCTTCACCGGGTTCTTCGATATAGTCGACATCGAGTGTTTGTGCGGCGTCGCGCAGCGCCGCTTCGGCCTTATCCCACTTGGCGGCATCGCCGACGTATTTAGTTGCATCGGGATCGCGCAGGCCGATGCGCACACGATAGTCGCTCATGCCGAGGGTGTTGAACACCAGCTTGACCAGATCGAGGCAGCCTTTGATTTCTTGGCCGATTTGATCTTCGGTGCAGAACAAGTGGGCGTCGTCTTGAGTGAAGCCGCGCACGCGGGTCAGTCCGTTGAGCTCGCCGGACTGCTCCCAGCGATACACGGTGCCAAACTCGGCAAGGCGCACCGGCAGGTCGCGGTAGGAGTGAGGCTGGCTGTCGAAAATTTTGATGTGCATCGGGCAGTTCATCGGCTTGAGCAAATAGCCGTCGACCTCGCCCGAATCGAGCTGATTAGAGAGCTCGCTGCAGGAGCAACCTTCAGTCGCGAGCCGTTCGACCGTGCCAGGATCGACGATCGGTGGAAACTGCGAGTCCTTGTAATACGGGAAGTGGCCGGATGTTCGGTACAGGCCGAGTTTGCCGATGTGTGGGGTAAAGACCTGGTCGTAGTCCGCCATGCGCAGTTCTTCGGAGATGAAGTTCTGCAATTCTTGGCGGATGACGGAGCCATTCGGTGTCCACAGTGTCAGGCCCGCGCCAACGGCTTCGTCGATGTGGAACAGCTTGAG
>DBBT01000050.1:55507-56839 GCA_002292345.1 Opitutia bacterium UBA977 | reverse complement strand
TAGATGCGCTGCAACTGCCGATTATTTTCGTCGCCACGGTGATACGCGCCAGCAATGGAGAGTAGCTTAAAAGCTTTGATCTTCTTGGTGTAGCCGACGTGTGGGCCGGCACAAAGGTCGATGAATTCGCCGTTCTGGTAAAAGCTGACTTGTTCGCCTTCAGGCACGTCGTCGAGGCGACCAAGTTTGTAGGTCGCTTGGCCGATCTCGTTGATTTTAGCGACGGCGTCCTCACGTGAGCATTCAATCCGAGTGAAGCGCTGGTTCTCTTTGATCACCTTCTTCATCTCCGCCTCGACGGCCTCGAGGTCAGCCGCATCGAGCTGTCTGTCGAGGTCGATGTCGTAGTAAAAACCACTGTCGGTCGGAGGGCCGATATCGAGCTGCGTCTCAGGGTAGAGGCGTAGAATTGCAGTGGCGAGCACATGCGAGCAGGAGTGGCGGAGTTCCTCGAGTGGAGACATTTCTTTCATAACAAGGAGTCGAAGTGAGAAGTTAGAATGCTGTGAGTCAATGCCAGAAAGCAGTCGTTTGCATCCGCTGAGGCCGCTTTGTGAGAGTGGCGGCGATTCCCAGTCAACGTACAGCGGCTTTTTCAGGCTCTAGCTATAAAGGATCCTGAGAGAGTGTGGCCTCGATCGTGAGATCGGGAAGTGTGGGGTGAGAGACGATGGTTGAATCGTCGCGAGCGAGTTGATCCCGCGATTGAACTTAGCCCTTGTAGGCAAACGCGGGCACACCTTGTACGCCGAGGCCGTCGATCACGAAGACTTTGCCGGCGTCGGCTTCTTCGAGCTTACTGTGAATCCCGGTGGTGACGAACAAGCGATCGAGATTCGGCCCGCCGAAGGCGCAGGCGGTGGTTTCGAGACAAGGTAGTTCCACTTTGCGAAGTTCTTTGCCGGAAGTCGGCTCAAAGCAAGTCACGCAGCCGCCGTGGCAAAACGCCACCCATAGATTGCCGTCGGCGTCGATCGTCATGCCGTCGGGAGAGCTAGCGTAACCGTGATCACCCGTATCGACCGCGATGGTGGCGTTGCTGATGGCGCCGCTGGCGTTGTCGTAATCGTAGGCGCGGATCTGCTTGGTCATAGTGTCGATGTAATACATCGTGGTGGCATCTGCGCTCCAGCAAATGCCGTTCGAATTGGTGACCTCGTCGACCTTGAGCTGCAGCGTGCCGTCGGTATCGAGCATGTAGAGGTTGGCGTCGCCGATGTTTTTAACCAGGCTGAGGGTGCCTGCCCAGAAGCGGCCGGCGGGGTCGCACTTGCCATCGTTGAAGCGATTGGTCGCGCGTTTTTCGGGCTCGGGGTCGGCTAAGGCTTGCTT
>DBBT01000050.1:11390-55470 GCA_002292345.1 Opitutia bacterium UBA977 | reverse complement strand
GCCGCCGCTGGCGCGCGGCACAACTGTGCCGATGCGCTCGCCGACATTCCAGGTTTCCTCAATGCCGGTTTCAGGATCCAAGCGGATCAGTGTGTGTGCTTCGATGTCGACGTAGATAAGTTGATCCTGCCACCAGATCGGGCCTTCGCCCCATGTGGAAGTTCGTGTACCGATAGTTTGGAGTGTGAGTGAGGGCATAGTTGGTGTGACGTTAGAGTGCGCTTGGTGCGTTCGATCGATTAATTATTGAGCCTCTAGATCAAAGCCGTCTTTTTTATCTTTCACTACCCAGCCCGCAGCGAGTAGGGCGTCGCGTAGTTGGTCGGCTTTGGCCCAGTCTTTGGCTTGCTTGGCATCCCAGCGGGCTTGGGCGAGTGCGACGATGTCGTCGGGCGCGTCGATCGTCGCTTGTTCGATGGTAAAAAGTTGCAAGCCGAGCGCGTAAAGTAATGTGCCCAGTGCTTTGAGCATTGCACGTGCGCCATCCGCATCGAGTGATGCCGCAGGGTTGGAGCCGATCACCCCAAAAATCGCACCAAGGCAGGCTGCGGTGTTGAGGTTGTTGCGCAGGGCGTCCCACGCCTTGGCAAGGCGGCCCCAGTCTTCGGGCGCGTCGGCGGTGATGTAGTGATGCATCGCTGCCTTGTCTTCGCAGGTGACAGCGAGCAGTGACTCGGCAAAACGCTCGATTTTATTGAGTCCGCTGTGTGAGGCGTGCAGACCATCGAAAGTGAAGTTGAGCTGCTGGCGGTAGCTGCCAGCGATCAGTGTGTAGCGCACGACCATCGGGCTGAAGCCTTTTTGCTGCAGATCGTCCAGCGTGTAGAGGTTGCCGAGGCTTTTGGACATCTTGGCACCCTCAACCATTAGGTGAGCGCTATGGAACCAATGCTTGCAGAAGTCGTGGCCGTGGGCGCATTCAGATTGTGCAATCTCATTTTCGTGGTGCGGAAAGCACAGGTCGATGCCGCCGCCGTGTAAATCGATGGTTGCACCGCCAAAGGCTGCGTCGACCATGGCGCTACATTCTAGATGCCAACCTGGGCGACCTTCTCCCCATGGGCTGGTCCAGTAGTTGCCTTTATCTTCGGTTTTGCGGCCTTTCCAGAGGGCAAAGTCGGTGACGGACTCGCGGTCATACTCATCGGCGTCGTTGACTTCGCCTGCAGAATTTTCGGTCTGAGTCTTCAGTTCGCGCTGCTTGAGGCGAGAGAGGCGACCGTAGTCTTCGAAGGAGTTGACGCGAAAATAGACTGAGCCGTCATCAGTCGCGTAGGCATGGCCTTTTTCGATGAGTGTATCAACTAGGGCGATTTGTTGAGGAATATGCGCGACTGCACTTGGCTCGATATTCGGCGGACGCATATTGAGCGCCTCACAGTCAGTGTGGAATTTGGCGGTCCATTTGGCGGTGAATTCGCCTAAGGGAAGGCCTGCTTCGATCGAGCCGCGAATCGTTTTGTCGTCGACGTCGGTAATATTACGCACGTGTTTCACATCAATGCCGTCGGCTTCGGCGACCCGGCGTAGCACGTCTTGGATCAGGAAGGTGCGGAAGTTGCCGATATGCGCGGGTCCATACACCGTGGGGCCACAGCAGTAGAATCGCAGCGGTTTGTCACTCGATGGAGCGAGTGTTTTGACGGATCGGCTGAGAGTGTCGTAAAGTTGAATGGACATTTGATGAAGTATAAAGGTGGAAAAGTGTGAAAGTCGGAAAGTGAGACAAAGCGCGAGTTGCGCGTAGATGGTCTACGAGGTCTGCCGAGCTGGACCCGCAGGGCTGAGTGCACTGAATACTCTTTGGGCAAGTGAAGGAACAAAGTGGAAAAGTTAAAAGGGTAGAGTGAAGGGGGAAAACTAATGTGTGAAGTTTGAAATGAGGATAAAACAGTTCGGCTTGAAATGAGTGAAGGAGTCGTCATGTTGCTGGGTATGACTGCTTCTACTGACTTCCTTTTGGACCTAATACATCGCCCACGACGTATGCGCCGCACTGCTGCCTTGCGTGCTTTGGCAAATGAAACAGAGTTGCAGGTGCATCATTTAATCCAGCCGATTTTCGTGATCGATGGCGACGGTGCTGCGGAGCCGATCGAGTCGATGCCAGGCATTTCGCGTCTGACTATTCCGCTATTGATCACGGAATGCCGTGAGCTGGCGGCGTTGGGGATACCCGCTGTGGCTCTGTTTCCAAAGTTGGACAATTCATTGAAGACTGACGATGGACGTGAGGCCTTGAACCCTAGTACGTTGGTGCTGCGTGCGATTCGGGCGATCAAAGCAGAGCTGCCGCAGATGGCGGTGATCACTGACATAGCGCTCGATCCGTATACCGAGCATGGCCACGATGGGTTGTTCGATGCGCAGGCGGGCGATTTAATTAATGATGCCACGGTCGAAATGCTTGCCGAGATGGCTTTGCTCGCCGCAGAAGCGGGCGCCGATTTTGTAGCTCCCTCGGATATGATGGACGGGCGCGTCGGAGCGATTCGTGCCGCTCTGGACGATACTGGCTTTGAGAAGACTAATATTATGGCTTACTCAGCAAAGTTTGCTTCTGCCTATTATGGTCCGTTCCGTGATGCCGTGGGGAGCGCCAGCAGCGCCGGCTCTCATCATTTAGATAAGCGCACCTATCAGCTGAACCCCGGTAATCGTCGCGAGGCGTTGATCGAGGTGGCTCTGGATGAAGAGGAAGGTGCGGATGTGCTGATGATAAAGCCAGCGGGCTCGTATTTGGACATCATCCGCGAAGTACGTGAGTCGACGGAGTTGCCGCTCGCTGCCTATCAGGTTTCCGGTGAATACGCCCAACTCCAAGCTGCTGCGGAGCGGGGTTGGCTCGATCTGGAGCGTTGCCGAGATGAGTCGCTGCTGGCGATTCGTCGGGCTGGGGCTGATATGATCCTGACTTATTTTGCACGGGCGTATGCCGAGAGCGTCGCAGTGGGGTAAGCGCCAAGCTGTGCGGGAAAAGAAGAGAGTGCGATTAGCCCTCGTTTTGTTTGAGTTTCGAGCGCGCGTGTAGCTGAAGATGCACCGTGGAAGGGTCCTCATACTCCTTTAGTGCGATCGTAGTGCTAGCCTTTGCGGCTCTTGTGCTTACTTGCAAACTGTTGGCGACGAGCGAGTTCACGCATATCGATGGCGGGGTCGTCGTCTTCGAAGATTTCTTGGCCAATGATGTGTTCGATTACATCTTCCATCGTGATGACGCCTGAGACGGTGCCAAATTCATCAACTGCGATGCCGAGTTGTTGATGCTTCTTGAGGAAAATCTGTAGGGCATCATCGACTGTAGCGTTGTCAGGAATGTAAATAGCTTCGCTGGCCATCGAACAAATCGGCAGATCGTCTTGATCTTTTGCTTTGGCACTGAGGATGTCTCGGCGACGGACAATGCCCGTGATGTTTTCGGTTTCATCGCGGTAGGTTGGGATGCGAGCAAAGGGAAGGTTGCTTTCCTTCTCGAATAAGGAGCCGACGGTTTCTTCTTCATTGATCGCGTAAAGCACGGTGCGCGGTGTCATGATCTGGTCGATTAGCACTTCATCGAGGCTGAGTGCGTTGTGAATCACCTCACGCTCATTCGAGGTCAGCGTGCCCTCTTTCGCGCTTTTCTCGGCGAGTAGCAGGATTTCTTCGTCACTATCGGTGGTGGTTTCAGCTGATTTGAGCAACGTGCGCACTAGCACCGCGACGATGCCAGATAGGGGAGCCATGATCGCGCAGACCCAAGTCAGCGGGTAGATCAATATCGGCTGCAGGGCTGGACGGTACAGCACACCCATGTTTTTGGGGATAATTTCTGAGAAAAACAGAATGGCGAGGGCCATTGCAGCGGAGACTTTAAAGAGAATATTGGCATCTTCAGGCCAAATCTTAACTGCAAGTCCACCGACCATGGTGGCACCGAGGGTATTGGCGATGGTGTTGAGGCTGAGGATCGCGGAGCTGGTCTCTGCCAGTTCGATCTTATACTTTTCCAGCTTTTCACCTCTTTTTGGGTGCGTTTTCTTAAGCCCTTCGATTTCAGCTGTGGTGGTGCTGAGGATCATCGCTTCCAGAATGGAGCATAGAGCAGAGACTCCGATGGTGAAGGCGATTGCTAGGGTGAAAGTGAATATCATTAGAGGGTGACCAGTCACTGGAAATGAGGGCATTTCGAGTATCGTAAGTGTCGGCTTGCTAAAAGTATGTTGATTGAGGCGCGTGCAGATGTTCAAGCACATTCAGCCATTTTATGTGGGTTTTATCATTACAAATAATTGGTGCTAATGTCTTGACCGATAATAATGCAGACAGCTTAATTCATACCTTCATTACGACAATATTAGCTTCAATTGTATGAAATTCCCTACTCTCATTATTTCCGCGCTGGCCCTCTCGCTTCTTTTTTCGGCCTGTGCCTCTTTTGAAGAAGGTGTGCCACAGCAAGTCGTGATCGTTTCGTTCCCGACAGAAGCGAGTGTTTACATTGATGGCAATGCGACTGGCATCACGCCATTGATAATTGATCTCACTCGCAAAGTGAGCCACGAGATTCGTCTCGAAAAACAGGGATACAATACTGCGGTTAGATATTTCACTCCAGTGCCGAATGACAAGAATCAGAACTTTATTCGTTTCGGCTTAGCGCAAGACCTTGGCTATTATCATGATCTAGAGCCCCGTGTGATGGAAGCGAAGATGAGGAGTGGGTTAGTGCCGAAGTCGATTGGTGCGGATCCATTTGAGCGTATGGCGCAGCAAGCACTTCAAGCCGATCAGCAGCTCGAGGCTGGAGAGATCACTCCGCTTGAGCACAAATATATTATCGAGCAGATTATTACATTCTTTGAGTCGAAGATTTGACACTAGGCGATCTTTAGTAAGTTTCATCAGTTATGAGCGAGCTACCAGCTGACTACCTTTATACTAAAGACCACGAATGGATCCAGTTGCACGATGGCGGAACTGCAACAATTGGTATTACCGATTACGCACAGCAGAGTCTAGGTGACATTACATTTGTGGAGTTCCCAGAAGTCGGTGCGACATTTGAGATGGGTGAGACCTTTGGAGTGGTTGAGTCAGTGAAGGCGGCATCGGATCTGTATATGCCTGTAAGTTGTGAGATTGTTGAAGTTAATGAAGCAGTCGATGCGGCGCCAGAGTTGGTCAACCAAGATGCCTTTACTCAAGGGTGGTTGCTAAAAATTCGTTTGACCGACGATTCTCAAATCGCGGATTTGATGAAGCCAGCGGCTTACGCTGAACTCATCTAAACTTAGAGCGGACTCGTTTAATCGAGGTGCCTGAATTATTTAATGGGAAGCGTGCGCTCTCGCTTCTTTTTGCTTTCTAAGCACGCGGGCACACGTCATTTTTGGCGTTCCTTAATTAAAGATAAGCAACGCGACGACTTATGAAGCAAACCACTGAACACGGTAAAGACGATTGGACGATCTCCACCGCTGAAGACTACTATGGTCTCAAGCGCTGGGGCAGCGGCCATTTTTCAGTCGATGAGGATGGCTTTATGCTGGTGCATCCGTCGCGTGATCAACGCAGCATCCGTATTCATGATATCGTGACTGAGGCGATTAGCAAGGGGCTCAAGCCGCCCCTGACGATTCGTATTCAGGACCTTTTGCGAACACGGGTCATCGATTTAAACGAGCTGTTCGCACAAGCCATTAAAAATGAGGACTACCAAGGCAAGTATCGCGGTGTTTTTCCGATTAAAGTCAACCAACTGCGTGAAGTGATCGAAGAGATCCAGGATGCGGGTGCTCCGTTTGACTATGGTTTAGAGTGTGGAAGTAAGCCCGAGCTGATGATTGCTTTGGCGATGCATAAGAATCCGAAGTCTTTGATCATCTGTAACGGTTACAAGGATGATGAATTTATCAAACTTGCACTCCATGGTCGACGATTAGGCAAAGAGATTTTTTTGGTAGTGGAGCAACTCAGTGAGGTGCCGCGTATTATTCAGATCAGTAAGACGCTCGGCGTGCGGCCGTTGATCGGTTTTCGAATCAAGCTGTCCACATCTGGCGAAGGGAAGTGGGCCAGCTCATCAGGAGAAGACGCCAAGTTCGGTCTGACTAGTCCTGAACTCATCGATGCCACGCGCCGCCTTAAGCGCGCCGGCCTAGAGGACTGCCTACAACTCATTCATTTTCACATCGGCTCGCAGGTGCCCAACATTCAGACCATCAAAAAAGCCACGGTCGAAGCCACGCGTTTTTTCTGTGAACTCAAGAAGATGGGCTTCCCCATGCGTCTGATGGATGTCGGCGGTGGTCTTGGTGTTGATTACGACGGTTCGCGGAGTAACTACGAGAGTTCGATGAATTACACCATGCGTGAATATGCGCGCGATGTGGTCTATAATATTAAGACCGTTTGCGCAGATGCAGGGGTCGAAGTGCCGGATATTGTGACCGAGAGCGGGCGAGCGATTGTCGCACCGCATTCGATCCTCGTCACCCGCGTCTGTGATCGTATCTCGAAGACTTCGGTCGATCCGAAAATACCGAAGAAAAAAAAGCGCAATCCAATCCTTCGTGACCTTCAAGCGGTTCTAGGCAACGAGCAAAGCTCCAGTCCTTTGGAGCGCTACCACGACGCGCAGCAGAAGAAGGAAGAGGCGAATAACCTCTTTTCACTCGGTTATCTCGATCTTGCTGAAAAAGCCGAGGCGGATGCCACCTACTGGAAGATTTGCAAGGAACTCGCAGATCAGGGTAAGGGTGAAGGCTATACCCCCGAAGAACTCGAGTCGTTGCCGCAGATGATGGCCGAGCAATACGTCTGCAATTTTTCGGTGTTTCAATCGCTGATCGACCATTGGGCTTGCGATCAATTATTTCCGATCGCGCCGCTGCATCGCCTCAATGAGTCGCCAGATGTGGATGCTACTTTGGTTGATATTACTTGCGATAGTGAGGGCAAAGTTTCCAAGTTCACCGATGTAGAAGATGTGCGTAGCACACTTCGCTTGCATGAGCTCAATGCCAAAGATCCTTACTTTTTAGGCATCTTTTTAGTCGGCGCGTATCAGGACATCATGGGTGATTTACATAACCTCTTTGGCCGTGTGAATGAGGTGCATGTTTTTCTCGAAGACGATGAGGATAATGGCTTCTACATTGAGGATAGTATCAAGGGTTTTACGGTTAATGATGTGCTCGGCTTCACGCAATACGATGGTCACATCCTGACGCGGCAGTTAAAGAAGCAAATCGACCGTGCGACTAAAGCAGATATGATCAAACCGCGCGAGGGCACCCGCATGCTCGATGAATATGCTGAAATTCTCCGTGGCCATACCTATCTTGCGACGTAGAGCATTAGGACTCCTGACGTAGAGTCAGTCGCTGCGAATCAATCATTGTAGCCAGTACGGGTTTACTCGCGATTGGGTGAGGTCTTGCGAATGCAGGACTATTGGATGATCATCTCGAAGTCTCATGAATCATATTCATATCAACGCATTGCTGCAGAGTATAAAAGACGCGCCTTTGCTCGTTGGCGATTTGCCAGAAGCAGCATCATTTGATCGTGCTTTGCTCGGTATGCCGACGGCGGAGATGCGCCCTAATGCTAATCAGAAACTTGGCCATTTATATGAGGATGCACTACATTTGTTATTGAGCGCATCCGATCAATTAGAAGTTCTGGCTGACCATCTTCAAGTGTTTGATCGTAATCATATCACCTTGGGGGAGATGGATTACATCCTGCGGGATCTGCGCACGCAGCAAGTGTTACAACTCGAACTCGCGGTTAAGTTTTATCTCGGTGTACCGACTGCTGGGGGTTGGAGATTCCCGGGGCCGGATCCAAATGATAATTGGCAGCGCAAGTTAAACCACATGCGCACGCATCAGTTGTCATTGGTACAACGACCAGAGACAATATCCTTATTTCGTGAGCGATGGCGCTGTGAGCGGGTTGAGGTGCGTCAATTAATATACGGCTGCATCTTTTATCCGATGGGAGTGGAGCAATGCCCATTGCCGGAAAGTGTGCGCCCAGGTTGCCGAAAGGGGCGTTGGTTGTATGCGCAGGATTTGGAGCGCTTCTTTGCGGGCGTTTCAGAAGTCTGTATGATTCCTAAACCACTATGGCCAGTTGCGTTGACTGCCGCGCTGCGGGAGTCATTGCCGCGCGCATCCGTGTCGGCGATGTATGCCGCAAGCTCTCAACGCTGCGTGATGTTTGTCCTGCCGGATGAAGAGGAGCCGCATTTTCTGGTGCCGAACCATTGGCCTGGGTAGTCACTGCTGCAATCAATTCACCCGCGCTCTTGCGCTCTTATGCGGGCGCGTCTATCGGTATGGTTTGTATTTATGAAATCGTTGCCGCCAATACATGCCGATTCGATCTCCGTTAAGGGAGCGCGTGAGCATAATTTAAAAAATATCAGTCCTAAGATTCCGCGTAATCAATTGGTAGTGATCACTGGGGTGAGCGGTTCGGGTAAGTCGTCGCTCGCGTTTGATACAATTTATGCGGAGGGTTACCGGAAGTATATTGATAGTCTATCGACCAAGGCGCGCATGGTGCTGGAGCAAATTCCGCGACCAGATGTGGATTTCATTCAAGGTTTATCGCCGGTGATCGCGTTGGAACAGCGTACTGGCGGCGGTGGAAGCCCGCGCAGCACGGTGGCAACTGTTACAGAGATTGCAGATTTCAGCCGAGTTCTGTGGGCGGTCTGTGGCACGCCGTATTGCCCGAAGGATGGCGGCCTAATTGAGCGGCGCTCGATGGATGATTGTGTAACGCGGGTATTTGCTGAACCTGAGAAGAGTCGCTTGATGATTTTAGCGCCTTGGATGATTACCAAGCCATCGATTTTGCGGGAGGAACTGCCGCGCTTGCAGCAACGCGGCTTTCAGCGTGTGCGAATCAACGGTGCGGTGCGGCGACTCGACGAGCCGGATTTGATCGATTCGAAAGCATCAGAGATTGTTGTCGAGATTGTGGTGGACCGTATTGTGTTAAAGGCAGATCAACGCAGCCGTTTAGCGGATTCGTTGGATCTTGCTTTCAGTGAGGGCGGTGATCGAGCAGTTGTATTGATCGAGGATGAAGCGGCGAAGGCTGGTTGGCGTGAGTTGCCCTTGAGTAACCGTCTGGCCTGTGTGACGTGTGGTGATGTATATGATTCGATTTCGCCGCGGCATTTTTCGTGGAATCATGCTGAAGGAGCCTGCACCGAGTGCGGTGGTTTGGGCGAGACACTGCAATTTCAACCCGAGCTGTTGGTGCCAGATCCGTTGAAATCGGTGAAGCAGGGAGCGATTAAGCCGTGGCGTCTCGGCTCGAAGCAGATGATCATTAAGCGTAATGCGATCTTAAAGCAATTGGCTGAGCAATTGCCATTTGACCCGGATGTGGCTTGGGAGGAACTCGACGCTGAAGTGCGAGAGCAGATTTTGCATGGCACGGGTAGTCGGCAGTTTAGTTTTAAGTTGAAGGGTGGAAACTCTAAGCCTGAGTCGATGGAGTTTGCGGGTGTGCTGGCTGATCTGGAGAACATGCGGCTCACAACGACGAGCGATGGATTACGTGCCCGGTTGATGGCCTATCAAACCAGCAGTGTTTGCGAGACTTGCAATGGCCGACGCCTGCGTCCGTCGAGTTTGAGTGTGCTGATCGAGGGCGTTTCGATTGCGGACTTTTTATGCTTATCACTCCAGGATGCTCAGGCATTTGTTGCAAAATTAGAATCGAGCACAGACTATGAGACGGTGAGTGATGCAATCCATGGCCTGGGCGAACGGTTGTCATTTCTCAATGAGGTGGGGTTGAGTTACTTAACCTTGAATCGTAGCTATGCCACTTTAAGCGGTGGCGAGGCGCAGCGTGTGCGGTTAGCGACTCAACTGGGGATGTCTTTGATTGGGGTGGTGTATATTTTGGATGAGCCGAGTATCGGCCTGCACCCGTTGGATAATCGCCGTTTGATTCAGACTTTGCTCGGCCTTCGTGATCGGGGCAATTCCGTGGTCGTGGTCGAGCACGATGCCGACACCATGCGGGCGGCGGATCATTTAATCGAACTCGGTCCTGGTGCTGGTGTGGAGGGCGGCGAACTAATTTTTGAAGGGGAGCCGCAGGCCTCGTATACTGCAGGGACGAGTCGCTCTGGGCCGTTTTTGAGTGGACGGCAGCGCGTGGAGAAATGTGTAGAGTCTTTGCAGCCGACCAAAGACTGGTTGACCGTGAAGAAGGCAACCGAGAATAACCTGAAGTCAGTCGATGCGGCGTTTCCAGTTGGATTGCTGACGGTGGTTTGCGGACTGTCGGGTTCAGGCAAGAGCACGCTGATAAATGGTATTTTGGCGAAGGCCGCAGCATTTAAATTGAATCGAGCGAAGTCGATTCCAGGTAAACATGCAGGCGTGCAGGGCTTGGATCATTTTACCTCAGTGGTACAGGTGGATCAGTCCCCGATCGGTCGCAGCCCGCGTTCGAATCCAGCGACTTATACCAAGTTGTTTGATCAATTGCGTGATCTGTATGTTAAGTGTTCACTGGCGAAGATTAGAGGTTATAAGCCCAGCCGCTTTAGTTTTAATGTGTCGGGTGGACGCTGCGAGCGCTGCAAAGGCGATGGAGTCATCAAGCTCGATATGCAATTTATGGCAGATGTGTATTCGGCATGTACCAGTTGCCATGGCCAGCGCTATAATCGTGAGACTTTGGATGTGCGCTTTAAGGGCTTTAGCATCGCCGATGTGCTGGCGATGAGTGTCGACGAGGCGTTGCCGATTTTTGATAAGCAGCCCCGTATTGCCGAGAAGCTGCGCACCTTGTCGGATGTGGGTTTGGGTTATATCAAATTGGGCCAACCTGCGACAACGTTGTCAGGCGGTGAGGCGCAGCGAATTAAATTGTCATTAGAACTGAGTAAACGCCAGCAGGGCGAAACGCTCTATATACTAGATGAACCTACCACGGGACTACACTGGCTGGATGTACAGCGCCTTCTGGATATGCTCTTTAAGCTGCGCGATGCAGGCAACACGATCTTAATCATCGAACATGATCTCGATGTCATTCGCTTGGCGGACTGGATTATCGAACTTGGCCCGGAGGGTGGCGATGGCGGTGGCGAAATCGTGTTCGCGGGCAATGTCGAAACCTTTGAAGCAGGCAACAAGACGCCGACACAGCAGGTGTTCAAGTGATGAGTTCGATGGGTTTAAATACGTAGATTCGTACTGCGTGGCATCTTGTTAATCGCTAGACAAACCCGCTCGCTAAGAGGAATTATAGTTACCGGCTTAATCCCAGAATCATATCGTGAAGAAATTAATTTGTTCTCGCTAATGCCTTCTCGACGTCTGCGCCGCTGGGGGCCTGAAAAGCGCTGAGCTGAAACTCCGGGAGGATCGAGAAGAGGTGATCGAAGATGTCGCCTTGGATGTCTTCAAAGTTGGCCCATGCGGTGTCGTTAGCGAAGGCGTAGAGCTCGATCGGTAGACCCGTCTGAGTTGGCGCGAGTTGGCGCACAATGAGTGTCATACCGCTTTGGTGAATTTTCGGGTGGTTGCGCAGGTAGGCGACGCAGTAGGCTCGAAAGGTACCAATGTTGGTGAGGCGGCGACCGTTGATGAGTTCGGAAAGGTCGTTTGCGATGTCGGCGTTGTATTTTTGAATATCTTCGAGTTTTGTTTCAAGATAGGGGCGTAGAATACGTATGCCTTTGAAGCGTTCGAGCAGTGTTTCGTCGGCAAACTGGATGGTGCGCAGGTCAATGTTTAGCGAACGCTTGATGCGGCGGCCACCAGATTCGCTCATGCCGCGCCAGTTTTTAAAGGAGTCGGAAATAAGGGCGTATGTCGGCACAGTGGTGATCGTTTTATCCCAATTCTGCACTTTGACGGTGGTCAGCGAGACGTCGATTACGTCGCCATCAGCACCGCGCGCGGGCATCTCGATCCAATCGCCAACCATGACCATGTTGTTGACCGAGAGTTGGAACCCCGCGACCAGACCAAGGATCGCGTCCTTGAAAATAAGCAATAGGATCGCGGTTATGGCACCGAGCCCAGAGAAAAAGACGAGAGGAGATTTGTCGAGTATGGCGGAGAGGATAAAAATGCAACCGATGAGATTAATCACGAGCTTTGCGGCTTGGATGAAGCTCTTGGCAGGAAAGCGCTTGCCGACAGGGAGTTGATCCCAAATGGAGCGGCAGAAGTTGAGCAGGCCATCGATGATCAAGAGAACGATGACGATTAGATAGGTGTTTACAACGACTTGGCTAATGGCGATGAGCTGTGGGTGAGTTTCAAACAGCGTCGGCGTGAAGATGTGTATGATCGCTGCGGGGACAATATGTGAGAAGCGTATGAGAACGCGCTGTTCGGTGAGTTCATCATCCCACTTGGCACCAGATTTATGAATTAATGGATGGATGACCGAGGTGATAACGCGCTTGGCGGCGTAGTTGGCGAACCACGCTAGTACCGCGAGGTAAAGTGCCGATAGAAGCAGTCCCAAAATTTCGGCTATTCCGAAGGTAAATTTAAATTGTAGGAGCCAAGTGGAGATATTTTCTGCAGACATAAGAAGAGTGATAAGGAATTCGTTACAACATTACAACCATAGAGGCATAGATGTTAGGACGTTTTGTTAGATTGGCTTGCCTAAACCGAGAGGCTTCGCTCAAAATGTTTATATGCGTCTCTTTGTCATTCTTAGCTGTGTATTTATATCGTTCTCATTTGAGGCGATGGCAAAATCGAGTAATTCATACTCGGTTCAACGCATTCTTGAGCGCTATAAGGAGAGCCTGGGTGGTTCGCGATCGGTGGCAGCATTGTCTTCGCTAAGTATTGAGGGATATCAAATTCAGGATGGCACGAGCTATCAATTTTTGATGCGTAAGAAGCGCCCGAACTCGATTCGTTATCGTTTGACTGCCCATGAGACCTCAGTTGTTTGCGGCTTTAATGGTCGTCAAGGCTGGCAGCGCACCAAGGTGGGAGGTGAGGTGACGATTGAAGATTTGTCGACCGATCAACTTTCAGCGCTTCGTGATGAGGCTGATTTTGACAGTCCTTTAATTAATCATTTGGAGAAGTCGTGGAATCAGATATTCCTAGTCGGCAATGAACAACTTGGCGATACGTTCGTTAATGTGTTGGAAGTAAGGAAGTTTCGTAAGCCATTTGTGCGTTACTATCTAAATTCAACTAGTGGGCTGGTTCTTAAACGTGTGCAAATTCATGCGGATGGAACGTTCGGCTTGGAGACACTGTATCGGGATTATCGAGAGATCGATGGCTATCAGTTTGCATTCGAGATCGAAAATCGAATCAGTGACCAACTGGTATCACTGGTTCGAATCGAGACGATTGAGGTCAATCCAGGCTTGCTGAGTTTTTATTTCGAGAAACCGAAGAATTGAGCGGGGGCTGCCTTGCTTGGAAGCTGTCTCAAAATACAATAAGTTGCTGTTTTCATTCGAGCTAAAGGCTGGTGGTGTGTCATTTCGATGCCCGTGCGTGACCTTGGCTTGTATGCATGACATTTAGGCGACTCCTACTTTGGCAAACTGAGGACTCCAGAGACGGCGTCCCTCCACAAAAAAACTAAGATTCGGGCAGTATCTGAATTTCTGAGACAGACTCAGGCCCACTAGTTGTATCCGATGTTTTTATCGTCCAAGTCGCCTCTTAATTGAATGTCGAGCTTGAGGCGTTCGATCTCGGACTGTAAGAAGTTGGCGAATTTTTCGTAGCGTGGCACAACGCCGCGCGTTTCTAGAAGTTCTTGCTTGAGCGTCGGAGATGAGCAAAGCGTATAGATCGCTAGATCGAGCGCGTTTTCTGGTTCGCTGATATTACCTAGAAATTGCAGCACCTCTTTGGGGATGTCTGCGCCAAGTCGGCGCTGGGTCTGGATCAGACTGAGTAGTCGGCTTTTTAAGGTCGTGATTTGGTCTTCAGGGCCACCTAATTCGCTGAGGATTTGGCGAATGCGGGCTGTACGGTAAGGCTCTTCACTGACGATCGCTTCGAGTTCGACGCGGGCAAGTCCTTGCAAGACAAGATTTGAGCTGCCATCGGGGTTCTTTTTGCAGGCCCGAACTACGCCAATCGCTGCGATCGAGTAAGGCGTTTCGGATTCGGGGGCGTCTTCGCTACGCTCGTCAAGTGTCGCGACTGCAAAGACGCGATCGTTATTGAGCACGTCGCTGAGCATCTCTTTGTAGCGCGGTTCAAAAATGAACAGCGGCATCATTGCCTGAGGAAAGAGTACGGCGCCGCCGAGTGTCATGACGGGGACTTCGTTTGGAATTGCGGTGTTTTCGATCATGACTGGTAGCTTAACGGCTTTTTTCGGTGTTGGTTGAGATCCACTCATCAGGATGCATTTTTGCGTGCTCGGGTTCTGCAGTCTCGGCGTAGTAAACCGCCATGCGGAAGTAGCGCATGCGATCATCTGGCATGTCTTGGTTTTTCAGCCGGGCCTCTTCGAACAATACCTCGGGGGCACGCCCTTGCAGCTCGTAGATTTCAGATATGCCGATATCGATCAAGTTGCGCGTAGCCGCGATATCCATGCGTGGAATACGCATGAGAGGCGAGTTAAGCGCTTCATAATCGACTTTCTTCTTCTTTACTGGGAGCATTCCACGCAGTTGAAGCTAGAATTATACGAAATGCAATCAGTTCGGGGCAGTGCATTGATTTTTGTGTCACAGCTAGGGACAGCGACTACTCAGTGTGACAAAAACTGTGACATATTGGCACCAATTATTGTGCAGTGTGGGCAGTTGAATTTCAGTGTTTTATTTGAAAGTATCTGTTAATCAGCTACTTGCGTATATTATTTGCTCGTGGCATCGCATTTGCTATAGGATTGGCATGGCTAAAATAATTGGAATCGACTTAGGCACGACAAACTCCTGCATGTCCGTAATGGAAGGCGGAGAATCTGTTGTGATACCAAACTCGGAGGGTGCCCGCACCACTCCTTCTGTTGTGGCGTTCGCTAAAAATGGCGAACGTCTCGTAGGTCAGGCTGCAAAGCGCCAGGCCGTCACAAATCCTAGCAACACGATCTTCTCTGCCAAGCGCTTCATCGGCCGTAAATTCTCTGAAGTTCAGGAGGAAGCAAAGAGCCTCCCGTACGAAATTGTTAAGGGCAAGAACGGCGACGCTTACATCGAGTGTGAGGTTAAGGGCGAGAAGGAGCAGTTCGCTCCAGAGCAGATTTCTGCGATGATCTTGCAAAAACTTAAGTCTGATGCCGAGGCATACCTCGGCGAAACAGTTACAGAGGCTGTGATCACTGTGCCCGCTTACTTTAATGACGCGCAGCGCCAAGCGACTAAAGATGCTGGGCAGATCGCGGGTCTCGAAGTGAAGCGTATCATCAACGAGCCGACTGCGGCGGCCCTCGCTTATGGACTTGATAAAGGTCAAGACGAAGTGATCGCGGTGTATGACCTCGGTGGTGGCACATTTGACGTATCGATCCTCGAAATCGGTGACGGTGTGTTTGAAGTAAAATCAACTCACGGTGACACACACCTCGGTGGTGATAACTGGGATAGCGCATTAATCGACTTCTTGGTTGAAGAATTCAAGCAGGAGCAAGGCATCGACTTGCGCACTGACAAGATGGCACTTCAGCGCCTCAAGGAAGAAGCAGAGAAGGCGAAGATCGCACTGTCCTCGACTCAGAGCACAGACATCAATCTTCCGTTCATCACTGCAGATGCTAGCGGACCGAAGCACCTTAACATCCAGCTCACTCGATCGAAGCTCGAACAGATCTGTGATGCGCTCTACCAGCGCACCATCGCTCCTTTCGAAGAATGCCTCCGGTCTTCCAGTCACTCGAAATCTGAACTTGGCGAGCTTGTGCTCGTTGGTGGTATGACTCGTGCGCCCAAGGTTGTTGAAATTGCGACTAAGCTCACTGGTAAGGCACCACACCAAGGTGTGAACCCTGACGAAGTGGTAGCGATCGGTGCTGCGATCCAAGGTGGCGTGCTTCAAGGTGATGTGCGTGACGTGCTTCTTCTCGATGTGACTCCGCTTACCCTAGCAATCGAAACTGCAGGTGGCGTGGCAACTGCCATGATTGAGCGCAACACTACGATTCCTACCAAAAAGAGCCAAACATTCTCTACGTATGCAGACAATCAGACTGCAGTGGACGTCAAGGTACTTCAAGGTGAGCGCCCTATGGCTAAAGATAACAAGACACTCGGAAACTTCCGTCTGGATGGGATCCCCTCCGCATCTCGAGGCACACCTCAGATTGAAGTGACTTTCGATATCGATGCTAATGGTATCCTTAACGTCAGCGCTAAGGATCAAGGCACTGGCAAAGAAACGCATATTACTATCTCTGGTTCGTCCGGTCTCGATAAGGATGAAGTCGAAAAGCTCAAGCGCGAAGCCGAAGCACACGCGACCGAAGACGAAGCCCTCAAGGCTGGCGTCGAGGCACGCAACGAACTTGACAACATCGTTTATCAGTCCGAAAAGCAGATCACTGATCTTGGCGACAAGATCCCTGCGGACAAGAAGACTGAGCTCGAAGCTGCGATTGCTGAAGGCAAGGCTGTTCTTGAAAACCAAGACGCTGACGTCGATGCATTAAAAGCACCGAAGGATAAGATCACAGAGATCATGCAATCCTTCGCTGAAGAAATGTATAGCCAGCAAGCTGCTGAAGGTGCTGCTGCAGGCCCAGAAGGTGCTGAGCCAACCGGCGACGCTGCTACCGATGCAAAGCAAGCCGATGGCGAAACAGTTGATGCTGACTTCGAAGTCGTTGACGAAGATAAGAAATAATCTCTAGCAATTTGTAGCACACGGGCATGATGCTGGTGTGCTGCTTTTGTTCTCACTACAATTCTCTAAACAATAAATAAATAATACTATGAAGATCAAACCACTCGGTGAACGCGTTTTATTAAAACGCATTGAAGAAGACGAACAAGTCCGCGGCGGCATCATTATCCCTGATTCTGCTAAAGAAAAATCACAGGAAGCTGAAGTTGTAGCACTTGGCACTGGCAAGAAAGACGAGAACGGCAAAGTGATCCCTTTCAATGTCAAAAAAGGCGACAAAGTTCTCCTTCCTGGTTACGGTGGCACACCTGTTAAAGTTAATGGTGTTGAATACATTCTTATCGAAGAAGATAGCATCCTCGGCGTTATCGCTTAAGCGATTTTGCTCACTTATTTAAACAATATAATTTAAAGAAATAACATATTATGGCTAAGCAAATTTTATTTGATGAAGCAGCACGTAAAAAGATCCTTAAAGGGGTCGAGACACTTTCACGTGCAGTTAAAGTAACACTCGGGCCGAAGGGACGTAATGTTCTGATCGACAAAAAGTTCGGCGCTCCGACTGTCACTAAGGACGGTGTTACCGTTGCGAAAGAAATCGATCTAGCTGATCCTTTCGAAAATATGGGTGCACAGATGGTGCGCGAAGTCGCTTCCAAAACTGCAGACTCTGCAGGTGATGGCACGACTACTGCGACCGTCCTTGCTGAAGCGGTTTACCGTGAAGGCATCAAGAATGTAGCTGCAGGTGCAAACCCTATCTACTTGAAACGTGGTATCGATAAGGCTGTTGCTGCTGCAACTGCCGCGTTTGCTAAACAGAGCAAGAAGGTCAAAGACCGCGAAGAAATTCGCCAGGTTGCGACAGTTTCTGCTAACTGGGATGCTGAAATCGGCGACATCATTGCAGATGCAATGGACCGCGTTGGTAAAGACGGCACTATTACAGTTGAAGAAGCCAAAGGCATCGAAACATCTCTCGACGTGGTCGAAGGAATGCAATTCGACAAGGGCTATCTCTCACCGTACTTCTGCACCGATGCAGAGGCACAAGAAGTGAACTTCGATGACGCACACATCCTGATCAACGAAAAAAAGATCAGCAGCCTTAACGAAATCCTTCCTTTGCTTCAGCTCGTTGCTAAAACCAACAAGCCACTGCTCATTATTGCAGAAGACATCGAAGGCGAAGCGCTTGCCGCACTGGTTGTGAATAAGCTTCGTGGCACATTGAATGTCGCCGCAGTGAAGGCTCCTGGCTTCGGCGATCGTCGCAAGGCTATGCTCGAAGACATTGCAGTGCTCACTGGCGGTCGTTGCATCACTGAAGATCTCGGCATCAAGCTTGAGAATGTTCAGCTCAGTGATCTTGGTAGCGCAAAGCGTGTTTCTGTTGATAAGGAAAACACAATCATCGTCGAAGGTGGCGGAAAGAGTTCTGAGATCCAAGGCCGCGTGAAGCAAATCCGCCGTCAAATCGAAGCGACGACTTCCGACTACGATCGTGAGAAGCTCCAAGAGCGTCTCGCTAAGATCGCTGGTGGTATCGCTGTCATCAACGTTGGTGCGCAAACTGAGCCAGAAATGAAGGAGAAGAAGGATCGCGTCGACGACGCGCTTCACGCGACACGTGCAGCAGTCGAAGAAGGCATCCTCCCCGGTGGTGGTGTTGCATTGCTTCGTGCGGCTAAGGCAATCGAGAAAGCTGCTGAAGGACTTGAAGGCGACGAGCAACTCGGCGCACTCATCGTTCGCCGCGCAATCGAATCGCCGCTACGTCAGCTTTGCACCAATGCTGGCGTTGAAGGTTCTTTGATTGTTTCCGAAGTGCTTAAGTCTAAAGGCTCCAAGGGTTATAACGTCGCGACTGGCGAATATGTTGACCTTCTTGCTGCTGGTATCGTTGATCCAGCCATGGTAACTCGCACGGCGCTTCAAAACGCTGGTTCAGTTGCTGGTTTGCTACTCTCCACAGAATGCATGATCACAGACGCTCCTGAAGAAGGTGACGCAGCTGCTGGTGGCATGCCTGATATGGGCGGCATGGGCGGCATGGGTGGTATGGGCGGCATGATGTAATTCCTTTTGGAAATACATCCGCTCAACACTTAGCGCATCATTATTACAAAGCCCCGACTGGTAACAGTCGGGGCTTTTCGTGCGTAGAAGCGAGACTCTTGTCGCTTTGGTTTCATCTAGTCGCAGGCAAATTATTTCCGCGGCGAGAACTCTCTCGTCTGACGACGGAGGCCATGTTTGATCAGCGTGTCCTCGCTTGTGAGATCGCCGAGCGTTGGGCAGATCCCTGCTACGTTTTAACCTAGCCAATCCGTTTGATTCGTTTAGCACTTTAGCAATGAAGTGCGTCGTTCTAGTCTGTTACCTAATTCTGCAGTTGTGCCTATATGCTGGCGCGCAACCGAAAGAGCAGTCTTGGGATCTGCTGCGTGTGTTTAATGCGTCGACGCATATCTTTTATGGTGAGGTGACCATGATCGTTCCTGAGCGCACTTTTCAGACTGGAGTGATGGCGGTCGCGGTTCAAGACTTGGGGCGTGAGGAGTTGCCCGTGCAGGAGATTTTTTGGGCAGAAGGCAAGTGCATCACATTTTCCGTGCAGGAGGCCTTCAAGGGGCCTGTTATGGAATCGTTCGAATGTTATCGATCAGATCAGGAAGCAAGCCTGTGGACTTATGTTAAAAACGATGCGGGCGACATCTTTCTGTCACCACCGGTCGTGCTAAATCCATTGCTGTTAAAGTTGGATCAGACGGATCGTGGGCTGTTTTTTGTTCGTTATTATCTCGGCTCTAATATTCCCGTTCTGTATCACGCGCGTTTTGGGAAGTGGGCCGAGGACGACTTGGCAATACTTCGCACGCATCAGGCCGCTGGCGGTGAGTCGTTTGAATCGGTGTGGCAGGAGCAGCAGCGGCAACAGCAGTTGCAAGCGGCTCAGGAGGCTGTTGAGTTTAAGATGTTCGAAGATGATTATTATAAAATACTGCGTATTCGGGAGTTTGAAATTCGCCGTAGTTTATTAGCAGATCTGGTAGTGCGTATGGGCTTCGAGGGGCGCTGGTCATATTATGAATTTAAAGAGCGCTACCTTCAGGATTTCGGTGCTTATCTCGAAGTGGCAGCGCAACAGGTTGTGCCATCAGAGCCGACTGATAAGAAAGAAAAACTCTGGAAAACCGTTTCCGAGGAATTAAATAAAATGGATGTTATTTTAAATGCTCGTGCTGCGCAGCGTTAAGCCGTCCTAAAAAGGAGTGAAGGCGACACGCCCTCATTGCAGAATGCCGTGGGTAGATTTCCACACTCCTTTAGCACTACCACTCTTATTCCCGACTGCTTCGCGTAGCGAAGCCCTACGCACTGATCGCTTCGGGCGCGTCTTTTTCGACCTTTAGGTTATCGATGATGAAGGCCTGGCGATCAGGTGTATTTTTGCCCATGTAGAAAGTGAGTATGTCTTTAATCGTCATTCCCTTGCCGATGATGACGGGGTCGAGGCGGATGTTCTTGCCAATGAAGTGGCCAAATTCGTCGGGCGAGATCTCACCTAGGCCCTTGAAGCGGGTGATTTCTGGCTTGGGCTTACACTCTTCCATCGCTGCGTGGCGTTCTTCGTCGCTATAGCAATAGCGGGTGATCTTTTTGTTGCGCACTCGGAACAGCGGGGTTTGCAAAATGTGCAGGTGCCCTTGTTTGATCAATTCTGGGAAGAATTGCAGAAAGAAAGTGATGAGCAGCAAGCGAATGTGCATGCCGTCGACGTCAGCATCGGTTGCGATTACAACATTGTTGTAGCGCAGATCGTCGAGGCCATTTTCGATGTTGAGCGCGTCCTGTAATAGGTTGAATTCCTCATTCTCGTAGACGACTTTTTTGGTCAATCCGAACGAGTTAAGCGGCTTGCCCTTGAGCGAGAAGACCGCCTGTGTGTTCACGTCGCGCGCCTTAGTGATTGAGCCGGAAGCAGAGTCGCCCTCGGTAATGAAGAGGGTGGATTCGAGGCGGCGATCCTTCTTCGTGCCGAGATGGACGCGGCAATCACGCAGCTTCTTATTGTGTACTTTGTTCTTGCGGGCGCGGTCTTTGGCAAGTTTTTGAATTCCTTTGAGCTCCTTGCGGTTGCGCTCGGACTCTTGGATTTTCTTAACCAGAATATCGGCTGTCTCGGGATTGCGGTGCAAGTAGTTATCCAGTGCCTGCTTGATGTAGTTGATCAGGAAGGTGCGCACGGTGGGGCCTTTGGGGCCCATCTCCTGCGAGCCAAGCTTAGTCTTGGTCTGCGACTCGAACACCGGCTCTTCGACTTTGATCGCCACCGCGGCGCAGATCGAGGTGCGGATGTCGACGGCGTCGAAGTCCTTTTTGAAGAAATCCTTGATAGTCTTGGCCAGTGCTTCGCGGAAGGCTGAAAGATGGGTGCCGCCCATGGTGGTGTGCTGGCCGTTGACGAAAGAGTAGTAGTCTTCGCCGTAAGAGTCGTTGTGCGTAAAGGCGACTTCGATGTCGGTATCGCTCAAGTGAATGATCGGATACATCGGTTCGCCATCCAGCTTATTCTTGAGCAGGTCTTTGAGGCCGTGCTCAGATTTAAATTTTTTGCCGTTGTAGACGATGGTCAGGCCGCGGTTTAGGTAGGCATAGTTCCAGAGCATGTCTTCGACGTAGTCGTCGCGAAAGCGGATGACGCCAAAGATTTTAGGGTCTGGATCGAAGCGTAGCGCCGTGCCGTTTTCCGCGCCCTTGGCTGATTTGTCCTTCTTGTCCTCGCTGAGGACTTCACCTTGGGAGAAGGTGACCGAGCGGGTCACGCCATCGCGGTAGGCTTGCACTTGGAATTCGGATGAAAGGGCGTTGACCGCCTTGATACCGACACCGTTGAGGCCAACCGACTTCTTGAATGCCTCGGAGTCGTATTTTGCGCCCGTATTGATTTTCGATGCGCAGTCCTTGAGTTTGCCGAGTGGAATGCCGCGGCCGTAGTCGCGCACGGCGACGTGTGTGCCGTCAATGTTGACTTCGATCACCTTACCGTTGCCCATGACAAACTCGTCAATCGAATTGTCGATCACTTCCTTGAGGAGGATATAAATGCCGTCGTCAGAGGATGAGCCGTCACCGAGCTTGCCAATATACATGCCTGGGCGCAGGCGGATGTGTTCTTTCCAGTCGAGGGACTTGATGCTGTCTTCAGTATATTTAGCGGACATTGAGTAAGTGACGGCCTTCGGCCGAGTGACAGTGAGGGTGAAAGTGCGGCGGAGCGTAGCGGAGATGAAGTATCTGTGGGTAAGCGCTTAATTTGTACGCCGAACGTCGAACGTCCAACCCGAATTTTAAATTTTAAGGGAAAGAGTGTGGCCTCGATCGTGAGATCGGAGGATGTAGGGGACGATTATTTTATGTCCGATAAGGTTTCGCAACGCGTAGATTCGAAAAACGCACTCCCTTGTGGGGAGTGCGTTTTGAAATGAAGTGAGGGCGACATGCTCTCTTTGTAGGCTAATGTGGGCAGGTCGCCCAAATTTCATTAGCTATTCAGCTCAACCAGCTTTGCCATGATTGCCTTTTGCGCGTGTAGGCGGTTCTCGGCTTCGTCGAAAATAATGCTTTGTGGACTATCAAGGACTTCTTGGCTGACTTCTTCGCCTGCGTGAGCAGGGAGGCAATGCATGAAGTAGGCGCCAGGCTTGGCAAGCGCCAGGAGTTCGGCGTTCACTTGATATGGCGCCATTTCTTGGAGACGTTGCGCGGCTTTGGCTTCGTCGCCCATCGAGACCCATACGTCGGTGTAGATCGCGTCGGCATCTTTGACTGCTTCTTTAGGATCAGCTGTGTAGGTGAAGTTGACTGGTAGGCCGTCGGCTTTGAGAGCATCGATGACGGCTTGCTTCGGCTCGTAACCTTCTGGACCAGAGACAACGATCTCCATACCAAACATTGCGGCGGTGAGAATCCATGAGTTAGCCATATTGCAGGCACTGTCCCCTAGAAAGGCGACTTTCTTGCCCTTAAGCGTATTGATATCAACGGCGTCGGGCGAGTAGCGCTCAAGCAGTGTGAAGATGTCAGTGTAGAGCTGGCATGGGTGGTTAAAGTCGGTCAGGCCATTAATAATAGGTATCCTAGAATGCTTAGCAAATTCTTCGATAATCGAGTGTTCGTAAGTCCGGATCACTAGGCCATGCAAGTAGCGTGACAACACCTTGGAGCTGTCTTCGACCGTTTCGCCACGGCCGATCTGTGTTTGCTGCGAGTTGAGTACTATCGGGTGGCCGCCGAGTTCGTTGACGCCGACTTCGAAGGAGACGCGTGTCCGCGTGCTGCTTTTGTAGAAGAGTAGGCCCCAAGATTGCTTATTCAATGTCGCCGGCGTGTTGAACCGGTCGTCTTTGAATGCTTTGGCAAGTACGAAGACTGCTTGTGCTTGTTTGAGTGTGAAGTCGGTGACTTTTAAGAAATGGTGCATCTGATGAAGTGTGAAAGTTAGAGGGTATTAAAGTAGACGAAGCGCGAGTAGCGCGTAGATGGTCCGCGAAGTCTGCTGAGTTGGCCCCGCAGGGTTGATTGAACTTGGGTGCACTTTGGGCAAGTGAAGGAACAAAGAGTGAGAAGTTAGGCGCTCAGTTCAGCAAAGACCTCGCCGAGGATGCGGGTGCAAGCGGCGAGTTCTTCAAGGGTTGCTGTGAGTGCGGGAAGGAGGCGGACCGTGTTGTGACCTGCTGGAACGATGAGCAGCCCTTTGTCCCGCGCTGCTGTGGTGACGGCGCTGCTATCGGTATGGAGTGCCAAGCCGACCATGTAACCGACTCCCCGCATGCTAGCGACGTGTTGTGGGTACTGTTCGACTAAACCCTGTAATGCCGCGTGCCAGATCGAGCTGTTGGCCATGATTTGCTCGAGCAGGCTGTCTTCTTCGATAATGTCGAGCGTGGCGTTGGCTGCAGCACAGGCGAGTGGATTGCCACCGAAAGTAGTGCCGTGTGAGCCGGGCTCAAATAGTTCGGCGTAAGGCTCTGCTGCCCAGATAGCGCCAATGGGGAAGCCAGCGCCGAGACCCTTGGCCAAGCCGATGGCGTCGGGTTTGACGCCACTCTTCTCAAATGCAAAGAAGTGCCCGCTCCGACCTATACCGCATTGGACTTCGTCGAGCATTAAGAGTACGCTCCGCTCCGTGCAGAGTGCCCGCAGTTCTTGTAGGAAGCTGTCTTCGGCTGGAAAGATTCCACCTTCGCCTTGTATCGATTCGATAAATACGGCGGCTACGGTGTCATCGACGAGTTTGTCGAAACTTTCGATATTATTGAGCTGGCCAAATTTAAAGCCTGCAAGCATAGGCCGAAAGCCGCCTTGGATTTTCTCCTGAGGTGTGGCAGCCATGCCGCCAAAAGTCCGACCGTGGAAGGCATCTTCAGCAGCGACTACGCTATACCGCTTGGCTTCTTCGCCGCCACTCAAGTTGCGGCCATGCAACCGTGCGAGCTTTATAAGTGCGTCGTTAGATTCGGCGCCACTATTGCAGAACAGCACCCGACCGGGACCTGCTTTTTCAACGAGCCGATCTGCGAGCTTTTGTTGACCAAGGATGCCGTAGAGGTTGCTGCAGTGGCTTAGCGTGGCTGCTTGGTCTTGCACGGCCTTGACCCATTTCGGGTGTGAGTGTCCGACTGATGTCACGGCGATGCCGCTGCCGAAGTCGAGATAACGCTTACCGATCGAGTCGTAGAGATACACACCTTCGCCCCGCACTGCGTCGAACGCCGGCGGGCCATAGTTTTTCATAAGTGTTGGGTGGTGCATTATAAAAGTTGTTCGGTTGTTTGATTTTAAGTTAAAGAACGGATGACTGGATAGCTAAAAACAGTGTAACAGTCCGGGTAGCGAGCTATCTGTTGACGATCTCAGTACCGACACCTTTGTCGGTGAAGATTTCGAGGAGTAAGCTGTGTGGGTTTTCACCGTCGACAAAGTGCACGCGGTGCACGCCGCTACGCAGCGCTTTCACAGAGCTGTCCGTCTTTGGAATCATGCCTTTGCTGATGGTGCCGTCTTTGACTAAGTCCGCGATTTCGTCGGCTTTGAGCGAAGAGATGAGTGATTTAGGGTCGCTCATATTGCGCATCAGGCCGGGCACATCGCAGAGGTAAACTAGGCGTCGTGCGCGGAGCGCTGCGGCGACTTTGCCTGCAGCAGCATCGGCATTGGTGTTGTAGACTTGTCCGTCCTCGCCGCAAGCAATTGGTGAGATCACGGGTATGTAACCGTCGCTGAGCGCTTTCTTGATGATCTTAGTTTTGACCGTGTGAGTCTCACCGACAAAGCCAACGTCAACAGATTCGCCATCAACCACGACGTTCCTCTTATCGCAAACCAACACGTCGTTGCCAGCAAGGCCGAGCGGCCGTGCGCTTTTCTGTTGCAGGATTTCACAGATATCTAGGTTGACGACTTTGTTGAGCGTATGCTCGACGATCTTGACCGAGTCTTTGTCGGTGACGCGGAGGCCGTGCTCGAAGTGCGTCTCAACATTGGACTCTGCGAGTGCGCGCGTAATTGCTTTACCGCCGCCATGCACGACAACGACTTTGATGCCCACCGCGGATAGGAATGCGATATCGGTCGCAACACGCGTCCGCACTGCTGGGTCGGCATCGTCCATGAACGCACCGCCGTATTTTACGACAAAGATCGAGTCGCGAAATCGTTGGATATAAGGGAGCGCTTCAAGCAGTACGGCTGCTTTGGTGGTGACGTCGAGTTGTGAGAGATCGGTCATTGGAAATGAGTGTTTGAATCTTTAACTGCAAGTGGATACTAGCGAACCTAGAACCTGCGAGTGTCTGCTCGGTGGATTTTTAATTATTCTGATTTGTTAAAGTCCACGTAGGCTTCGCTAAGGTCGGAAGTGAGTAGACGGTATTGGCCTGCACCTTGATTTAAATTGAGTGTGATGCGGAAGCGCTTCTTTGAAACAATTTCTTTCCACTTTGAAAGGTTACTATCCTGCGGTCTGCCGCTGATGAGTGCGGCTACGGTGTCGTAATAGATGTCGAAGCACTCTTCTTTGAGGCCAACGCGTGCGTAACCAGCAGCGTCAGCCAGCCGCCCCCAGTTCGGGTCGGAGCCATACCAAGAAGTCTTAACTAGCAGCGAGTTGCCAACTGCACGGGCAATTTTTTCGGCATCGGCTGTTGACTGGCAACCTTCGACCATAAGCTCGACGAGCTTCGTAACTTTTTCGCCATCACCAACAATTTTTTCGGCTAGATTATCGCAGACAAGGAAGACGGCTTTTTGAAAGGCTTTGAGCAATTCGGGGCTGGTGTCGGCTTTGATGCCACACGCACCATTGGCGAAGAGGAGCACAGTGTCGTTGGTGCTCATGTCTCCGTCGATCGAGATGCGATTAAAAGTAAGGTCACTGGCTTGTTTGACGACGGATTTAAGCAAATCGCTGTCGGCTTCGAGATCAGTTGTGACGAACGCCAGCATAGTGGCCATGTTTGGCTCAATCATTCCCGCGCCTTTGGCCATCCCTGATACGGTGATCGTGGTGCCCTCGTAGTCGAACTGTGCGGTGGCTACCTTCCGCCGTGTGTCAGAAGTGAGAATTGCGTCGGCAGCCTCATACGATGAGTTTATTTCGCAATCGAGCTTCTGGGCGGCAGTTGCGATGCCAGCCTTAATATTGCTCATTGGTAATTGCCGGCCGATCCGTCCAGTAGAACACACAAGAAAGGGGGCGTTGATACCAGTTTCAAGTCGGGTAATCGCGTCCATTTCTTTGCCGTCGACCATGCCTTGAGTGCCGGTGCAGGCGTTGGCGTTACCGCTGTTGATGACGCAACCCGCGACTTTGTTACCGCTCTCGGCCAAGATTGCTTTGCAAATGTGCACCGGCGCGGCACAGACATCGTTGAGCGTAAACACCCCAGCTGCGCTGCAGGGTGACTCAGAGACGAAAAGTGCGAGGTCGAGCCGCGGGTCACCAGATTCCCTAATGTCGCAACCGACTCCAGCGATCTTGTAGCCGGGGCAGTCTGCGATACCGCTTGGAGTTTCAATAAGTTGAACTGTTAGTGGGGGATTCATGTCGGCAGGCGGAGCTGTGGCAGTAGTTAGACCAGTCCGGCAGTTTCCTCAAAACCGAACTTTAGGTTAAGGATTTGTACTGCTTGGCCGCTGGCTCCTTTTAGTAGATTATCAATGACTGAAGTGATCACGAAGTTGTCAGTCCGTGGATCGTATACTGCAGAGATGTCCGCCCGGTTGGTGCCAGTTACGTGTTTGGTGCCTGGATACGTGCCGCTTGGAAGCACGCTAACAAAGGGCTTGTCGGCATAGGCGGCATCCCAAGTCGAGTAGACATTTTGCAGTGAGCCGTTAGCTTTGGCCACAATCGTCGTTGAAATCCCCCGCGACATCGGTGCGAGGTGCGGGTTGAATTGCACGATGCAGTCAGCTGAAGCCGCTTGTTCAAGTTGCTCTTCGATTTCGGAAAGGTGCCGATGCTTGGGCATGCCGTAGCCCTTCATACTCTCGTTGCACTCGCAGTAGATGAAGTCTTCTGCGACTTTCCGACCTGCGCCGCTGACGCCGCTATAGCTATTGATCACGATACCAGATGGCTTAATGATGCCAGCCCTGAGCAGCGGGATGAGTGGCAACTGCACGCTGGTCGGATAGCAACCTGGGCAGGCGATGAGCGATGCGCTCTTCCAGTTCTCATCAGCGAGTTCGGGAATGACGTAGGGCGCGGCGTCGAGTAAATGTGGTGCGGGATGCGTTTGGCCGTAGTAGTCTTCGTACAGCGCAGTCGAACTGAGCCGGAAGTCAGCGCTCAGGTCGATAACCGTTTTACCTGCTTGGAATAGCGGATCTGCATATTCCGAGGCAACACCGTGAGGCAGTGCGAGAAAAAACACATCTAAATCGTCCTGAGTTGCGAGTTCAGCCGGATCTGAATTGCTAAACTCAAGGTCGCCTACCAAGTGCCGAAGTCCTGGCATGACATCTGCAACCAGCTTGCCAGTAAGCGAGCGCGAGGTGACTGCAGCCAATGTCACGTCTGGATGACGTGCAAGTAGCCGAACAAGTTCTTCTCCGGAATAGCCGGATGCTCCGATGACTGCTGCATTCATAATAGTAAAAGTGAGGAAGTGAGACTAGAGAGAGTAGAATGAAGTACGAAGGGGATTAAGGCGATTAGGAATCTGTAAAAATAAAAAACCCCCCAATGCACGTAAAACGGCCTTGGAGGGTTTGCAAAAAATGCGTCCTGCCGCTTGGCGGTTTAACGTTTCGAGAACTGGAAGCGCTTACGTGCGCCAGGTTGACCTGACTTCTTGCGCTCGCGGGAGCGTGGGTCGCGCTTCATGTGGCCTTCTTGTTTAAGCGGCACGCGAAGTTCACTATCCATTTTTTCAAGAGCACGAGCGATGCCAAGGCGAGTTGCGCCCGCTTGACCATTCAGTCCGCCGCCTTCTGCTTTCACTGTAATATCAACTTGATCAGCCAACTCAACTGTAGTGAGCGGTGATAGCGCTGAACGGGTGAAATCTTCAGTCTTGAAATAGTCTGCTGGCTCTTTGCCATTGACTACGATCTTACCAGTGCCGCGAGTAAGACGGACGCGTGCGCGCGCTGTTTTGCGGCGTCCGACGGTTACAAATGTTTGTTCGCTCATTATAAGTATTCTAAAATTTTAGACGATTGGCTTAGGCTGTTGCGCATCGTAAGGATGTGTTGGGCCAGTGTGAATTTTAAGCTTCTTGAGCATTTTACGACCAAGGATGTTGCGAGGCAGCATGCCTTTAACTGCATGTTCGATGATGAACTCAGGTTTCTTGGCGCGCATTTCTTCCATAGTTACGTGACTTTCGCCGCCCATCCAGCCAGAGTAGAACATATAGCTCTTATCGCTGTTCTTCTTGCCGGATACTTTAATTTTCTCAGCGTTGATCACTACGACAAAATCTCCAGTGTCAGCGTGCGGCGTATAAATAGCCTTGTGACGGCCGCGCAATACGTTGGCGATTTTTACTGAGATGCGACCGAGTGTTTCTTCGGCAGCATCAACCACATACCAGCTTTTGATGTGATCAGATGTTGTAGCTAAAGTTGTTTTCATGATTTTGGAAAAGCGGCAAACAGTAAAACGGCAGAGGTGCCTGTCAATGGGAATTTTAGCTGTTTCAGCTTATTTTGCTTTTTTATTGCAAATGCTTGGCAGTGCGTCATTTTTCGCTGCTTTTCCAGATTCACATCTAAGAAGGAGCTATAACTTTGAGAGACGATTATTTACAGGCCGCACAATTGGTAATTACCGATCCGATGATTCTGATCAATGTTGTTTCGCGTCGTGCGAAACAACTGAAAAATGGCTACAAGCCTCTGATTGAGTCACTTGAGCGTCTTTCCGCTGAGGATCTTGCGCTACGTGAGGTCATGGAGGGGAAGATCACTTATCAGCTAGACGAAGACATCGAGGAAGAAGGCGCTTAGGCGTTGGTCCGTGTGTTTGCGCTTTATTTCTGCTTGAAGATGTCCTCCAAGCCAGAGGAGAGATTTTATCGTGTGTGCAAAACAAAAGTCAGCGGACGACCGATTTAAGGAAATTCGCAACGGTAAGGCCCACCACAATTATTTTGTGGGCGATTGTTTTGAAGCAGGCATCGAGCTAAAAGGCACCGAGGTGAAGGCGATTCGGGGCGGCGATGCCCAGATCACAGAGGGATTTTGCCGAGTCGAAAAGGGCCAGTGTTGGCTCTACAACTCTCATATTGGGGAGTATAAATTTGGTAACTTCCAAAATCATCCGCCACGCCGCAAACGTAAGCTGTTGTTGCATCGTCGTGAGATTCATAAATTATTTGGCGCGATGGACGCTGGTGGTAAATCACTTATTCCGCTGCGTATGTATGTGAAGCACGGCTTAATTAAGATTGAGATCGCACTCTGTACCGGCAAAAAGCTCTTTGATAAGCGCGAGACGCTGAAGAAGAAGATATCGATGCGTGAGGCCGAGCGTGAAATGCGTCATCATAAATAGGGAAGTGTTACTTATGACTCAAAAATCTGTCCTCGTTCAGGCTCCAGCCAGTACTTCAAATTGTGGTCCTGGTTTCGACACGCTTAGTATTGCCCTGACACTTTATAACTTTGTGCGCATTACATTGCGTGAAGATACAGTCATTAATTGTGTCGATGCTGCTGAAGACACGCAAGCGATGGTCGAAGCCACTACGCAGGAATTTGCAGACTCTACAGGAATCAAAATCGGTGGCTTTGACTATGAAATATGGGGCGATGTGCCGCAGGCGCGCGGGCTGGGTTCAAGTTCGACGGTGCGTGCGGGAATCGTCGCAGGTTTGAATGCCTTGACCGGAAGTACATTGAGTATGGAAGCGATGATACGCCTCACGGCTCAGTTAGACAATGCGCCTGATAATGCCTGTGCTGCGTTTGCTGGAGGCTTTTGTATCGCCCGCACAGATCCTGAGACTTTTGCCTATCGTGAGCATGTGCGCTTCGCTTTGCCGGAGTCATTGGTGTTTATGGCAGTCTCGCCGGGTTATGAAGTGCTCACTGAGAACTCTCGTCGAGTGCTGCCCGATAGTATTCCGTTTGATGATGTCGTTCGTAGTGCAAATAGTTTGGCATTTATCGTAGGTGCGCTCGTTTCGGGCGAGTTCTCTCATCTTAAAGGCGCAGTGAATGATTATATTCACCAGCCATACCGTGAATTGCTCAATCCTTTCGGGCGCGAAAGTATTGAGGCGGGCTGTCATGTCGGTGCCTATACCGGATGGCTAAGTGGCAGCGGATCTACCGTGGTTTGTGTGACGGACGAAGCGAATGCGCTTCGTGTCGGTGCGGCCATGCAGCAGGTTTATGAAGGCAATGGCGTGAGCAGTCGTGTGTATCGTCTTGCCGCGGATAATAAGGGACTGACCGTTTCGTAAGGCAACGGATAGTCTGCCACTACTGTTAAGTCTCAGTCATCCTATTGGGGTAAAGTGAATGCTTCTTCTCGGCCAAGCTTTCGATCAAGTGCTGTGTGGTCGGTCTGTTGTCGTTGAAGTGTTTTATTAATTTTAAAACGGAGTGTACTTAGATCTGACGAATTTCCCGGGGCCATTTACTCGACTTTGAAAGAATTGAGGTTCCAGGGTGCCTCGCCGCATTTTTCGGCAATTTCATTGAAGGCTTTAATTTCGGCAGCCGAGAATAATAAGCCGCCGGCTTGATCCACGCGTGCGGCCCAGCGAGCTTCGAGTTGCCCTGGGAGGAGGCAACTTTCGTTGCCGTGCCCAAGGATGTCTTCGATCACTGCTTTGACGTTGCTGGTTTGATTGCGGCCTTTGGCAAAGGCGCCGCCGTTAATGGCATCTGGATGAATCACTTGGAAGTAAAAGGCAGGGGTGCGCTTTTCGCCTTCTGGTATTTTGCGACTGCGTAGAGTTGGCAGACTGCCGCCGATGAAGCCGCCGACGAGCTCATTAATAAGACTGAGGCCATACCCTTTGTGTGCACCGAAGGGCATAAGTGCGCTAACTTCGGTGGGGTCGGTTGTCATCTTGCCATTCTTATCAACGGCAGCATGCGGAGGGAGTGGCGTGCCCTCCCTTTGGAACTGCTGAACACGGCCCATTGCGATGACAGAGGTGGCCCAGTCGATCACGATCGGGAAGCCGACTGCGTCGGTAGTGGGGAAAGCCCAACTGTGCGGGTTGGTGCCTAGGGTGGGGAATCTGCCGAGAAATGGCACCACTTCTGCGAGTGCTGCGGTGCAGTTTGTGTAAGCAATGTAGCCACGCTTTGCCGCTTCCATAACATAGCCGCCGCCCCAGAGGTAGTGAAAGGCGTTGTCGACAGAGACTTGCGCAATGCCGTATCTGTCGGCGAGGGTAATGCATTCGTCGATGGCCTCGTAGGCAGTCGCCTGCCCGAGCTTCTTGTTGGCATTCCAGACCTGACTCGCTGGGAAACGCGAATCCAGCTTTTCGATTTGGGCGGCAGGTGTGCAGCCATCTGCAGCACTGCCGAATAGGTGATCGAGGTGAAGTGCCTTTATTGCGTTGTGCGTGCGAATGCCGTGCTGTGAGGCGAGCGTAGAGAAGCGTGCGGCTTGCGCGGATTCGTTGACTGTGTATCCACGATGCTGATACGCATTCTTGACGAGAGTGTTATGCTGCTCTGCTGGGACGATATAAAATTGTTCAGACATAAAAAAGAGTGTCGGTGAAAGTGAGGAGTGAGTTAAATGAGGGCTGCGGGTGGCTCGACATCGTTGACTTGTGCGAGTGCCTTTTCGCCCTTGAGTAGGTTGACCAGATTCTGAGTGGCCATGCCTGCTTGGCGTTGAACACTCTCAAAGGTGCGAGAACCTACGTGTGGTGTAATAATGCAGTTTTTGGCACCCAGCAGAGGGTGGTCAGCTGGGGGTGGCTCTTGGTCGAGTACATCCGCGCCGTAACCGCCAAGCTTGCCTCGTTCGAGTGCTGCTGCGATGTCGGCGGCATGGGTGAGTTCACCACGGCCACAGTTGATTAAAATCGCGCCATCCTGCATGTAGTTAATGGTCGCGGCTGAGATCATGCCACGAGTTTCTTTTGTGAGATTCGTGTGTAGCGTGACGATATCGCTCTCGTGCAAGAGCTGGATGACGCCGTCCATACGGGTGATATTTTGCTCCATAGCAAAGTCTTCAGGCCAATAGCGCCCGTAGCCGACACACTTCATGCCAAAGGCATTCGCGCGAATCGCGACTTCGCGGCCAATACGACCAAGACCAATAATGCCAATGGTCTTACCCATGATTTCGTGGCCCGTCATACGCTTCCAACCGCCCGCGGCAGTTGTGTTGGCTTGCTCCATCAGGTTTTTGCTGAGTGCCAAGATCAGCATGAAGACATGCTCCGAAACCGTGGTGTGATTCACGCCGGGACAAAAGCTGACGGGGATCTTATTCTCAGTCGCATAGGCAACATCGATTTTGTCGACGCCGATACCATACTTTGCAATAATTTTTAGCTTTGGTAGCGATTTGTCGATCACGGCTTGTGTGATCTCGTCGTCGCCACAAAGGAACGCATCGAAGTCGCCAGCCAGCTCCAGCATGCGTGCTTCGCTCAGTGGTCCGCGCTCGCGAACGATTTCGGCGCCCGTGCTGTCGAGCAGTTCGTGATGGTCACCGGGGCAGTCTTGATAAGAAGTGGTGGTGAGTAGGATTTTCATAATATGTTAGACTCCAGGGAAGTTAAAGTAGCGTTGCGCATTGCCAAAGCAGATATCAGCAACGAGTTGGTCGAGTAGTTCGGTGTCGTCTGGAATTAAGCCTGCTTCGACATCGTTGCCAATAATCCCACAGAGTAATCGACGGAAATATTCGTGTCGCGGAAAGCTGAGAAAGCTGCGTGAGTCAGTCAACATACCGACGAACTTCGAGAGCAGCCCGACACTGGAGAGCACTTCGATCTGTGTGCGCATGCCATCGAGCGTGTCGGCGTGCCACCAACCTGACCCAAGTTGCATTTTGCCTGCGACGCGGCCGTCTTGATAGCTGCCCATGAGTGTGGCCAGCGAATAGAAGTAGGCAGGATTGATGTGGTAGAAGATCGTTTTTGGAAGCGCGTCGTCGATGGCGAGACTATCGAGGAAACCTGCGAATTTACGGATAACTGGCTCGTCGAGCATGGAGTCGTAGCCAGTGTCGGGGCCGAGGCGCTTGAACATTTGCGTGTTCGCGTTGCGGATCGGCCCGATGTGTAGCTGCATAGTCCAATCGCGAGCTGCGTTCCAGCGAGCAACGTGCTGCATGATGTAGGTCATCCATTGTTCGCCTTCGGTCGCTGTCAGCGTTCGTTCCGCACGAAGCTGCTTAAAAATGGCCTCAGCCTGATCGTCGCGGCAAGGTAAGAACGGGCAACTTTCGAGTCCGTGATCAGATAAACGGCAACCGTTTTCATGGAAGAAATCATGGCGCGCTTTCAAGGTGGAGATGAAGTCGGCAGCCGAATTGAGCGTGGTGCTTACACTCGCGGCGAGTTGATCTGTCCAACTGTTCCAAGCTTTAACATTCGTGGTAATCATGCCTTTATCGGGACGGAACGTCGGGAACATTTTGGTGATGTGTCCGCTGGTATTGAAGGCGATGTGGTGCTGCAGACCGTCGATCGGATCGTCCGTTGTGCCGACCACCCGGATGTCGAAATCTTTGCAGATGTTCTGAGTGGTGAAGGAGGCCTCCGCGATCCGAGCATTGGCGAGTTCCCAGATGGCGTCTGCTGTTTTAGGACTTAGGATGAGGTCTGTCTTGAAGTAGCTTTTTAATTCTAAATGCGTCCAATGGTGCAGCGGGTTGCGCACAGTTTGCGGCACAGTGCGGGCCCATGCATCGAACTTCTCTTTCGGACTCGAATCTTTACCAGTGATCAGCTCTTCCGGTTCGCCAGCGGCACGCATCGCACGCCACTTGTAGTGGTCGCCGCCTAGCCACATGTCCGAGAGATTGGAGAAGCCCACGTTATCGGCCAGTGCTGCTGAATCTAAATGGCAGTGATAATCCATGATCGGCTGCTTGGCCGCGATCTCATGAAACAAGCGCTGGGAGGTCTTGTTGTTAAGTAGGAAGTTTTCGTTGAGATAGGCCATGGGGAATAAGTTGTTTGGTTTTCGGTTGAGGGAAATCAAACTGATCACTGGAGAACAGGTAACTGGAGAACTGATAGCTAGATAACTGATTTAGATAGTCATGGAAGCATAGCCGCCATCGACGACGATTTCGGATCCGTTCATGAAGCTGCCCGCATCGGACGCGAGTAGTAGCGTCGCTCCGATCAGCTCGCTGGCTTCGCCAAAACGATTCGCAGGTGTGTGACCCATAATGGCTGCGATACGCTCGGGGTTGAGCACTTTTTTGTTTTGTTCAGCAGGAAAGAAGCCAGGCACGATGGTGTTGACGCGGACTTTTTGCTCCGCCCATTCGCGTGCCAGATTCTTTGAGAGATTATGCACTGCAGCTTTGGTCGCCGAATACGTGAAAACACGAGAGAGCGGAATGATGCCGCTCATTGAGCCGATGTTGATGATGCTGCCACCTTCGCCACGCTCGACCAGATATTTGCCGAAGATCTGCGAGGCAAAGAGTACCGCTTTCAGGTTAGTGTTCAGTATATTATCTAATTCGTCCTCTTCGATGTCGAAGATCGGTGTTGGCGAGTTCACCCCTGCGCCGTTCACCAGAATATCGACCTTCCCTGAGTTCGCTAGGACGTCGCCCAGTAATTTCTGGATCGACACCTTGGAATTGACATCGACTTTTTCAAAGTAGGCCCGACCACCTGCGGACTCAATCTTGGCCAGACGTGCCGCAGCCTTTTCTTCGCTACGCCCGACCAGCACGGTTTCAGCACCTGCGGCGGCGAGGCCCTCGGCCATGGCTCCACAGAGTTCGCCTGTGCCACCAATGACGACGGCGACCTTGCCTTCGAGTGAAAAGAGGGATGAGAGGTATTCAGTAGGAATCATAGCCTAGAGTTTATCAACTTGCGTTGAGGGTGTGAATGGATTCAATCACTGTAAATTTGCATTATTTCCTTATTTATGCGATCAATTAAAGCAGACTTACCCTTTGACGGTATTCACTTGGTGGATCGGCCGTGGTTTCCGTATCTATGCACCGAGGTGGAGCACTGGGAGTGGCAGACACAAGGAGACGCGCATTATAACTTCTGGATTTGCTTGGAGGGAGAGGGGCATTTGAGCACCGAGGGGCAGACGTTTCGCTTAAAGCCGGGCATGTTTTTCATTTTTTCACCAAATCAGAAGATTTCAGCAGCGCATACTTCTGGGGCACGAGTGACGCGTTTCTCGGCGCACTTTATCCCGCTCAGTGGTGCGGCTATGTTGGACGACGTGGCAGGCTTTCCAGTCATGGGCGGCATGGTCGATTCGCTACCTCTGTTTCAACGCCAAATCGATATGATTATGAGGTTGGCAGTGCGGCGTGGGGATGACGTTCGATTGCAGCGAGTGATGTATCAGTTAATTGCTCGTGTCTGTGCGGGAGTGGTGGATACCCGTGAGCCTTTTATGGATCCCAAGGTTTCTGAGGCGATTCGAATGATGCGGACGTGTCCAGAATCGTTTAAATCTATTGATGCGTTAGCTCAGCAATTAGGTTGGTCTCGATCGCATTTCGACCGTGAGTTTTCAAAACATGTAGGCAAGCCGCCAAATCAATTTCTGGTGAGTTGTAAAATGATCGAGGCCCGGCGTTATTTAGAAAGCAGTGAAATGCGAATCGGTGAAATTGCAGACCGACTGGGTTATCGAGACATTTATTTCTTTAGCCGCCAATTCAAAGGTTTCTATGGCATGTCGCCGGTTGCCTATCGGCAACATTTGGTTCGAGAATTTTAGTGAGCTTGGGGCTTTTCCAGGCGTGCTTTCAGGTCTTCGCTGAGTTGTTTGACCGTCGCAGTTTGGTTTGTGCTCAAGTTGGTGGTCTCAGCATTGGGCTCGCGGTGGTCGTAGAGTTCGGTAGTGCCGTTCTTATGCAAGATTAGACGGTAGTTCTCTGTGCGAATGGTTTGTGCTCTGCCTGTGTAGGCGATGGCGCTGTGTCCGGCGGACTGCGGGTCTTGGATTTGTGGGAGTAGGGAACTGCCTACGGTGAACCCTGGTGTGTCCAAGGCAGCAAGGTCGCAGAGTGTCGGGAAAATGTCGACGGTCTCAACGATTGCAGCTGACTGCTGGCCGGGTTGCGGCATGTCGGGGGTATAAACAATCAGCGGGGAATGTAGGGATTCTTCAAACAGTGAGTGTTTTCCCCAGATGGAATGTTCTCCCAAATGCCAACCATGATCGCCCCAGACTAGAATGATGGTGTTGTCGGCCTGGCCCGTGCTTTCCAGTTGCTCAAGCAGCTTGCCCACCTGTGCGTCAGCATAGCTGACACAGGCCGCGTAGTGACGCCGCACATTATCGGCGAATTCGGGATCTGTGCGTGGATCTCGCTGCCAATTGTTGTATTGCATAAACTCACCAGAGCCGTGCCAAGTGGATTTATGGCTAGGCTTTTGTGGATGTGGAATCGGCGGGAGTGCGACGTCCTTATAGAGCTCGAGATACTTTTTAGGAGCTCCAAACGGTAGGTGCGGGCGGATCAGGCCGACTGCTAAGAAGAATGGTTTGTCAGCTTCGGCTAATTGGCTGAGTTGTTCAAGTGCCTCTGTGGTAATCAGTCCGTCTGGGTAGCTGGAGTCGTCGCCATCAAAGGCTTCGAGCAAATTATGCTCGTTTGATTTTTCACGTATGTTGCCGTTGGCGAGTCCATGCATCGCGCCCCTTGGATGCTGCCATGCGCCGGATGGCATTAGATGGCGATCCCATGCGCCTGGCATCTCGATTTGTGTGGCAACGTCCCAATTCGCTCCACCGCGTCCACCAGGATGGTGCGAGACTTTGCCGACCGATACTGTGGTATAACCATGTTGGCGAAACCACTCGGGCATGCTTGGGCTGACGCTGTTTGACGATTTCTTTAGATCTTTCCCGCGCTGGAATAGTGCATTGTTGCCGGCTGATCCGTAACGCCCAGTGAGCAGTGTGTAGCGTGAGGCGCCGCAGGTGGGCGCGTTGGTGTAGTGATGATTAAATACGCGGCCTTGAGCTGCGAGATTATCGATGTTTGGCGAATGAATATAGTCGGCTCCAAAGCACTTGAGTTCTGGGCGTAGGTCATCGATGCAGATGAGCAGGACATTGCTTTTTTGCGCTACAGCGGCTGTGGCGCTGAGAATAATCAGGGTTAGGATTCGGAATACGTAGAGCATCGTCGAGGTGTGATTCTACATGATTGATCAGGGGCGTTAAGCCTCGGTGAATTTTTGCTCTAAGGCACGCCCATACTCGACATAGCTGTTGTAGCATTGTTCCTTGTCGATCGCTTTGCCTCCTGCTGCGTGAAAGACAGTGGCTACGTGCGGCTCGATGGCGTAAGCACCAGCGTATCCATCAGCCTTGAGAGCTTCTAGGATTTCGGGTAGGCGACATTGGCCTTCACCAGGAAACGTGTAGCGCTCTGGCTCGTCGCTGCCCTCGGGGGGATTCAGGCAGTCTTTGATGTGGACGTGTGCGACGTGTGCTTTGACGGCTTGGTAAAATTCGAGGGCGTCCTGCCATGGGTAGGGCGCAGATTTTGAGCGGTCGCGTTGAAAGACGGGATTGCCGGTGTCGAACACGAGTTTCAAACCGGGAACTTCCTCGATGAGACGCAGTGTATGCTCTGCGGAGAACCCGCCCCAGTTCATACAATTTTCGTGAACGGTTTGCAGGCCCGCGTCGGCGAAGCGCGCAACGATCTCGCGCAAGCGGCGAAAGCGTTCGGCCTCGAACTGATCCTCGCCCCATGGCTTTTGCGCGTAGGACATGACGCGAATCAGCTTGGTGCCGAGGCGCTGCATACGTGGGATGGCGCGCTCGATTTCGCCGAGTGTGATAGCGAAGTCAGACTCGATCGGTTTTGACCAACTTCCGATCAGCGAACCGAACTCGATCACTTGGATGCCAGCGGCGTCGAGTTGGTCGGCGGCGGCGTTAAAGTCATCTTCGGACTGGTCGTGGATGTTCTGGCCGTCGATACTGCGCGCAGAGAGGTGCGTCCACCCGAGTGCTTTCGTGGCCTTGATTTGAGTTGCGAGGCCTTGTCCGGCCTCGTCGGTAAATCCTGAGAGTTGCATAATAAAGTGGGACGAAGCGCGAGTAGCGCGTAGATGGTCTGCGAGGTCTGCCGAGTTGGCCCCGCAGGGGTGAGTGGACTGGGTGCCCGTTGGGCAAGTGAATGAACAAGGTATGATGGTGCTGTCTTTTTAATCTTAATCGTAATCTTCCGTAGTCACTTTAGCTGAGTTCGACCTTGGCGCCGTTGTTTTGCGCGGATTTGTAGATGGCTTGAATCAGTTCGACGCTTTTGCGCGCTTCACTGGCGCCGGTGCTGGGTTCGCGGCCTTCTTCGATAGCGTTGACGATTTCTTCGAAGTTGCGCTGGTGTTGGTAGAAGTTGATCGCAGTTGGATCGTTCGCGCCAAGGCCGGCGTCGACTCCTTGCATAAACTGTGCGCGGATAGCTTCGTCCTCGTCGGTCTCGTTCATGAAGTCCCAAGTCTCAAAGGCTTCGTCGGCGAGGAAAACAGAGCCTTCGGTGCCAGCGAGTTGCACGCGGGCAGGGTGGCCGTCTTTGGACCAGCTGCAGGTGCTGCCTTCGATGATGCCGCGTGCGCCATTCTTGAATTCTACAATCGCGACGGCGATGTCTTCGACTTCGATGTCGGTGTGGGCGAGGCAGGCGGTGTTGGCCTGCACAGACTTCACTGGCCCTGCTAAGTAGAGTAGTGCGTCGATCGTGTGGATCGATTGATTCATCAATGCTCCACCGCCGTCGAGTGCCCAAGTGCCACGCCATCCTGCGGAGTCGTAGTAGGCTTGATCGCGATACCACTTTACATAGGCGGAGGCCGAAGTGAGCTTACCGAAGCGACCTGCATCAGCAGCCTTTTTAAAGGCATCCATACCGGGATGGAAGCGGCGATTGAGCACGGCAGCGATAGTGACGCCTTTGGCCTTGGCGGCTGCGATCATTTGGTCAATGCGCTCGGTGGTGACTTCGAGTGGCTTCTCGATGACGACGTGTTTGCCAGCTTCGATCGCAGCCATGGCGGGATCGAAGTGCGCGCCGGAAGGTGTGCCGATGGTGACGATGTCGATCTCTGGATCGGCAAGCATGGCTGCGACATCGTCGTAGACCTTGGTGCTGTATTGCTCGGCAAATTCCTGCGTGCGTTCGAGCACGCGATCAGCCGCACCGATCAGTTCACCGCCTGTCATGGCTGCAATTGCTTTGGCGTGAAAGCCACCGATCATTCCCGTGCCGATAATTCCGAATTTCATATTAAATATTATTGTGCAGCTTGTTTGTTTCGTGAGGCAAATCCACGTAATCCGATCGCGGCGAGAATCACTAAGCCAGCGATACCGATCATGCCTGGGGTGCCTTTGTTGCAGAGTGCCCAAACCGACGCGAATGTCGCGACGCCTGCGGCGATGGCCATGAGTGCGTTGATGAGGATGCGGTTCTTGGGTAAGTTATCGCCCAGTGCCGACTCGGAGTTCATTAGTAGCAGGAAGGCGAGATACGCAATAGGTAGCAGGGTGGTGGCGATTACGGAGGCGGGAATTGCCATGGCGGCTTTGGCGCCGCCACTCCAAAGGTAAGGTGAAAACAGTCCGGCGATGGCTGGCATCGATGCGCCGATGATGAAGTATTTCGCGTTGCCGACTTTGTTGAATGCTTCGCTGATCGCGTAGCCATTCATCATCATGTGCACGAGCAATGTTGAGATGGCCATGGCGAGCACACCGATACCGAAAATCGTCTGTGCATGTTTGCCGAGAAAAGGTTCCAAGGATTGAGCGAGATTGACTGAGTCGCGATTGGAGAGCATGGCGGCGAGCTGTTTCTCCGCTAAGGGAGCGGCCGCACGTGTCGCGCTTTTGGCTGTGTCGTCGAGTGTGATGAATGCCTCGTTGTGCGTGGCTAAGCTGCCATCCAGCACTTTGTAGTAGGCTTTTTCCATTTGCGGGAAAGGAATGCCGTCTTCGGCAAGCACATCGGCGTATTTAGCGTGGAAAGAGGCGGCGGATGCAATGACGAGTGCGGACGCTCCCAAGATGAATGGCACGAACAGTCCTAATACGAGGTCGAAGCGGGAGAGTTCGCGGTGCTGTTTGCCCCAGCCTTTTTTCTTGAGACTGTAGGGCAGCAGGAAGGTCATGTTAATGCCGACGGCAGTGCCGAATGCGGCAATGATCTTAGTCCGTTGCTCAGTAGTGACATACTCTGTCCAGTAAGCGGCATGTTCGCCTGTCGTGGCGATGGCGGCAGCGATTTGATCGGTCGGCCTAAACAGTGCTGAGAAATCAGGGATGAGGCCGGCAAATAAGCTGCCCCACGAGACTGCGCCATTGTTAATGAGTGTCACTACGACCCCCATAAAAGCGAACACGATGACCGCGACCAGACCCTTGAGTAGATTATCGATAAAGCGAGAAGCTCGTTCGTTTTTCTGAGAAATCGCGATCAGTGAGAGTGCGATGACGAATAAAGAACCAGTGATCACATAGGGGCCAGGCGTGAAGCCTAGGTTGTCTTCCAAAGCACCACGGCCAAGTGAGAACTGTGCAGCGCAGAATACGGTATCGGCAATCACAGTCGCGATCAGCCAACTCCAAGCGAGGGTTGGAGAGACCTTTTTTTGCATGACTCGGAACGGGCGTTCTTCGCATGAGAGCGTGACATAAGAAATGGCTCCTAGCATGATGATGCCGCACAGCATCGCCAGTGGCTGCAGCCAGAGGAACTCGTATCCGCCAATAATGCCGAGGTAGAGCGCACCGACGAGGGAGCCACCGCCGAGGGTGACTGCCGCTTGCACCCAACCGGGGCCGGTCATTTTACTGTAACCGACTAGGCGGCCAAGAAAGCCACGACTTTGGATGGATTGGATCTGTTCGGTAGAAGACGACATAATGGAGGGGGTTATTTTGTGAAAGACTCTTGATTCTGAACAGAGCCATCGACGCTATGATGTTGGAATGTAATTTTGCTCGCGGCGCTGTTGATATCGACGCTCAGGAAACCGCCTTTGACCCGCAGAAAGCGATGCATGTCGTTGTGAAACTGTTCACTATATCCGCCGCTATGGTTATCGGAGCCCGGGCCACAGGAAAATTCACGGGCACCCGTCTTCGGGTCGATCGAGGCGTATTGCCAGTGCCGGTCGCCGCAGACGATATAGAGGTTTTCTTGTGCTGCGATGAATTGGCGAAGCTCGTCGCCTTCGTGGGTAAAGCCTTTGTTGGAGTGGTTGTCGTTCTTTTTCAAGCGGTCAGGGCCTACTATGGGAGTTGGAGAGAGCAGTACTTTGAAAGTCGCATCGGATGCACGGACGGTATCGAAAAACCATTGCTTTTGTACTGCGCCCCAGATGCTCTTGTCAGGCCCGTCCGGCATATTGTTGGGACTGCGGTAGTCACGTCCTTCGACCAGCCAGATTTGCAGGTCCTTGCCCCAGCGGAGGGTGCGGTAGGTTTTTTCGCCCATAGGTACCTGTTCGCGGAACGTGGCGAGCCCTTGTTCCCATGTTAGGTCGAAGTAGTTCTGTCCAGGCCATGCATCGTCCTTAAGGGTATCATGGTCGTCCTTGATGAAGTAGCTGCTGACTTGATTGTGAAAAGTACGCAAGTAAGGCGTTGCGTAAATGCGGTTCCACTTAAAGCGCGCAAGGTCGATGTTTTTAGCGAAGGGACCAGGCTTGTCGTAGTATTCGATGTCGCCGGTATGGACAAAGAAATCCGGGTCTAGCGCTAGCATCTGTGGGTAGATCTTGTGGCCATTGACTGGATCATCACGCCGTGGATATTCGCCGCAGGTCGTGACGACGAAACGTATGTCGCTGGCTTGATCCATTTTAGGGGCAGTGCGAAAGCCACCTTTGAGGCGGCAATTGGCATCGTTGTGTTTGCCCTCGACCAGGAGAGCATATGCTGTTCCCGGTTCAAGGTTTTTGAGTTTAAACTGATGGGTGTAATCGTTTTTCGAATACACGGGCTGCCAAGTAGTGGAGCGCCTGGGGCTTTTTTGACGCACTGGTTGCCACTTCGTTGAACGCCTTAAACTCTTTTTATTTTTTGGCCAGTAGGTAACTTTTATGCTGCCTGATTGACCGACGACACTGCCGTTCATGACGCTGAGGTCTTCGTAGATAGGCTGTTTTTTTGCGTCTTTTGTAACGAGGTCGAAGGAGTGGCCGTCGGTGGTGCGTTCGGGGTGTGCGGTCAGGCGGGTCCAGATGATTGCCGAGTCGCAGTCGACTTCACCTATTTTTATGCCATTGCCCATGTGGACTTCGGCATGCAATTCGAAAGCGCCAGTAAGTAGGCAATAAATTGCAAAGATCGCGCCTGATTTTTTTATTCTCATTGAGAAATTACAGTTCGCGAATTTGGACGTTCTTGAACCAGACTTCGTCGTTGTGATCTTGCAGGAGGATGGGACCAGCCCATGAACCGAAGCCTTCATTCTTGGAATATTTGCTCTTTTGGAAGCGTTGGTTCCAGACGTCGCTGCCGACTTCGATGTCGACGATCTTTGCACCATTGAGCCAATGCTGGATGGTGATGCCGTTGGTGAGGATACGCGATTGGTTCCATTTGCCGACGGCGTGGATTGGTTTGCTGTCGGGGGCGGCTGCGAGTTCGTAAAGAGAACCTGCGCGGTGTGTTGGATTCTTACCGTCCTGGTGCTTCGCGTCGTCTAAAATTTGGTATTCGAGCCCAAGCGCGCCTTTGGTCCGATACTTTACGCCGCTATTGCCTGCTTCGGAAATCTTCCAATCGAAATGAAGTTCAAAGTTTTCATAATGCTGTTTGGTGATGATGTCGCCACCTCTACTGAGTCGGTGGACGACCCCATTTTCAATGCTCCAACCTTTGGTGACGGCATCGCCGTTTAAGTTCGTCCAATTCGAGAAGTTGTCGGAGGCAAACAGAGAGGTCCATTCGGTTGAGCTGGAGCGGACGGCCGTGTCATCGGCGGTGAGCTCCATGATTCTTATATTACGAAAGCGGTAGATCTGGCCTTTTTCACCATGGTGCTGAAGTGCGATGTATCCCTTGGCATCTTTATGGTCATGGATATCTGTCGTTGTGACGCCATTGACGGAGATTCGAATATGGTCACCAAGGCATTCGATGCGATATTTGTTCCAGCCATGACGCTTGAAGCAATTGCCGGCGCGTTTGTTAAATGCAGCGATGGACTGCTCTTGTTCCTCTGCGGATGCTGCATGATCTCGGTTCGGCGAGATGAACCATTTGCGGCGTCCCTCATCGTAGAGGCCGCCTGACCAGTTTCTGTCGGACGGGTCAACTTCTGCCTGATAGCCAAACATCCTATTTTTTGATTTGTGGCTGCGAAATAGAAACCCTGAATTAGATTTGCCCTCTGGCATTTTCACTTCCACTTCGAAGATGAAATCAGAATATTCCTGCACGGTTGATAGAAACCACTTTGATTTTTCCGTGGAGAGGTGGATTTCTCCATCCACGATTTCAGCCTTACCCCAGTCGTACGGATTCTGCCAATGTGCGAGGTCTTTACCATTGAAGAG
>DBBT01000050.1:6611-11377 GCA_002292345.1 Opitutia bacterium UBA977 | reverse complement strand
CTAATCCAGGATTTCGTGTCTTTCATATTATATTCTGTGTTACCTGTTATATAATCTACAGGCGATAGAACTCTTCCCAACCTTTACGTGGTGCTGGGTCGAGCAACGTATTGGCAGCTTTGTTGTTGGTGATCTGCTTGCTGTTGATGTCGAACTCTAGTTCGCCGCCGAAGCGTTGCGATAGCACGCCGAGGTTGAACACCTGTGTGAGTGGACCGCTGACGCTAAAGGGCGAGCGCGCTGTTTCTTCGCCCTTACAGGCGAGTAGGAAGTTGGCGTAGTGATTGGAATTCTTTTGCGAGAACTTTGGCAATTCGTCGCGCATCGCCTTGTATTTTTCACGCGGAACGATTTGGAGAGGCTCCCCGTGGTGGCCGCCTTGGAAGGTGAGTTCCTTGCCGTAGAGCACTTTGCCAGGCTTATTGAGTGTGGTGGGGCCGTGTGTGACTTCGCCGGTTTCTTTGTTGGTCACTGGCTCGCTGAATTCGGCTTCAAGTTGTGGCTTGTTGTTGACGCCATCATACCAACTGACTTCGCAGGCAGGTAGATCGGGGCCGCGCTCTGGGAAATTGAAGCGTATTGTCGAGTCGTCGGGATAGATTAAGTCGCTGTGGTTGACTCCGTCTCGATGAATGGCGGTGACTGTTGTGGGCAGGCCGAGCTCTAGGAAGCGGTGGCAGGTGTCGAGAATGTGTGGACCCCAGTCGCCGAAGCAGCCGCTGCCATAGTCATACCAACTGCGCCATTCTTGTGGGTGTAGCTTCTTGCTGTAAGGGTGTGCTTGTGCGACGGTATCCATCCACTGCTCCCAATCGACGCCAGCGGGGAGCGGTTCGCTCGGATAGGCGGTGGTGCTGCTGCCCCAGCCATGCCAGCGGCGAGGGTTGTTCATGTGGGCGGTGATGCGGGTGATGTCTTTGATGATGCCAGCTTCGCGCCATGCTTTGAATTGGAAATAGTTGGCACCCGAGTGGCCTTGGTTGCCCATTTGAGTGACGAGGTTTGGATTCTTGGCTGCCATGCGCATGAGTCGCTCAGTTTGACCGAAAGTGTGGGCGAGTGGCTTCTCGACATAGACGTGTTTGCCGAGTGACAGTGCCAGCATGGTGGCAGCAAAGTGTGAGTGGTCGGGGGTCGCGATCAGCACCGCGTCGATCTCGTCAGCCATTTGATCGAACATCACGCGGAAGTCGGTAAACGCCTGTGCCTGTGCGTACGTTTTCGGCTGTGGTTGTGGTGTCTCGCCTACGGCACTGGGCTCGAGTGGTGGGAGGGGTGTGATTTGGTGAGCGTAACGGGCGGCGAGTGTGTGGCGCCCTTCGAGGTCGATGTCGCACAAGGCCACCACGTTGCAAAGGCCTGAGTTCAGTAATGATAGACGGTCGCGATTACCTTGATTGCCAATGCCGATGACCGCGAGATTGATCTTGTCGTTCGGGCCGAGACCACTTGCGGACTTGTTGCCCAGCGCGATGTAGGACGGTAGTATTGTCAGTGCGCCGACGGCGACAGAAGATTTGAGGAAGCCGCGACGACTGATGCTGGATGGGGAGTTTTGCATGTGATTGGAGTTAACACTGTGATGAAGAAGACTGTTTCAGTAAAGACCGCTTGTTAGTTTATTTAATAAACAAACAAATTTTCATTTTCATGCTTTAGCAAGTTCAAATAAGTGTTTGGGTAGGGAAATGTCAGCCAAACAGCGATACGACCGTAGTGATATCCGCCGCCTCAATGCGGTCAATGTGTTGGAGCAGTTGAGAGTGCCGGGCGTGCTCTCGCGTGCGAAAATTGCCTCGAATCTAGGGCTGACGCGTGCGACGGTCTCTAATATTGTAGCAGCTTTGATTGCATCGGGGTTGGTCTCCGAGACTGAATATATGGTTGGTGGGGCGGGGCGTCCTGGCTTGTCGCTGGAGTTAAATCCACGGGCGGGCTGTATGGTGGCAGTGGAGATTGATTTGGATCGGATCTCGATTGTGATGGCGGATTTTGGTTTGGGGGAGTTGTTGAGCCAGAGTGTTTTGGTAGAGCCGGACTCCCCAGCTGTGGAAGTGCTAGCGGCGGCTGCAAGTTTGGTCGAGACTGCGATGGTGCAAGCCACTCGTTCGGGGCTGAGGTGTTTCGGGGTTTGCGTGGCGTGGGCTGGTTTAGTGCGCCGTGATGCGGGCGAGTTGGCTTATGGTCCGACTTCTGGTTGGCGTGATGTCGGGGTAAAGGCGGAGTGGGAGGCTCGGTTTAAGGTGCCGGTATTTGTTGAAAATGAAGCGCATGCAGGTGCGTTAGGCGTGCATCATTTCGGTGCGATGGCGGGGCGTCGCAATGTGATCTATTTGAGCTTAGGTGAGGGGCTTGCTGCGGGCGTATTTGTGGACGGTGTTTTGTTGCGCGGTAAGCAGGGCTTTGCTGGACAAGTCGGGCATACGGCTTTTGTTGAGGGTGGTGCTTTTTGCAGTTGCGGTAAGCGTGGGTGCTGGGTGTCTGAAGTGGGAGGGGCAGCCGTGCGTCGAAAGCTAGCGGCGGCTGGTGTTGATTTGTCCGAGTCGAGCGAAAATACAGTGGATTGGTTGGACTCGGTTCAAGCGTTGGCGGCGGCGCAAGACCCTCGGGTGTTGCAAGTTTTGCAGGAGGTTGGCGCGCAGTTGGGGGCTGGCTTGGCGCAGTTGGTGCAGACTTTCAACCCCTCTTTGGTTGTGCTGGGAGGGCGTTTGGGTGGTTTGATGCAGCCTGTCCAGGAGGTGATCGAGGCGTCGCTGAAATCTGCAGTGCTCCCTAGTATGGCAGAAGAATTGGAGTTGCAGATCAATGATGGCGAAGCGGATTGTTTGCGCGGGGGCTTAGCGACGGTCTTTAATGCGGTGATGACGAATCCACCTTTGGTAAGCGATTCATCGCGAGTTTAAGAATTCTCGCTCTATGAAAGCTGGACTAGGCGCAGCAATCTTGCCACCTCGGCAGCATGAGCGGTGAGGATCTGCTAATTACGCTGCCGCATGCTCTTTCATCGTTCGATAGTCGAGCTTGCCCGTACCGAGTAGAGGCAGTGCTTCGACCAGTTGCCAATCCTTGGGATTTGGTTTCCAGAGGTTCGGGATGTCGAGTGCTTTGAGCATTTCGCGGATACTGTCTTCGGTTAGATCCGTTGAAGTGTGCAGCACGCAGAGTTTCTCGCCTTTGCGCTGATCGGCGATCGCAACGACTGCGAGCGCATCCGGCCCGAGCTCGAGTGCTTCTTGCAGTACTTTTTCGACTGCACCGTGCGAGATCATTTCACCGCCGAGTTTGCTAAAGCGGGAGAGGCGTCCGGTAATCGCAAAGAAGCCGTCGGTATCCATTAGGCCAATATCGCCGGTATCATACCAGCCATCGTGCAATACGGATTCGGTGAGTTCTGGTTTCTTCAAGTAGCCGACCATCACGTTTGGGCCTTTGATATAAATGAGACCAGCTTCGCCAGGAGCAAGGGTGTCGCCAGTTTCTGGATGCACAATTTTCATCGCCATCCCAGGAAGCGCTCGTCCGAGGCGGTCTTCGCGGTTGCCGGTCTCTTCGAGGTTATCGATTTCGACATTTGGTAAGCTCAGTGCGCACACGGGCGAGAGCTCCGTCGCGCCGTAGCCTTCGAGTGGTTGCACCCCGAAGCGTTTCTCAAACATGGCGGCAATACGCGGCTGTAGTTTTTCGGCACCGGTAAATACATAGTGTAAATTCGCAAATTGTTCGGGCTTGATCTTGCGAGTATAGGCCAGCAGAAAGCTCGGTGTGGTGAGAAGGATCGAGGCTTTATATGTCTCGGAGAGTTTGCCGATGGCTTCGCCTTCGAGTGGATTGGTGTGACAGGCGGTGGTGATGCCCGATATGAGCGGAAACCAGAAGGTCACGGTGTAGCCGAAAGAATGGAAGAACGGCAGGGTGGCTAGCATCACGTCGTCACGCTTTGGGCTGACGACAGAACGGAACGATTCGATGTTGGACAGCAAGTTGTGATGGCTAAGCATCACACCCTTGGGCTCAGCGGTGGAACCACTGGAAAACAGAATCGTCGCCACATCGTCTGGCTGAATGCGTGTGCCGCCGAGCAAAATTCGTGCCGGGCGCAGGCGGGCTTTAAGAAAGGTGCGGAATTTTTCTGCTCTGCTGATGTCTTTCAGCAGGTCTTCCAAGTAGAGCACATTTTCGGCGAGTGGTAGCTCGGGCAGGACCTCGAGGAACTTACGCGAGGTGAGTACGGTGCGGATTTCGCACTGTTCCTGCGCGGAGCCTACACTTTGGGCAGGGGCGGTGTAGTTGAGGTTGACGCTGATGCGTCGATCTAGGGTGATCGCTAGATTAGCCATGGCTGATCCTGACCCTGTCGGCAGTAAGATGCCGATACGATGCTCCGCTTTTGTAGTGTGTGTACGGATACGCTCGCGCAGGATTAAACTGGCAATGAGGAGCTCGCCGAATTTGAGCTCGCGACCGGAGCTGTCCACGGTTGCCAGTTTGCCCCAGTTGCGGCGGGCGGAATCGATAAACTCATGGCCGAGGCTCTTGCGTCCTTCTTTAACCAGCTCGAAGGAATCAACCGATAGCTCGCTGACCGCTTGCTGAACTTCGAAGGTGGTCGAAGTAGAGGGAAGCGGTGTGCCGAAATGCACGCTCACCGGATAGCGAAAGTCTTTGCTGAGGCGGATCTTCGGCATGCCTTGCTGGAAGCTGGCAACACTGCCCCATGCGCCACCGATATAGACCGGAATGATCGGATAGTCGGTGCCTTTGACGAT
>DBBT01000050.1:1587-6606 GCA_002292345.1 Opitutia bacterium UBA977 | reverse complement strand
GCGAAGATGCAGACGAGGTAGCCGTCATCGAGTGCGGTGCGGGCGGTCTTGAGCGATTTGAGCAACTTCTTTGGGTTGTCGTGGCCGTGAATCAAGATGACCTTTGCGAGCTCAACGATACGTTTGGTAATCCAACCAGAGTTGTCGTAATATTCGCGCGACATCAGCATACGGACGCGGCGTTGCTGGCTGGTAACAATCAGTACGGCATCCATCAGGCTGACATGGTTGCAAACTAAGAGTGCAGGTTCGTAGGCGGGTAGGTTGTCGAGGCCACGCACGCGGAATCGGTAGCAGAACCGAGTGACCAGCATGAGGACGAATTTAACAAAGAAGTCGGGCAGCACCCAGAGGCTGAAGAGTGCGAGCGCCAAAATGCCACATGCGAGCATAAAGAAACCATTCTGCGCAGTACCGCCGAACACTGATGAGTTGACGTAGATCAGTCCGCTTGCAGTTAGGATTCCGAGCCAACTCATGAAGGCGTTGGTTGCTTGGATCGCACCCACTCGGTCTTTGGGGCTGCGNNAATCCGAGCACGGCCATGCTGACCGCCGAGAGCCAGATGTTGCCCTCTGCGAGCGTGCCCAATACTCCGAGGCTCAGGCTCATCAGCAGTGCACCCACCGGCACGATGCCGAACTCGATCCCACGACCACTGAGCCAACCTGCGGTGGTCGACCCCACGCCAATGCCGATCGCGGTGAGGAGGAAGAGGCGCGTCGCTTGTTCGGGGGAGAGGTTCAAATGTTGCGCGCCGAAATCGAGCACATTGAGTTGGATGAATGCCGCAGCCAATGAGAAGACCGCGAGTGCCAGCACCGCGAGTGTCAGAAAGCCGTCTTTGCGAATTTCAAGGAATGTCTTAAACACTGATCCAAAACCGTTGAGACTGAGGTGACGATCCGGGTGCGCGGGCGTTGGTTTAATCTGCAGCGAGGCAGCAAGCCCCAGGCCCGCGATGATCAAGCACACGCTGGCCGCGAGGCTGAAGTTTTCATGAGTCAAGAGGCTCAGTTCAGGAGCGAGGACCGTGCCACTGATAATTGCCAGAAAGGTAAAGAGTTGGATCGAGCCATTCGCTTTCGAGAGTCGCTCGGAATCGACCATCTCTGGTATGATGCCTAGCTTACAGGGGCCAAAGAAGGCGCTCTGCGAGGACATTAGAAACATGGTGACATAGAGCATCATGCTGCTTTCCAAGTAGAGCGCGGTGATGCCGAATGCCATGACGATGAACTCCACCACTTTGAGCTTTACGATCATCGACTGCTTACTGAACTTATCCGCAAAGTTACCTGCGATCGGCACGATCAGTAGGAATGGCAGCGCAAACACGAGGCCAACAAGTGCTAAAATTGTCGCGGAACTCGCCTCGCCACTTTCAATCGCTGAGGCATTCCACGCGATCAGCGCATACACCATGATCAGTTTAAACACGTTGTCATTCATCGCACCTCCAAACTGTGTGAGGTTATGCCACCAGAATGTCTTTGGGAGTAAGTGCTGTTTCATAGAGGGGTGAGTGAATGTGGCGTATTAGTGCTCGGGCTTGCTGGTAGAATAGCCGATACAGGCTCGCAGCGTCGATATTTTATCAACTGTGGCGAAGTTGCTTGTTATAATAACAAGCAGCGTCGCCACTATTTAAATGGATTCTGTCTTAAAGCAACGCGTCGAATAAGATCTCGGCAGGGTGCTTAGCGATGCGGCCAGTTCCATCATGGATTTGATGGCGGCAAGATGTGCCAGAGGCGGCGATTAGAACATCGCACGGTGCGTCTCGCACGGAGGGAAATAATATGAGTTCGCCGATCTGCATGGACAGTTCGTAATGTTCTTTTTCGTAACCGAAAGAACCTGCCATGCCGCAGCATCCGCTGGGGATCATGTGGACTTTGTAGCCTTCGGGGATTTGTAAGGCGCGTACGCTTGGCACGACGGATGCGAGCGCTTTTTGGAAGCAGTGTCCGTGCAGTTTGATCAGTTGCTCCTTGGCCTGAAATTGGTCGGCTCGAATACGACCAGCGTCGAATTCACGCACCAGAAATTCATCCAGCAATAAACAATGCTTGGCTAAGCTGCGGGCGTCGTTTTTGAGAGAGCCCTCGGCGAGATCGATGTATTCGTCGCGAAATCCTAAGATGGCGGATGGCTCAATGCCAATCAGTGGGCAGTCTTCGGTGATAATTGGTGCGAGCTGGCGGATGTTTTCGTTAGCGATAGTTTTGGCTTTGCGAAGTAGGCCTGCGGATAGCCAGGTGCGAGCGCTTTCTAAATGATTAGGGATGATGACTTGATAGCCAAGCCGTTCGAGAAGCTGTATTGCTTTTTGTCCGAGTCGTACATCGTTAAAGTTAGTGAACTCATCGCAAAATAGGTAAACGCGTTTCACGGAGACCTGAGGAGAGAGGGCTGAGAGCTGGGAGTTGGTAGGGTGCTGAGATTTGAGGGCTGAGGATTTAGTCTGACCTCTAGCTTCTGATGCCTGGCTTCTGATCCGGTGCCATTGCTCGAGTGTTGTACTGTGTAGCTTTGGGATGCTTCGATCGGAGTGAAAGCCGACGATTTTGTTGAGTATCTTACGTAGGGGAATAGTGGATACGATAATGTTCCATAGCCACGGGGCACTGGAGGCGAGGCGGCTGGTGCGCGTAAAGTTTGCGATGATTTTGGTGCGTAGTGGCACGCCGTTGGCATCGTAATAATGTTGCGTGAACTCAGCTTTGAGTTTGGCCATGTCGACGTTGGAGGGGCACTCCGATTTGCAGCCTTTGCAAGAGAGGCAGAGGTCGAGCACGTCTTTGGTCGCTTCGTTGTTGAAAGGATTCGTGGTATCGATCGGATGCATCAGTGCGTGGCGTAGACTATTGGCGCGGGCCCGGGTACTGTCTTTTTCATTGCGGGTGGCCATGTAGCTGGGGCACATGGTGCCGCCAGCAAGCGGGCCTTTGCGGCAGTCGCCAGAGCCGTTGCAGTTCTCCACCGCATTGAGTACACCTCTATTACTGGAAAAATCAAAGATCGTCTCGTAGTGTGGGTCGGGTGTTTGCGGCCCATAGCGTAGGTCGGTATCCATGGGCGGAGTGTCGATGATCTTGCCTGGGTTGAAGCGATTGTCGGGGTCGAAGGTTTCTTTGATCTGCCGCATTAGTGCGAAGCATGCATCGCCGACCATGAAGGGAATGAATTCGCCGCGGAGGCGGCCGTCGCCATGTTCGCCACTGAGCGAGCCGCGGTATTTTTTGACCAGTGCTGCCACGTCTTCGGCCACTGCGCGGAAGGTCTTGAGGCCAGCCTCGGTCTTGAGGTTGAAGATCGGTCGGGTGTGTAATTCGCCGGATCCAGCATGTGCATAGTATACGCATTGCTTGCCATGCTTGTCGCGCATGAGTTGATCAAATTCCGCGATGTAGTCAGCGAGTTCGGTGACATCGACGGCGGTGTCTTCGCAGACTTCGCGTGGCTTGTCGTCGCCGGGTAGATTACTGACTAGGCCTTGTCCGGCGCGGCGTAGTTCCCAAACTTTGGCTTCGTCGGCGCCTTTGAGCACGGGGAAGTGCGTGCCATAGCCAGCGGCTTGGATGTTTGCCGCGACTTGCTCAATAGTGCAATCGACGGCGTCTTCGCTATCCTTACGAATATCGATCACGAGAATAGCGCCTGGATCACCGACAACGAAGAAACGATTTTTGGCTTGTTCACGATTACGCTTGGTGGCTTCGAGAATATGCCGGTCGAGCAGTTCGACGCCGAATGGTTTTGAGCTGAGCGCCGGCAGCACGGAGCGGAGTGCCTGATCAATGGTGTCGAAGTGGGCGCAGAGCAGGGCGCTGTGCTGTGGTGGCAGCGGATCGCAATCGAGTACAAACTCGGTGCCGAAGAAGAGCGTGCCTTCCGAACCAGCGATGAGCTTGCAGAGATTGAAGGGTTTGTCTGCAGCGGGATCGAAGACCTCGGCATCCATCAGTAAGTCCAGTGCGTAGCCGGTGTTGCGGCGCAGGATGCTGCGCTTTGGATAGTGCTTGGTGATGAGGGCGCGGTTGGCTTCGTCGCCCAGCAGCATGCGGCATTTTTGATAGATGGTTGCTTCGAGGCTGTCGCCTTGGCATTTTGCTTCAAATGCGTCGGGGCTGAGTGCTTCGAAAGTAACTTCGGATCCGTCGCTCAGGTAACCTTTGCAGGCAATCAGGTGCTCGCGAGTCGAGCCATAGACCAGCGAGTTAGAGCCGCAGGCATTGTTGCCGACCATGCCGCCGATCATCGCACGGTTGGCGGTGGACGTCTCAGGGCCAAACAACATGCCGTGCGGCAGCAGTGCGTGGTTGAGCTCGTTGCGCACGACCCCTGGTTGCACGCGCGCGCGGCGATTCTCGGTATCGATTGAGAGGATCTGATTTAGGTGGCGACCTGCATCGACCACAATGCCACTGCCGACGACTTGCCCCGCGAGTGAGGTGCCCGCGCCGCGTGGTATCAGGCTCAGGCCAGTCGCTTTAGCGTAGAGGATGAGCTCGCGAATGTGCTCCGGTTTTTCGGGGAATGCGACGGCGGCAGGCAGCTCTTGATATTCGGAGGCATCGGTCGCGTAGAGCTGACGCAGCGAGCGATCCGTGTGGAATTGAAAACTGAACAGATCAGGCGTGACGGCAGAAGACATGTTGCTGCGCCTACCAGAACTTCAGCGGGTTGCCGCCTTGTTCGATGGTCACGCCGTTTTCGCTGTGTGTGCTGCCGCAGCTCGTGAGAGCGGTAGCGAGTAGAGTGGCAATCAGGAGGCGTAGGAGTATGGTACGTAGTTGTTTCATCAGGGCTGAGTTTTTGCTAAGATTCGGTTGGTTCGCTGTTTGTGCTTAAGGCCGTTTTTGCCTGTTTATCGTAGAGGCTGGTGTAGAGCGGGTTGCTTTGGTAGAGTTCAGTATGAGTGCCGTTTGCAATGATCTCGCCGTCGTCGAACACGAAGATACGATCCGCGTGTTGAATGGTGCTGAAGCGGTGCGCGATAATCAGCACAGTGCG
>DBBT01000050.1:542-1533 GCA_002292345.1 Opitutia bacterium UBA977 | reverse complement strand
CGATGCGTTGGCGCTGTCCACCAGACAGGCGTGAGCCGCGTTCGCCAACCAGGGTTTCGTAGCCGTCTTCGAAGGCTTCGATAAAGTCGTGGGCATGTGCCATGCGGGCGGCTTCTTTGACCTCGTCAAGTGTGGCGTCTACTTTACTGAGACGGATATTGTTGGCGATGGTATCGCTAAACAGTAGCGACTCCTGTGAGACGAGGGCGATTTGTGAGCGTAGGTCCGCCTTACTGAGTTCGCGTATATCGACGCCATCCAGTGTGACGGAGCCTTGGATCACGTCGTAAAAGCGCGGCACTAGGTTGGCGAAGGTGGTTTTGCCAGCTCCGCTTGGCCCGACCAGCGCGATGGCTTGATTGGGCTCGATCTTGGCGCTGACCTTGTTGAGCGCGACTTCGTTATCGTAAGCGAACGTCACGTTGTTAAAACAGATCTCTCCAGTGACAGCGGTGAGCGGCTTTGGGTTGTCTGCTTCCGGGACAGTATCGTCGGTATGTAATACGTATTCGAGGCGATCGAGTGAGGCTTGCGCTTTGCGGATGGTGTTGGAAACACCGCCAAGTTTTTTGATCGGCTCGTAGCACATGTAGAGAGCTGTGAGAATCGATGCGATGACTTCGGGCGAAATATTTCTTTGAACGGCGACGTAGAGAGAGAAGGACAGCGCAAATGCGGTGGTCAGCTCAATTAAGGGTGAGAGCATCTTGTCGTATTTGACTGTTTTCAGGGCCAGTTGAAATAGTTTGCGAACCGCAGCAGTGAAGCGATTGATCTCGCGTGTTTCGAGGTTATAGGCGCGCACCTCACGTACTGCCGATAGATTTTCGTTGAGCACGTTGTTGAGCTCGCCTGCTTGTTGTTGAGCTTGTCTGGATTTTTTGAGAATACGTGTGCCAATCGCTCGAATTGGCAATACGCAGGCCGGAATGGTGGCGAGTGCGATCAACATGAACGCGACCTCGGATTCGCTGATTGTTAGGTAGATCAG
>DBBT01000050.1:0-344 GCA_002292345.1 Opitutia bacterium UBA977 | reverse complement strand
TTGAGGAAACCGCCGAGTGCGCGTAGTGTAAAGGCAAGTGGAATCGATGAGAGCAGGAGGATCAGTGCCATTCCTTGCGGTTTATCGTCGCTGGTGACCAGCGGCACCAGAAACTTTATGATAAACGGCAACCCGGCGCCGGACGCCGCGGCTGAAATGAGCCCGAAGCCGAGGCCCAGTGCAAACTGTTTGCGAACAGGCTTTAGATAGCTGAAATAAGGGCCGAAGCGTTTTAAAAACATATTTTGAGTGTGAAAGTTGGAACGTGGAAATGTGCGCTTCGAAATTTACTTTGCGAAAAAATCGGTGATGACTTCGACCACGCGGGTAATCTGCTCGGGTGC
>DBBT01000074.1:416-11634 GCA_002292345.1 Opitutia bacterium UBA977 | reverse complement strand
AAATACGCTGCTGTACTATTTGCAGATCATTGAAAATTGGAGTTTCGCTTCGGCCCAGACCACTTGGTCGGCGGGCTCGAAGGTTTGCACGAGAGATGAATTGAGCACGACAGTGCGACCTTCAGTGACGTCGGCGATGGCACCGTCGGCGAGCATTTGCACCATAATATTACCTAGGCCAGTGGCTTCGACTGGGCAAGCCGCGACTCTAACTCCGATCGCATTGGCCGCGAATTGATTGAGTAGATTGTCCTGACAGCCGCCGCCGACAATGTGCAGCGTAGTCGGTGCTTCGTCAACATACTGCATCAGGCTATGCCAGACTTGATTGTAACGTAGCGCGAGGCTTTCGTAGATGCAGCGAATAATTTCGCCCTTTGATTCTGGCACTGGTTGACCAGTTTCGCGGCAGAATGCTTGAATTTTTTCTGGCATGCAACCAGCCTCAATGAAACGCGGATCGTCCGGGTTGATCAGTGAGCGGAACGGCTCGGCCTCGCTGGCAAGTGATGCCATTTTAGCGTAAGCCACATCTTGGCCTTCATCCAACCAGAAGCGCTTCGATTCTTGGATCAGCCATAGTCCGCAGATATTTTTAAGAAAACGCACAGTGCCGTTGATACCGATTTCATTGGTGAAGGCGTCGGCAAAGGATTGCTCATTAATGACCGGCTCTTGCAGTTCCAATCCCATCAGTGACCAAGTGCCACTACTTAGAAAGGCGGGCGTCTTGGCTTGGCTTGGTACCGCTGCAACGGCGCTGGCAGTATCGTGTCCAGCGACGGTGATGACCTTAGTGCGGCTAAGGCCGGTGGCGCTGATTACATCTGCACTGAGTGCGCCGAGTGTGTCACCAGGGTCGCTGATGGTTTTAAATAGTTTCTTCGGTAGCCCCAGTTGTTCGATCAGCGCATAGTCCCAATCCTTGAGCTTAGGATTGTACAATTGAGTGGTGCTGGCGATGCTACGTTCTTGAGTCTTGTTTCCGGTCAACCAATAGCCCAGCAGGTCGGGCATAAAAAGTAAGTCGTCAGCCAGATTTAGTGCTGGGTTCTTGGTTTCGACATCTGCGAGGAGTTGAAAGATGGAATTGAAAAACATAAACTGTACACCGGTGGCGTCGTAGATTTCTTCTTTGGGTACTTTAGCGAAGGCGGCATCCATTATACCATCGGTGCGATTGTCTCTATACTGATAAGGTAATCCAAGCATACGCCCGTCTTTATCGAATAGTCCGTAGTCTACTCCCCAGGTATCGATGCCAATGCTAATTGCGCTGTCACCGTAAGTTTCTGCTGCCTTCTTGAGTCCTGCTAAAATATTTTGATACAGTGCGGCGATGTTCCAGTGCCATCCGCTAGGGAGTTGCACAGGTGTATTATCAAAGCGGTTCAGCTCGTGCAGTTCGATGCGCGTGCCATCAAATTCACCTGCTAGGACGCGGCCGCTGCCTGCACCTAGATCGACTGCGAGATATATTTTATTCTGACTCATAGTTGGATAAAGTGTTTAGTACTGCGATGATACTTCAGTACAGATTATTTATTGCGCGAGGGTCACCTTGCATCCGTGGCTTTGGAGTGCTGCGACACATTCAGCTGAGGCGCCGTCATCCGTAATGATTTGGGTTAAATCTTTAAGCTCTGCAAAAAAGTATTCAGAGCAGGTATTCAATTTGCTCGAATCAACCATCAGCACCACCTCTTTGGCTAATTGAACTAAAATCTCTTTAAAGCCCGCCTGCTCCTCGAAGCCTTCGCTGGCACCGCGTTCGACATCGAGTCCGATACACGAAATAAAAGCGATGCTGATGTTGTGCCGTTGTAGAGTCACGTAACTATCGCTGCGGGTGAAGGTCTGCGTCTTTGGGTGGTAGCGCCCGCCGGTGGAGATGAGCTCCACATTGCCCATGCGTGCTATGTGCTCAAGCACGGCGAAGGCGTTGGTGACAACTCGGTAAGGTAGGTCGGGTAGGGCTGATACGAGTTCAAAGGCAGTCGTGCTACTATCAAATGCGTAGGTTTGGCCCGGTGTGATTAATTCCAGCGCTGCTTTGGCGATGGCTTGCTTGCGGTCGACGTTGAGCGCACGGCGCTCGGTGAAAGATTGCAGCAGGGGGCGGCCATTCAGACTGCTGGCGCCACCATGCACACGGGCGAGTTGATTATTGTCGGAGAGAATCTGAAAATCGCGCCGAATGGTTTCGTCGGTGCACTCAAACTGTTCTGCAAGGTCGACGGTACGTACAGTCCCTTGTTCTTCAAGGAGTTGTAGAATTTGTAGATGTCGTTCTTGGGCTAACATAGCGGTTTATGCTTTATTTATCTGGGTATTTCTGTGTTTTTGCAAGATATATGTTGACTTATGTGGGATTATTTGGTTTTTAGTACCAATTCCAACATTTTCCCAATCATTTCAACATGAGTAATCAAGTTTTAAATCGCAGTCAGGTTGAGCAACTCGTTCGCGCTAGCCTACAGAGAAATGCTGTGACTGCTGGCGTGTCGAGCACGTCTTCCGCGGGGCCCAACCCATTAGTTGTTAATATTAGTGCGCGCCATTGCCATCTTTCACAAGCGTCGGTCGAACTGCTGTTTGGTAAAGGCCACCAGCTGACCCCAATGAAAGATCTCTATATGGATGGTCAATTTGCTGCCAAGGAATCGGTCACAATGATCGGTCCGCGTAGTCGGGTAATTTCAAATCTTCGTATTCTTGGCCCTTGTCGTGACTTCGATCAAGTCGAGTTGGCTTATACAGATGCGATCTCGCTGGGCTTTAAGATTCCAATTCGTAACTCGGGCGACATCGAAGGCACACCAGGTTGCATGCTGATGGGACCTGCCGGTTTCCTCGAGATGGATAAAGGTGTGATTCGCGCTGCACCACATGTGCACATGGCGCCCGAAGATGCTGCCTATTATGGCGTCGAAAATAAATCATATATGAAGCTTCGCGTTGGCGGCGATATTGGCGTTACTTTTGACCAGATCTTCGTCCGCGTAGATCCTTCCTTTAAGCTCGAAGTTCACATCGATACAGACGAGGGCAATGCATGTGGCTTCTCGGACCAAACTCCTTGCGAGCTTATTAAATAAACAACTCTCATTTCAACACACATAACCATAAACCAAAATATATCATGAGTGAATCCATCGGATTGGTAGAAACAAAGGGCCTCACTGGCTCAATCGAAGCAAGTGACGCAATGGCTAAGGCCGCGTCAGTTAGCCTTGTAAAACAAATCTCCATTGGCGGCGGCTTTTTAACCGTTCTCGTCAAAGGTGATGTCGGTAGCGTTAAAGCAGCCGTCGAAGCTGGTGCTGAAGCAGCAAATCGCGCAGGCGAGTTGGTTGCATCGCACGTTATCGCTCGTCCACACGACGACTTACTTAAATACTTTCAAGCATAACCGTTAGGAAATAAATATTATGGCTAAAAAAGCAATAGGAATGATCGAATGCAAGGGCTTCGTATGCCTCATGGAAGCATCCGATGCCGCACTAAAATCAGCTGACGTCACATTGACTGGCTGGGAAAAAATCGGAAGCGGTCTGGTGACTGCTTTCTTCACTGGCGATGTCGCTGCTGTTAAAGCTGCTGTCGAAGCCGGCGCTGACGCTGCTGGCGCGATAGGCGAAGTGGTTGCCGTTCAGGTAATTCCTCGTCCACACGACGACCTCTCTAAGCTCGGTAACTGGATCGGATAAGATTCGAAACCATCAGAATGCACCTGTCTTCGGGCAGGCATATTCTTTTCATTTAAAAAAAATCGTGAAGATCTTAATCGCCAACCTTGGTTCCACCTCCTTCAAGTATCGTCTTTTTGAGATGAGCGATGCTGTTGCCAATCTATTGGCAACTGGAGGCTTTGAGCGCGTGACTGAATACACTCCGTGTATTGAGCAGATGCTCGAAACTCTGGTTGGTGAAGGGCATCTTCTGTCCGGTGAAGATCTCGATGCGGTCGGTTTTAAAACTGTCCTCGGAAAAGATCTAAGTGGTTGTGTTGCCGCGGATGAGCGCGTCCTTGAAGCCCTTGACGGCTTCAAGGAAGTCGCTCCCGCTCACAACCCAGCCTACTCAGAAGGCATTCGCTGCTTCACTGAAAAGCTTCCTTCTGTAAAGCGTGTCGCTCTGTTTGAGACTGCATTCTTTCAGTGGACGAGTGATGCGTCCTCTACGTACGCCATCCCACAGGCTTGGCGTGATCTTGGTATTCGCCGTTACGGCTTCCATGGAGCGAGTCACAAATTCATCGCCGAACGCTCAGCTGAGCTGGTTGGTAATGAGGTCGTGGCCGACCGTGCGCGTCGTCTCTATGTCGACGGTCCAGGCGAATATACCGGCGATTCTTTAAGAGTGATTTCTTGCCACCTTGGTGGCAGCAGTTCGGTCGTTGGTATTAACAATGGTGTTGCGATCGGTTCCAGTATGGGCTTCAGCCCTCAGAGTGGTTTACCGCAAAACAACCGCGTGGGTGATCTCGACTCGATGGCGATTCCTTATGTGAGCAAGATGCTCGGCCTTTCCGTAGAGGAAGCTGAACGTCAGCTTAACAAAGAGAGTGGCTTACTAGGACTGTCTCAAATTAGTAACGATGCACGTGATATCGACGAAGCAGCCGCAGCAGGCAATGCCAATGCGCAACTCGCGATCGATGTGCTCATCGATAGCATCCGTCACTGGGCAGGCTCTTTCTTCTTTAAGATGGGTGGCGCCGAAGTGATTTCATTCACCGCAGGTATGGGGGAAAACGATCCCGTCCTACGTGCGGCAGTTTGCGCTGGCCTCGAAAGTCTTGGCGTAAAAATCGATTCCGAACGTAATGCGAAGGTGATTCGCGGAGCCGAAGGTGTCATCAGTGCGGACGACTCGTCCATTAAAGTTGTCGTCATCCCAGCCAACGAAGAACTCGTCATTGCTCGCGAAGTGTTTCGTAACATTCAAGCGGGCTAACAATTTTCCAATAAGTAACAATTAATTCAAACCAACCCACAAAATATTATGGCTAAACAAGCAATCGGAATACTCGAAACTAAGGGCCTTGTCGCTCTTGTCCAAGGCACAGACGCGATGTTGAAATCAGCAAACGTCCAACTTACCGGTCCTATGAAGGGCGTCGGTAGTGCACTTGTTAGTGTCGTCATCACAGGCGATGTCGCTGCAGTGAATGCTGCAATCGAAACTGGAGCAGAAACAGCTGGCCGTTACGGCGAAGTTGTCAGTGCTCACACAATCGCTCGGCCACACGATGATGTAGAAACAGTTGTTCCTGCACTCAAGGCGACCGTTAAGCGCGCAACCAAGTAATTCGATGTATCTGGGAACAGTCATTGGATCCGTCGTTTCGACGAAGAAGGACGAGAGCATGCGGGGCCGAAAGCTCCTTATGGTTCGTCCGATGTTGGTCGACCCTGAAGATCCCAGCAAATTCAAGCCAGGCACTAATACTATTGTCGCGATTGATACGCTGGGCGCGGGGGAGGGCGAACTCGTAATGTTTGCCCAAGGGAGTTCTGCTCGTCAGGCTAATGGTCTCAAAGCACTGCCAGTGGATGCTGCGATCGTCGGCCTCGTCGACACCGTGAGCATCCTAGGCAAGAAGACCTACGAGGCGAAGAACAGCTAAACCTTAAACACCAAGGATTTTTAAATGAGTCAATTGAATGAAGCAGCGATACGCAATGTGGTGAGTGAAGTACTCGCCCAAATGCAATCCAAAGGCACACTCGCGATGCCGTCTATACAATCTCGCCCCGGCAAGCACGGTGTCTTTGACGACGCCGAGCAAGCGGTGGTCGCAGCGCGTAGCGGTTTCGAGCAACTCCAGCAAAAAGGCTGGGCCGCTCGTATCAAGGTCGTCGAAATTGTTAAACAGATGTGTGTCGACAACGCTGAGCGTTGGGGGCAGATCGAGTTTAATGAGACCAAAATCGGCCGTCTTGCGCACAAACCTGCCAAGCTTCAGGGCGTCAAAAATGTGCTCGGGCCTGAATATCTCACGCCACAAGGCATGAGTGGTGATTTTGGGATCACGATGGACGAAGCTGCTCCTTGGGGCGTCATTGTTGCGATCACGCCATTGACGCACTCGGTGCCAACAATTGCGGGTAATATCGTTAACATGGTTGCTGCGGGTAATTCGATTGTATTCAACCCACACCCTGGTGGTGCTGGGGTGGCGGCGCTTGCAATCGACGAGTTTAATGAAGCGATCAAAGCGGAAACAGGGATCTCGAACCTGCTCTGTACAATCGAAAAACCTTCACTCGATTCTTTCAATGCACTCTGTGCTGCGGATGATGTAAACCTACTTTGCATCACTGGCGGCCCAGGTGTGGTCGACGCCGCCATGAAAACTGGTAAGCGTGCTATTTGTGCGGGTCCTGGAAATCCTCCGGTGCTGGTCGACGATTGTAATGAGCTAGATTTTGACCGTGTCGCTCGCGACATTATTGCGGGTGGTGGGTTTGATAACAACTTGCTCTGCATCGGTGAGAAGCAAATCATCGCAGTCGGTGATTCGTATCAAAAGACGCTTGCTGCCATGCAGCGTCAAGGTGCAGTTCTCTTGAATGCACAGCAGCTCGCCGCGATCAAAAGCGAAGTCTTCGACTTTAAAGACGGCGTCGGCTGTGGCTCTGCTGTGCTGAACCGTAAGTGGGTCGGAGCAAATCCAGATGCACTCGCACGTATCGCTGGGCTTAACATTGATTCCAGTGTTGAGATGCTCATCGCTGAAACTGATGCTGACGATCCATTCGTTCAAGAAGAGCAAATGATGCCGTTGTTGCCAATCGTCCGCGCTAATGACTTCAGTCAAGGCCTCAGCATTGCCAAGCAATCCGAGCATGGCGACAAGCACTCCGCAATGATCCACACCATGAACGTCGCACGCATGACTGAAATGGGACAAGCAATGGATACTACGATTTTCGTCAAGAACGGCCCTTGTTTGGCCGGTCTCGGTCTCGGTGGTGAAGGCTTTATCAGCTTCTCAATCGCAACCACCACAGGTGAAGGCATCACCACACCAAGCACCTTCACTCGCTATCGTCGTTGCACCTTAGTGAATAACTTGAACATCGTTCGATAGTTCGCCTCAGGTCTCAATCCTTAGCCCTTAATTATCTTAACAAATGATCCTCGCACGCGTAGACGGCAATGCTGTAACCAGCATCGGCCATCCCAGCCTCATCGGTCGCACGATTGTGCTCTGCACACCAGTCGATGGGAATGGCGCGAGTGCGGGTGCTCCATTTGCTGCGGTTGATCCGATGGGCGCTGGCATACATGCGCGTGTTTTTATCACGACTGATGGATCTTGGACGCAAGGCACCGTGCATGACGATCACTCACCAATTCGTAACCAAATCATCGGGATCATCGATTAAGCAATGAAACCTGGAAAAGTTATTGGAACTGTCACCCTAGGTGTGCGCGACCCTAGTTTTAGTGGTGGTCGTTGGGTTGTCATTTCGCCAATGGGCAAAGATGAGCTGACAGTGAAGAATGGCAATGAAGTGTCCAGTGCGTGGTCATTGATCGCATACGACGATCTTGGTGTCGGAGTCGGAGACGCTGTTCTTTATGTCGAAGGTGCCGAAGCAACGCAGCCTTTTGACAGACCAATTCCATTGGACGCGATCACCGTCGCACTTCTCGATACTTATAAATTTACACCACCGACAGAATCATAGTCCTAGCTTTCTGTCTGATACTTTTAAAAAAACTAAAAACAAATTATTATGAGCAAACTATACACAGCGAAAAATCTCGAAGCAATGATCGCACAAGGCCAGTGCCTGTCGACCGTTCCTGCCAACGCAAAGCTCACGCCTATGGCTCGCGACATTATTCGCAAGCACAAGGCAACACCTGGCGCCGCGAGTGCTCCAGTTGCCGCAGCCGCTGGCAATAGCCCACGTATCCATAGTCCAGTATTGCCCAATGCAGTATTTGATTGGACTCCTGGCTCTGACCCGAAAACAGCTGCAGAGCTCGAAGCATTTTTCTACTCGCCAGAGGTGCAGGCACTCAAAGGGCGCATCTGCGGCATCGGTGAGCGCATCTGGAACAAAGGCTATGTCGATGGTAACGGTGGTAATATCACTGTCCGCGTCGGTGATAATCTAGTGCTTTGCACTCCGACTCTTATCTCTAAGGGCTTCATGACACCGGACGACATCTGCATGGTGGATCTGGATGGTAATCAAGTCGCAGGCACACGTCCTCGCACTTCTGAGGTCAACACGCACTTGGCGATCATGAAGAATGAGCCGAATGCGAAGTCTTGCGTGCATGCGCACCCAATTTACGCCACTGCCTTCGCAGTTGCAGGTGTCACTCCGCCTTCCTGCCTGATCCCTGAGCCAGAAGTATTCCTCGGTGAAATCGGTTTCGCTAGCTACCAGACTCCAGGTTCTCCAGAGAACGCGAGTGAAGTTGCCAAGCTTGCCAAAAAGCACCAGTCCATCTTGATGCAAAATCACGGTGTGATCTGCTGGGGTAAGGACGTCGAAGACGCTTACTGGAAGATGGAAAATACAGATGCATTTTGCCATACTGTGACAATCACCATGCAAATCGGCGGTCCAAAGCAGTATAGTCCCGACAAGCTTAAGGAATTAATCGAAATCCGTAAGAAACTCGGTATGCCTGATCACCGCCTCGACGAACTTAAGGAATGTGAATTGTGCGACGCAGCAGCTTACACAGTACACACAACTCCTCAGCCCGGTGCTGATTGCGGTTGCGACCTGCCAACAACAGGGGCCGTCGACGAAGCGCTGGTCCAAAAGATTACTGATACGATCTTGAAGAAACTGAGCTAAACGCTGCCGAACACTACTGATTCAACACCACTTATTTTATGAATAAAAAACCTATCCGCGTCGCAGTCACAGGTGCAGCCGGTAACATTGGTTACGCACTTCTTTTCCGCATCGCTTCCGGTGCCATGTTTGGTCCCAATCAACCAGTCGCTCTGAATCTAATTGAAATTGAGCCAGGTATGGGCGCCCTCAAAGGGGTCGCGATGGAACTAGATGACTGCGCTTTCCCATTACTCACTGAAATCGTCCAGACTTCGGACTTGAGTGTTGGCTTTAAGGATATCGACTGGGCATTGCTCGTCGGTTCTGTGCCACGCAAGCAAGGAATGGAGCGTGCGGACTTGCTCGGTATCAATGGTAAGGTATTTGTTGGCCAAGGTAAGGCGATCAATGATTACGCAAAGCCAAGTGTGCGCGTGGTCGTCGTCGGTAACCCATGTAACACGAATTGCCTGATCGCAATGAAGAGTGCGCCAAGCATTCCTAATCAGCAGTTCTTCGCCATGACTCGACTCGACGAGAATCGCGCTAAGACACAGCTCGCCCAGAAGGCTGGCGTTGCAGTGAGCCAAGTTTCTGAACTCTGCGTTTGGGGGAATCATAGCCCGACGATGTTCCCTGATTTTTACAACACCAAGATCGGCCGTCAAAAAGCAACCGTCGTCATCAAGGATGAAGCGTGGCTCAAAGATACATTCGTGCCAACTGTCGGTCAGCGTGGTAAAGCAATCATTGATGCACGTGGCGCGTCCTCTGCCGCTTCGGCAGCAAATGCAGTGGTCGATACTGTGCGTGATTTGAGCACACCGACACGCGGCGACTTCCATAGTGTTTGTGTGATTTCCAGTGGCGAATACGGTACACCTGCTGGCATTATTACGTCGCTACCAATCAAGGTCGATGCTGTTGGTAAATGGCGTGTGGTCGAAGGCCTCAGCCTGACTGAATACGCGAAAGAGAAGATTGCTGCTTCGAATCAAGAATTGCTCGACGAGCGTGAGATGGCCTTCGGTCAACTCGGCTTGAGCTTCTAACTCACGCAGATACATTTTAATTGATCAGGCGTCTTTTATTAGACGCCTTTTTTGTGTGTCGATTACTGGCTAACCACATCTGAATTCATCTGTTGTAGGTATAAGTTTGGTTGAAACTCCTCTGTTCGCGCCAGTGGCGATTCATCCTCTGTGCAGGGGAGCACTCGGAATCGCTATTTCATTCTGCATTATTTAAAGTTACAAAAAAATCTCACCTTTACGAGTTGCGCTGTTCGAATCGCTGCTTACAGTCATGATAACTCTGCAGTGTTCGATCTTAATCGGAGTATCTGTCCTTTACTCTTTAGAAATCGGGAGCTGAAACCTTGAAGGTCGCTGTCCAGCCGTCAACCGGAAGGCAAAAACTGACAAGGAAGCCCCCACCTTAGACACAAAAGGCTTAAGAACTCCCCCTTAACCGGCACATGTGGGGTTATTTTTTGGTTCATCGTTGATGCGTGTAATAGTCTCGATTGAAACGACCGACCGTTTCATCTAATCAGCAACCAGTCGCTGCTGATGGCAACTGACCTCAGTAGGAGTGTGGGCGACCCGCCCACATTTCCAGCAGAGGAGGGCGACCCGCCCNNCGCCCTCCCTCCTGTTACCACTCATCGCGACGAAGCTTTTTTTAAAAAGTGTTTTGAGCGAACGGCAACTGCGCTGCGTGACGCAGACGAAGAAGTTCGTCCTTTCACAATTTAGCTCGAATCCTTGGTAGCTAGGATCGCGGCCGCAGTTTGCTTACCCGAGACGACGGCGCCCTCGATCGAGGCACTGCTCAGGTGGTCACCACAGACCCACACGCCCGCTTGGTGAATACTGTTCGGGGCACTGCAGTTTGGTAGCTGCTCCGGCAAGCCGCGACGGATGTGGTCGGTTCGTAAATGTCGCCAGCTGCTGACTTCGGGGCCGAACCATTCGAGCAGCTCTGAGCGCACCTGTTCGACGAGGTCATCTGCCTCGACCAAGCCGAGCACCGATACCGACAGCAGTGATTGACCCTCGGGCGCATAGCAGGGCGCAGCGTCGCTGATCACGCACACATTGTTGACCGTGCCAGACCCAGATCCGTTGAGGCAAATAATAGCTTCGCGGATCGGCGAGCGATCAGCGGCAAAGTAGAGCGTGGTCACTGAGCGCCACTCAGGTGCAGGCCCCTCGAGTTCGGGCAGCAGGGCGTGCGCGGCCGAGCCGTCGGTCGCCACCACCGTGGCGCAGCCCTGAATACGTTCGCCACTTTCGAGGGTGATGGAATCGATGCCGACTGCTTGGACCGCTTGATTCAACTGGATGCTGCCATCCGGCAGAAGGGCGGCCAGTTGTTTGGGGATTTCACCCATACCC
>DBBT01000074.1:0-374 GCA_002292345.1 Opitutia bacterium UBA977 | reverse complement strand
CGGCTCGAGGTACGCAGTGCGCGCTCTAAAAAAATCCCTCCGTAGAAGGAGCGAAAAAAACGGTCAATGATCGCTTCTGAAAAGCCGCAGTCGCGCAAGTAGGTTTCCGTCGAACGATCCTCACGCACAGCAATTGCCTCGAACGAACTATTCAGAATTTTCATCCGCATCAGGCCCACCCGTAGTTTATCGGCCAGGCTGCCGACTGGTGCGGTCACACTGCTCCAGGCACTCGCAGGTCGCCGAAACACATCCATTAGGCGATGCAAGCGTCCGTCTCGATAAATCAACGCGCCCGGCTCGAAGGCTTTCAGGTCGAGCGCTTCGAGATCGAGCAATTTGCCAGTCTCGGGATAGCGATCGAGATAGACTTG
>DBBT01000007.1:3833-4355 GCA_002292345.1 Opitutia bacterium UBA977 | reverse complement strand
CTCGACAGGCGGACCTTTTTGGCGCAACTTTTAAAAATGGAGGCAGATTTAAATTCACAAGAGATCATTCGTTGGCTGAAAGCAGCTGGGCATGACCGCTTTTGGTTGGCTGAGAGCTGCGGTGTGCAAAAGCGCACCGTGGATAATTGGCTCTCGTCGAGTCGTGCGATCCCTCGCAAAGCTCAACTGATCATTAAAGCTTTAATGGCGTCCGAGTTGGCTGGTCCAGTTGCGCAGGCGGGAGTCGCGCAAAACTTGGTGCTACACTTCTCTGACAACGATTTTGCATCAATTTGCGACATCGCACGGGTGCTGGGGATGTCTCCAGTACAGTGGGTGGAAGCGGAGGTCCTTAAGGTTATTCATACAGAACCGTATAAAGTCTTGCGCGCACTGAGTCCGGCTAAACAGAAACCTAAGTCGGATTAGGCTGTGGTTGAGCTGAATGGCGCATGCGCCCGACTCGCCATTTTAGTCGGCGGCGCTTAGCAGCGGCTGATCGAGGGTGATCTAGTCAAGTTT
>DBBT01000007.1:2702-3772 GCA_002292345.1 Opitutia bacterium UBA977 | reverse complement strand
GTGGATCTGCGGCGTTTACTACGCTTGGTGAAATGAGGTTGCAATGCCCCGCGAGTCGGATGAGAAGGGTGCATGTTTTACGACGAGGTCAAAGTCAATTTCAAGGCGGGTAATGGTGGCGACGGCTGCTTCAGCTTTCGGCGCGGTAAATACGAGCCCAAAGGCGGGCCTGACGGCGGTAACGGCGGGCGCGGTGGCGCGGTCTATGTCATTGCGGATACCAATGTCGCGGATTTAACCGATTATCACTACAAGCCGGGCTGGAAAGCCAAGAATGGCGAACCAGGCCGCGGTGCGGATCAACACGGTGCCAACGGTGCGGATATTATTATGCGGGTGCCAGTCGGCACGGTGGTGATCGACCGCGAGACCGAAGAGCCGGTGGCTGAGGTATTGGCACACGGCGATCAAGTGCTACTGCTCGAAGGCGGTTTCGGCGGTAAGGGCAATGAGACCTTTAAGTCTTCGGTCAATCAGGCGCCGCGCCAGTTCACCCTGGGCAAGCCGGGTGAAGAGGGTGAGTATCGCTTGGTGGTGAAGACCATCGCCGATGTCGGGTTGATCGGATTTCCGAATGCGGGTAAGTCCACATTGCTAAACATGATCACGAATGCGCATCCGAAAACGGGTGCCTATCCGTTTACCACGATGTTTCCGATGGTCGGCGTACTGGAGTATCCGGAGCACTATGAGCGGATTACAGTGGCCGACATTCCCGGCTTGATCGAAGGCGCGAGTGAAAACCGTGGCCTCGGGCATCGCTTCCTCAAGCACGTCGAGCGCTGCAAGGTGCTGCTGGTGATGATTGATATGGAAGGCACTGATGGGCGTGAGCCGATCTCTGACTTCCGCGTGCTGCTCAATGAGCTGAAGCTGTATATGCCGGGTCTGGTTAAAAAACCAGAACTGGTGGCGGCCAATAAAATGGATGAGCCAAATGCACCCGAGCATTTAAAAGCCTTTAAAAAGAAGTTCAAGGGCAAGGTCTACCCGATCTCCTGTGTCTCCGATGAAGGTTTTGTTGAATTGAAAGAGGCGCTCTTAGCTGCGGTGCTCGAAGTGCGCCAGGC
>DBBT01000007.1:2446-2649 GCA_002292345.1 Opitutia bacterium UBA977 | reverse complement strand
AGTCATTTGGCATGGGAGAGTTTTATCGCACTGGCAAAGCATCCGAATCGGGTATTGGTGATTGATCGCACCCTGCAACGGCGGGCGATGAAATCGGGCTTTTTGTTGGCGCTGTCTTGGATGCTGTCGCGGCGTCTGCGCAGCTGGACGGATCGCAAGCGTGTCGGCATCTTGTTTCCGCCAGGCATTGCTGGCACGATTGC
>DBBT01000007.1:2223-2379 GCA_002292345.1 Opitutia bacterium UBA977 | reverse complement strand
CGTCGAGCGGAGATCGATTGTATCTTAAGCACCGAACGTATGCAGGTCAAAATCCCCGACTTCCCGTGGGCGCAGGCAGACGTGATCGACCTGGTCGAAGAGCTGAAGGACTTGCCGAAGGCGAAGACCTTGGCATTGCTGGTCGCGATTCGAGCG
>DBBT01000007.1:0-2172 GCA_002292345.1 Opitutia bacterium UBA977 | reverse complement strand
GGCTTACTGTTTACCAGTGGCAGCTCAGGCGAACCGAAGGGAGTGGTCTTAACTCACCGTAATATTTTAGGCAACTGCCTGCAAATTGACGCCTCTGGTCTATTGCCCGTCGGTGAGAAGATCATCGCCAATCTTCCGATTTTTCACAGCTTTGGTTTTACTGTGACCTTGTGGTATCCGCTGCTGCGTGGCTGCACCACCGTGACTGTGCCATCGCCGTTGGAATTTAAGAAAGTGGCGGAGGCGGTCGAGGCTGAGTCGGCGACGATACTGATCGGTACGCCGACTTTTCTAAAGCCCTACATCCGCCACGTGGCACCGGAAAAGCTGAAGTCTCTGAAGTATGCGATTACCGGAGCCGAAAAGACGCCGGCTGGCTTTGCCGACTTATGGCAGGCGACTTTTGATTGTTTATACTTTGAAGGCTATGGGCTCACTGAGACATCGCCGGTGGTGAGCATTAATTTGCCGCATACACCCTCCGGCTTTGACTATCCTGAAAGTGCGACTGATGGCTCGAAGCCGGGATCGGTCGGTCGGCTGATGCCTGGGCATGCGGCGCGTATCCTGAATCCGGATACAATGCAGCCGTTGGCGGTGACGGAAGTGGGGCTGTTATTATTGAAGGGCCCGAATATTTTCGGAGGTTATTTGAACGATCCCGAACGCACCGCAGAGGTGATGGACGGCGAGTGGTTTATTACTGGAGATCTCGCGCGCTTTGACGAAGAGGGCTATTTGTTTATTGAGGGCCGGCTGTCGCGTTTTTCTAAGATCGCAGGCGAAATGGTGCCGCATGGCACGATCGAGCAAGCGCTGGTCGAGGCGTTTGACTTGCTGGATGCGGAGACACCAATGTTTGCGATCGGCGCACGTCCCGATGCGGCCAAGGGCGAAGCGCTGGTATTGCTGGCGGTGATGGATGTGGAACTGACTGATGTGCGGGCGAAACTGTCAGCGGCAGGTTATTCGAATTTATGGATTCCGAAGCTAATTAAGCGAGTTGAAGCGATCCCCACCTTAGCGACCGGTAAGCTGGATTTGCGTGCAATTCAGGCGCTGTCGGAGGCGGAGTAGCGCTTTTGGTGGAGGGAAACGCTCCGTCGTTTCCACCTGCATTTGTCGGTTAAGGTCTCGTGCGGAAATGACAGAGCATTGGCTCGAAGAGTGTCGCTACGCTCGGAACCCTCCAATTATTTTCTAAAATTTCTTCTAATAAACTCAAAGTCCCGTGCGTTGTTCTTGTGAATAGGCTCGGTAGCGCTGCCGAGTGATCAATATAAATTAATCACAATGAAAGATGAACAACGTAGTTTTGAATCAAATTGGATGCGCTCCATTGTGGACGCGCATGCGGCGGATCTTACCCGATACGCCGCGTCCATCCTTTACGACGCCGATGGCGCAAAGGATGTTGTGCAGGATGTTTTTCTCCGCTTGTGGCAAGAGCCGCGAGCCAATGTCGAAGGCCATGTCTTACCTTGGCTGTTTCGCGTCTGTCGAAATCGGGCACTCGATGTCCGGCGGAAGGGGGGCCGGATGAAGCGCCTCGACGAAGCCAGTGCCGCGCGCGCTGCGACCGATGCGCCAGGGCCAGAGACGGTCACCGAGCAGCAAGATAGCCATGCGCAGATACTGCAGATGATGCAGGCGCTGCCTGAGAACCAACAAGAAGTCGTGCGGCTTAAATTCCAGAATGGGATGAGCTACAAGGAGATCGCCAGTGTCACGGAACTGACCGTGACCAACGTCGGCTTTCTTTTACACACGGCAATTAACACGCTCCGCGCCCGAATCGTGGCGAGCGGAGAGTAATCCAACCAACGGAGAAATTTAAGATGAAACTTTTACCAGAAGATCCACGACTCACCGCTTACGCGCTCGGTGAAATCGAAGACCAGCAAGAGCGCAGCGCAATCAAGTCTGCCGTTGCGCAGTCCACTGAGTTGCAACAAGCCGTCGCCGCAATCCGTGACATGAGTGAGTTGCTCACTAAGGGGTTTGCCGCAGAGCCTATACCGGAACTGAGCGAGTTTGAAAAAGCCCGCATGGGCGAACCCACAGCGACGCGAGAGCGCTCTGAAGGCAGTCGTATACTGTCATGGCCGGTGCTTTCGAGTGTGGCAGCTGTTTTGATTGTCGCTTTTGTCGTGCTGCCGCAGCGCAGTGCGC
>DBBT01000117.1:7578-8316 GCA_002292345.1 Opitutia bacterium UBA977 | reverse complement strand
CCAGTCGAAATGGATGACGGCTCTTGGCAACTATTTAAAGGCTACCGCGTACAGCACAACAATGTGCTCGGCCCCTATAAAGGCGGAATTCGCTACCACCCCGAGGTTAAACTCGACGAAGTCAAAACCCTCGCCCTGCTCATGACGATGAAGTGCGCCCTCACCCGCCTCCCTTTCGGCGGTGCCAAAGGCGCGCTCCGCATCGACCCAGGGACCGTCAGCAAGGATGAACTGATGCGCGTCACCCGTCGTCTTACCTCCGCGCTGGGCGACAATATCGGCCCCGACTACGATATCCCCGCGCCCGACGTCGGTACCAACTCTCAAGTCATGGCGTGGATGGCCGACACCTATATTAACTTTGCCGAGTCCTCAAGTAAGGTCACTGCCCGCGGTGTTGTCACTGGTAAGCCCCTCGAATTTGGCGGCTCAGCTGGCCGCGAAAAAGCCACTGGGCAAGGCCTCGTCTACGTTCTCGACGCTTTGCTCCCCGGAATGGGCATCGAGCTCGATAAAGTCTCCTGCAGCCTGATCGGCTTCGGCAATGTCGGCTCATGGACTGCTCGGTTACTACAAAAACGTGGCACGACGCTCAAAGCAGTGATGGACCATACTGGCGCGATTCTGAACGAAAACGGCATCGACGCCGAAGCGCTCGCACAACACGTTAAAGCCAATGGCGGCGTGCACGGATTTGCCGATACCACAGCCGTCAGCAACGAAACCTTCTATTCCACC
>DBBT01000117.1:0-7496 GCA_002292345.1 Opitutia bacterium UBA977 | reverse complement strand
CATGCAATGTAAAGTACTGGTGGAAGGTGCCAACGCCCCTACCACACCCAACGCTGAGCGCTACCTGCTCGAAAAAGGTGTCGAGGTGCTGCCCGCCATCCTGTGCAACGCCGGCGGCGTGACTGTTAGTTATTTTGAATGGAAACAAAACCGCCAATCCGAGACCTGGGATGAAGAACTTGTTGATCAACGTCTTAAAAAAATAATGACCCGTTCAGCGGAGCGTGTCTTAACAATGTCCAAACACTTAAACTGTAACATGCGCATCGCCTCCTACGCATCAGCGATCGAACATATCGACAAAGTTTACGAAATGCGCGGCGTCTTTCCTTAACTTCACGAAGCGTAATGCTGCAGCCTTCGACAGCGAACACGGCGGCGCAATCTCCGCATCGCTCACAAATCCTGCAGCGTCTTTTGGCCTTTCGTCGAAGTCGTTGCCATCAGCGATGATTCATTGGTCATTAACCATCGCCGCATAAGGCATTGACAGCCGCGAACTTGTCCTTCAAATCATCTACATATCGTTTAGACAGCAAGTGCAGCCGAGAGCTCGCACTGGAGCGGACCTAGTGTCCACCAAACAGCTGAAACTCGATATTCCCACTGATCTTCGGATTGTTTATCGTCGATCCCCGCAAAGCAACGTGCGTACGCACGCCACTTTCTCAAAGACACACTATAGCCATTCGTGGCACTCTAACATGAGTAACGAAGCAACACCCAAGGAAGCTCCTAAGGACAATCAAATCGCCGTGTCAGGCATTCTGGAAATACTCCCGAATAAAACTGGCCAACTCCTCGACCCTGCCCGCAATGGCAAAACTCGGCCGACCGATCCATTTGTTACACGCGAACTGATTAAACGCTTTCGCCTCAAACAAGGCCACTTCATCGAAGGCCAGGCCATCAGCAACGAGCGATTCCCAAATCCGAAGGTCAACTTCATTGACGCAGTCGACGGCGCGACAATGGAACAACGTAAAGGTCGATACACATTCCAGCAGATGGTCTCCATCGCACCTGACGAACAACTTAAGCTCGAAGCCAAGGACGGTCGCCTCACAACGCGCATTATGGATCTTTTTTGCCCGATTGGTAAAGGCACACGCGGACTCATCGTCGCGCCTCCACGTACGGGTAAGACCACTATTTTACACGACATTGCTCACGGTGTATTAGAGAATCATCCCGAATGTCACGTCATCGTGCTCCTTGTCGACGAGCGCCCCGAAGAAGTCACCGACTTTAAACGAAGCGTCGATGCCGAGATCTATGCTTCCTCCAACGACGAAGAGATCACAAATCACACGCGCCTCGCCGAGATCGCGATCGAGCGTGCCAAGCATCTGGTTGAATCAGGCAAAGACGTGGTGCTATTACTCGACTCCATCACTCGCCTAGCTCGCGCCTACAATGCTGCATCCGGCAAAGGAGGCCGCACTATGACTGGTGGCCTCGACAGTCGTGCACTGGAAAAGCCACGTCAATTTTTCTCCGCGGCACGTAATTGTGAAGAAGGCGGTAGCCTCACCATCATCGCCACTGCACTGGTGCAGACTGGCAGTAAAATGGACGACCTAATCTTCCAAGAATTTAAAGGCACAGGTAACATGGAAATGGTGCTCGATCGTAAAGCAGCCGAGCTTCGCCTCTGGCCTGCGATTAACCTGAATGCATCAGGCACGCGTAAGGAAGAGTTGATCTTGTCTGGTAAATATCTCGAAGGTGCTCAATTTCTGCGTCGTGCGCTCGCAGGGCAAAAGATTGAAGACGTAGCCGAGATCATGATCGACCGTTTCACGCAGACCAAGAATAACGACGAGTTCCTAAAGCTACTCGATCGCTAGCCAGACCTAGCGCGGGTCATTCATCACTTGCTGCAATTATCTTAATTTCAGCACACAGTGTATGCAATCGATCCATACACTCAGAAATTCGGGTTTTACAGCTAGCTTCATCGGCTGGCTCTGCCAGTAAACTGTGCTCAAGGCTCAAGAAAGAAGCACTCGCTTGCTTCGCACAAATCGTTGCCGCAGACCCGGCTAACTTATGAAAACGGCTACTTGCGAGATTCAAATCGCCAGCAGCGAGGCCAACCACTGCCTCCTGAGCGCAGTCGATTGCGAAATCATTGAATTCGAGTAATAATGTGTGCGCGAGTGCCTGCTCTCCATCGAGTAAATCATGAAATTCTTGCAGCACCAAGACTGGCAACTCACGCGCTTCCTCCCATAACTTATTAGCAAAGGCCTGAGCATTAGGCACAACAAGTTCCTCAATATCTTCATTCGCCCTCGCCGCCACATCATTGGCCACCTTTACATTTTCATTATTTATAAGTAGATTCACTAGATCAGCCTCGACCAGCGGCTTACTCAGATAGCCATTCATTCCGGCTTGAATGAAACGTTCACGAGCCCCTTTCATCGCATCTGCAGTGAGCGCATAAATCGGAAGTGTCATACCACGCGAGCGGATACGCAAGCAGGCCTCTTCTCCGTCCATCTCAGGCATACGAATATCCATTAAGATTAAATCATATTCGAAGCGCTCGACCATTTCGAGCGCTTCGCGACCATTTCCTGCGACATCCACAACAGCCCCATAGCGCTCGATCGTAATACACGTCACCTTCTGATTAATGGCATTATCCTCAGCCAATAGAATCCGTAGTCCACTGAGATCGACTTCACTCAATGGCTGCGGAGTATATCCCTGAAAGAGCTCCTTAGGAAACTGCAGACCCAACTGCGTATAAATAGTATTTAGTAATTTGTATCTTGAAAATGGATACACCAATAGAAATGCACCGCTCAAGTTTTCGTCAGTAATCGTATCCAAAATTAAAACTCGCTTGAGCCCCTCGGGCATCGGGCACTTTAAGTCACAATCCTCTGTCATGTCGTAGTCTCGCTGCTGCGCACGATCCAGCAGCAAGACCGCATCAGTTGGGCAAGACTCTAGTTGCGTGCGCACTTCGGCAGCATCACGCACACGCACCAATCGCTTTCCCGTATAGGCAAACATAGTTTTGACCACACGATAAAAATCATCTGAAGCGGTCACAATAAAGACGGGACAGTCAAGCACCTGCTCAACACTAGAAGATCCAAGTGTAGAATCGCTACGAACAAAGGGAAGCTCGACAATAAATTCTGATCCTTTTTCAAGCTTAGATTCGACACTCAGCGTGCCGCCCATCAGCTGTATTAGGTCACGACAAATAGATAAGCCTAAACCACTACCACCGAAGCGACGACTAATCGATGAGTCCGCCTGATTAAACGGCTTGAAGACGTGCTCCATCTCTTCCGCACTGATGCCAATTCCAGTATCACTGATACTTAGCTTCAAACTCAGAGAATCGTCTACTTCAGAGACAATACGCGAAACAACTGTGATCCCTCCTGTTGCGGTAAACTTAATTGCGTTGCCGATCAAATTAAATAAAACTTCACTCAAACGTCTAGGATCCCCCTTGAGCATGCAGATGTCTACATCCGGGTAAATAAAGTCGAAGCGTAGTTGCTTCTCAGTAGCCTGCCCATGCAACACCGTAAAGACCGAATCTAATACTTGAGCGAAATCAAAATCAACGATCTCAAGATCCACTTGCCCTGCTTCAACTTTTGCAAAATCGAGAATATCGTTAAGCACATGCAACAATGAATCCGCACTGACTTGGATGGCCCGCACCTGCTCAAAAGCGTCATGATCTAAAGAGGCCTCAGCTAGAATACGTGCCATTCCACAGATACCGTTGAGCGGTGTGCGAATTTCGTGACTCATATTGGCAAGAAAAGTCGATTTGGCACGATCACCCGCTTCGGCACTATGTCGTGCTTCCAGCATGTCTCGTTCATGGCGTTTTTGTTCACTAACATCACGAATCGTCCAGAGCGCACCTCGGTAGATTGCGCCTACATATACGGGAATCCGATCGATCACTAAGTAGGTATCTTGATCAAGATCGAGCAGCATATTATAACGCGCATCCTTTAGCTCGATCAGTTGCTCCAACACTGCCTTAGAAGAGGCTGAATGACAGCGCGGGCGTAACTGATTAAATAGTGGGTTAGCCCGCTGTAAGCCCTCAAATGCAGCTCGATCAAGCCCTAGGGCTCGCGCAATCGTTTGATTAAACAATAGACCCCGCTGTGCAGATGCATCTTCAAACATCACACCAACTCGTATATTGTCAATCAGTGCAGTTAATAACGAATTCTGCGTCTGCAAACTCATGAGTGTGCTCAAACGCTCGGACTCATCACGGCAGATCCATAGCAGATCACCATTTGGCAAACGATTAAAAGAAAAGTGCACTGGAAATTTAGTGCCATCCTGGCGGAGTCCAGTCCCCTCGCCGCTAAAGCCATCGCCCACTTCTAATTTCGTGGCTAGTTCTGCTTCAAATCTCTGCGCCTCGGCGGGCGCATAAAGCTGTTGCCAAGGAGAACCAATCAAGCGCTCCCGACCTGAATAAGCAAACATCCTCGCACACGAATCATTCGCAAATAATATCGCACCTGCATGGCTCGTCATGACGATCGCCTCGCTAGCATGCTGCAAAGCAATTACAAGTTGCTGCATTTGCTCTTTTGAACGCTCTTGCTCGGACACATCCAAGCTGGCCCCTCGGATAATTGTGACGCGACCAGAGGCATCCAAACTCAACGCTCCGCTACTACGCTGCCAAACCACTTCGCCGTCGATCGTTAAAGCACGGTGTGCTAGCTTGGTAAACACTTGACCCTCCGTCTCCGCAGCCTTCAAAGCCTTGCGCATTTGCACCGCATCGTCAGGCGGCATGTAATCAAGAAACGAACGGCCGACCAAATCCTTCTCGGCATAACCAAGCACCGCTTCTACTTGGTCTGTAACAGAAGTAAAACAGAAGTCTGCATCTAACTCCCATAGATATTCACCGACAATATTGGCAACATCGGTAAAACGGCGCTCGCTCGCTCGAAGGGCTTCGGACGAGGCAACTGCTCGATTACGCTCGGACTCTAACTCAGCCGTGCGTTTCTGCACGCGCAACTCAAGTTCGTCCGCCAGTGCACGCAAACTCACATTGGTGTGGTAGAGCTCAACAGATTTCTGGTCAAGTAAGCGCTCTGCCTCCTTACGTGAGCTACGCTCACGCTTCAATAGACGCTCAAAAACTTCTTGGCTAAGGGGCGGCTCTGACATATCAGACTACGGTAGCCTTCTAAGGATAAACCGAGCGCTGCGACCGTCATCTGTGGGGCCAGGTTCATGGATCACTTCAATTTTTTCTTTAAAATGGGCACTCGAGGCAAGGATCAAGCCTTCCGCTAAATCAGCAAACGGACGCCACGACGAATAATCCATGATAAGTTCATTCTCACTGCGACGCTCACACTCGAAGTCCGGCAACCGCGCATCCGGATACAGGCGCCGAACCTCACTGTGAATTACAGTTTCAATACCATTTAGAAAGTCGAACGAGTTATCAATATGCTCAAAAAACTCCGGATGCACCTTGATGAAGACACCAAATAACCATTCAGCAAATGCTAAAATCAACGCCTTATGTGGTAAATCGACTGCACCATGCAGCTCATCAATCATCTTAAGCATTTCACCGTGCGGGTAGTTCCCGACTGAAGTATAGGCACCGTGGTTTTTCAATGATGGCAACGAAGTCACTCGATCGAAGACCTCATAACCAAATTTCAATTCAACCATCTCGAGAAATTCTGTGAATATTAATCCCTTCATATTAACTCACTAATATTGTACTCTTTAGAAATGTAAACCTACTTATTTTTACAATTAATCCAGATTTCTGTACTTGTGCTCAGCCACCCCAATAGAGTCTCTCCGCAGGCAGCGCTGAAACGCTATATATCATTTTTAAACCGTGGTTTAGTACTACCCTACAGACGCCACTGAGCAATTCCGCGCCTTTAGTTCAATCAACAAGATTTACAGCTTAAATGAATCCACATTGCGATTAACAGTCCAGCACAGGGCGCACTGATGAATCAAGCTTTCGAACGCTAATTCGATTCAATCGCTCATTTAATTCATTTCCCTGCGGAAGCATCGGCACGAGCGACTCCAGCCGACTCCATGCATACGCCGTCGCACGTCGCGCACAGTCTTCGAGTGATTCACCCAATTGCTGACCGTGTAAGTAGCCCGCCAGCAGCGCATCCCCAGCACCCACAGTACTGACCACATTTAGCTTCGGTGCACGCACCAACAGCTCGGCATCAGCCGTCTGAAACAACGCGCCTTGACTACCCATCGAGACGATTAAATTCGGGATATGGTCTTTGCTCAGTCGCCGCGTCGCAGCTACAATTGCATCAAAACCTTTTAGCTCCACGCCCAACAACTCCGCCAATTCATGTTCATTCGGCTTGATCAAATCGACTCCCGCCGCCACCGCCGCCTTCAGTGCGGCGCCACTACTATCGACTGCTATCTTTGCCCCAGTTGCACGCAAGGCCTCGATTAATTCGGCCACAAATCGAGGCTCAATTCCGTCAGGCAGACTCCCCGCAATCAAAAACCAGCGCCCTGGCTCAGCCAAGTCTAGTAGCTGGCTTCGAAGCGCAGCGCACTGCTCGACAGTCGGCGCAGCTCCGACCATATTTAAATCAGTCGTTTCATTTATCCCCGCATCCACGAGCTTGATACCCGTTCGTGTTTCGCCTTGGACACGAATAAATGCATCGCACACACCATATTTACTGAAGTGTTGCTCAAAGATCGTGGCATTGGCATCTCCTAAAAAACCCGAAGCTACCACTTCCGCACCACCGAGTGCCAACATCGTCGCCACATTCACTCCTTTACCTCCCGCTTGTCGGCGCGACTGTCTCACCCGATGCACCGAACCCGGAACCAACTGATCGACAAAAACCGTCTGATCGATAGCAGGATTTAAAGTAATTGTAACAATAGGTGATACCACAGACATAATGTTTATATAATTAAGCCCACCTGACTTCCACGCAACCCCATCTTTAAACTGGCGATACAGCCTCTTATCCGTCTTAGCGAAAAATCACAATCGACCTGCGCGAGACTTCATGATCTAACAGATAGACCATGCCCACGACTTCAAAAATCCTCGAGCTCACATGGAGCCGCCTCAAATCGCACTATACCGAGCTACGCCCTACAAGTACATGGAGCAAAGCCTATCGCCGCATCTTGGGGAACTACTATCGCTTTCTAATCCCCGAGGCCAGCAGTGTGCTTGAAATCGGCTGCGGTTCAGGCGAGCTACTTCAACACCTACCAAATCGTTCGCTCGCCGGCATCGATCTGGTCGAGGAGCAAGTCAACGCCGCGAAACGAAACCTGCCAGAGGGGCAATTCGCCTGCGCAGCCGGCGAGACCGCAACCTTTGATCAGACATACGACTATCTGTTGCTATCCGACACCCTGAATGAGGCTGCCGACGTCCAACAACTTCTTGAGAATAGTCTCCACGCGGCCACTCCTGCAACGCG
>DBBT01000051.1:945-5929 GCA_002292345.1 Opitutia bacterium UBA977 | reverse complement strand
CTTCCTTGGCGCTCTAGCCCGGGTAAGGTTTCATCAAAATATGATGGGGCATCCTTGTACGCAATTCGCGGGTTGTGCCATTCGAGGCCGTCGCGAGATTCCATAAAGAGCCCATATTCGTGGTTATAAAAGCCCATGTCGCGCAAGATCATTTTAAAGGGGAAATCGCCTCCTGTTTCATACCAAGTGTAGGCGTCTTCGCACTGCACGCGTTCGCCGAGATTGGAGAAATCTACAATCGGATTTGCGCTGTGCTTGAGATACGGACCTGTGATGTTGTTCGCGACCGCTAGGCCATATTTACGATTGCCGTTGAAGCGGCGCCCGGTGTCCCAGTCCCAGCCTTTGTAGTACAGCCAGTACTCGCCGTTCGGGTGTTGCAGCAGCGAGGGATTACTGACCACGGCATCGTCCCATTCTCCAGCTTGGCCGACGTCAATTATCGGTTCGTCTCCCACGCGTTGCCAGGGCCCATCGAGGCTGTCCGCAATGGCAAGGCCGATACGTTTGGTGTACACTAGATCCGTATAATATTTTTCGTAGGCCTCGTCAGATAAGTTTGGTAGATCACTCTGTTCAATATCTAGGGATGAGCCGTCTGCACCCATGTAGAATAATGCATAGCGATCACCCACTTTTTGAATGGTGGGATTGTGGATCGCCCACGAGTCCCAGGCATCGCCACCTCGACCTTTTAAAACCACACCCAAATCTTGGTAGGGGCCCTCGGGACTATCGGCCACCGCATGGGCTACCTCGCAGGCCGAAACCCAACCGGAAAATTTATACTCATTGCGCCAGCGTGAATAAAACACGTGGACACGCCCGTCTGGGCCGTAAATGGGCGAGCAACACCACACGTGGTAGCCATCGATCTCGAGGATGCGACCAAGCGGATTGAGCCGTTGTTCAAATTTTGAAGTCGCAATGTCTTGCTGTGCTGAATGACTCGAATTGAAATAATTCGGGTCATTTAAGGATGGTTTTGTGGTCATGTGATAGTTACTTTATACGAGTAATGTTAAGGTTTACAATATGTCAAGAACTCTGCACAATTTAAATTGGCGGAGTCTAGTTCTTTCTTGCTTAAATGGTATCTCTAGTAAGAGATAATTTTTATTATGATAAGAGTGAGTGATATTGCTGAAAAGCTTAAATTATCTCGAGTGACGGTGTCGGCAATACTGAACGATCGCTACCGCAAGCTAGGGATCTCCGAGAAGACCGCTGCACGGGTGCGAGACTGCGCTCAGGAACTCGGCTACCTGCCCAATCAGAATGCATTAAGTATGAAATCCGGGCGCAGCATGACGATTGGCATGCTCAGTAGTTCACTCGGGGAAGAGTGGGGTGCAAAAATTCTCGTCGGGGCATTATCTGCGATCCAGAACTGTCCGTATTCGCTGCGAATCGAAGCCGTGCACGGTGCCGCGGAGGAGCGAGTCGCGCTTGAGCGTCTGCTTGGATCCAGAATTGAGGGTCTTTTTTGTTGTAATATCAATCCTGACCCTGAGACCGATGAGTTCTTTAAACTGGCCACGGGACGCTACGAGGTGGCGGTGGCGAGTACCAACTGCTCATTTTCGTTCCCACATGTTCGCGTGGAGACCGACAATTCCGCAGCCGTCAGAGCATTAGTGGAGCACCTCTTCGAGCTTGGCCACCGCCGAATTGCCCACATTGGCGGGGATCAGATATCAGAGGCCAGCCGCGAGCGTAGTGAGGCTTTTTTACAGTCGGTTGAATTCTTTAAATTGAATCCTGTTGAGTGCCCGGTGCAGTTCAGTAATTGGCAGTCTGAGCAAGCGCGTGCTCTCGCTCGAGAATTACTCAATCAGGCTAATCCTCCCACCGCAATTGTTTGCGCCAATGATGCACTTGCTGCCTGTATGCTTCAGGTTGCCCACGAACTCAAGTTGAAGGTGCCAGAGGCGCTCTCGATTGTGGGGATGACTAATGAACGGGTCAGTCGCCTGACAGTTCCTCAAATAACCACGGTCAGTATCCCAGAGGAGGAGATTGGACGCGCCGCAATGTTGGCGCTAATCAAATCCATTGACTCGAAGCAGGCTGAGGGAAATCAAGGCATCGACCGTCATGCCTGCTCCATCGTGGTCCGAGGATCGAGTGCTGCTGCGCTGAAACAACTTTAAGCTCGCGCGTGAATCATGATTGGCGGCAATTCAGTTGCGGTGCATTGGATCGGCGTGCAATCACTGGTGTCGCTGCGTTCAATCGGCCCCAAGAATGCCTGTGCGATAGGCCTTAGCAACCGCCGCTGGTGCGTTGGGCGTTTTGAGTTTTTCGTAAATATGACTCACATGGGTATCGACTGTACTGTAGCTGATCTTGAGCCGGATGCAGATTTCTTTCTTCGCGAGTCCTTCAGCTAGTAGGGTGAGGATTTCAAGTTCTCGTTCACTCAGTAGCTCGTTGGCTGAATCTATAATAGGCAGTTTCGCTTGCAGGGTATTTAGAATAAAGCGGGCGATACTTGGATCCAGCGTCGCTCCGCCCGCGATGACGCCGCGGATACCATCGATTAATTCATTGGCACGTGAAGACTTCAGTAGGTAGCCAGAGGCACCCAGATGAATCGCCTCCAGCACATCAGCCTCGGCATCGGACTGGGTGAGGATGATGACTTTTACATTGGGCAGTGCTTTTTGAAACCACGGTAATGCTTCGAGGCCGTCCATGCCAGGTAAACGCAGGTCGAGCAGGATCACATCGGGGACTGCATGGCTCGCCTGTTGTTCTATGCTGCGCAGGGCAATTTCGGCGGTGCTGAATTGGCTGACTAATTCGAAGTTTGGTTCGATTTCGAGCGCGTGTTCGATCACTGAACGGTAATCACGATTATCTTCAACTAACATGAGGTGGATGTTTTGTTGCATAGGATTTTTTCAGAGGGGATGAGCTGTTTGGGGAGTGGCTTGCTATGGGCTATTAACCTTGGGTGTTTGGTGCAGAACGCAAGCGACGTCTAAAGCGCAGGCGCAGTTGAATATGTGTGCCACTGGGCTGATGTGTGCTGGTGGACACATGCCCTCCGAGTATGCGGGCGCGGCGTTTGAGGGAAGAGGGAATATCGCCGTTCAGGCCGCTGCCATTGTCGGTGATGATCAACTCTAGATGCTTAGAGTGGATGGTTAAGTGGGTGGTGACATGGGTTGCGCTAGAGTGGCGGATGATGTTGGTTAGGCATTCTTTGTAAAATAGGAACAAGTCGATGCGTTTACGGGCAGAGAGTTGCGTGAGCAGTGACTCGCCTTCAAAAGTTAGTTCATGATCGAGGTCGGCGGCCATGCGTGCGGCGGTGCGACGCATGTTTTCGGCTAGATCGACGAAGCGTTGTTTGTCTTCGAGCATATTGACGCAGTAGCGGGCGGCACGGCCTGTTCGGTCGGTAATCTCCCACATGCGTTGCAGCAGTTTTGTGAGTCGTTCTGGAGAGTGCTGGGCTTTTTGCACCAGATCGCCGAGCATGCCGATGGCATGTAGGTTGGCTCCAAGCTCGTCGTGCAGGTCGGCGGCGATCTGTTCGCGGGTGCGGAAAATCGCGCGTTGCCGAATGTTGCGCTCGACCAGCACCACAATGATGACGACTGCTAGGCTCAGTGCAAACAGCCAGCTCATGATGCGGACAGTGCTCTTCTGGCTGGCGTAGCGGCGCTCGAGTTCAGCAGTGATCAGTGGGCGTTGCGTTTCGAGTTCATAGCGCTCCGCCAGTTGCTCAAGCCATTCCAGCTGCGGAAGAATGTTGCCATGAGTGTTGCGTCCGTCGGTTAAGGCAGCCACTGGTCGGTTTCTATCGCGCAATCGCGCATCGATTTTAATCGGCTTACCTAAGGCGATGTTGCTGCCGTTGGCGTAAATCTCGATTTCGGCAAAGCCAATGCGCTGCTTATCTTGGCCGCGGTGGTTATACAGGTAGGGCTTAATCGCAGTCAGGCGAATGTAGCGGCAGCTGGTCTCGGGTAGATTCCACCGCATCACTGGACTGATATCAAATACGCTGCTGCGCTCAACTTCTAGCAGTTGGCGGGCATCTGAGAAGTTGGCTTGATTCGCGCCTTCGATCAGCAGTTTGTGGGGCATACCCATGCCGATGGTCTGCGCTTGCGGCACAGTGTCGCCCAGCTCGATCAGGTGAAGATGGATGGCGGACACTGGGAAGCTGCGTTGGAGATCAATGCTGAGCGTGGCCATTTTGTTGCGCGGAAAGTTCGGCGGGCTCAAATAGGCGGTGCTCGGTACCCCTGCAGCTGCATGCATTTGGTAAGGCAGTGAGCCATCAGTAAGGAAGCGGGTGTGCCAGCCATCGATGTCGTATGGCATCGATCGGGACGCCCTGACTGGCTGGCGCAACGCCACATTACGGGTGCCGCTAAACACCAGCACTTCTGCGAACTGCAAGATGAAATTACCATCAAAGGCTCGGCGGGAGAGGCTAGCGGTTTCGATGCGAATCTTCGCAGCGGTTTGGCCAAAGGTTGGCACAATTAGCGGGGCAATACGCGGCAAGTCTTTTTCGGTGGTGCGCACCTCGGCCAGCAATTCTCCCTGTTCATTCAAGATACGAAACGCGGGCGGAAAGGCATCCGAGTGAAAGTTCGTCTGCGAGTTGCGCCAGATGGTGGGCACTAAGATGATTTGATCCACCGGCACGGACGCTGGCAGGTCAATTTCGATCCAATTTGGCTGAGTGGCATCGCTGGTAGGAAACGAGCGGTAACCGATCGGACCCACGCCGCTGCGCAGGGTGCTGCGGGCTAGCTGGGCTAAGCGGTTATCAATCTCAGACAGCCGCTGTTTCAGTTCCGACTGTGACATATCCTCAAGCGGCTCTGCCTGGCTGGTGCCAGCTAGGAGAGCGATAAACAGGATTTGAAGTAGGTAACGCATGACGTATCTAAAGTAGGATTCGGTGACCAGTCCAACTCAGTTTTTAAGTCGTTGCAACCCTGCAGGCGAAGCGGTG
>DBBT01000051.1:0-907 GCA_002292345.1 Opitutia bacterium UBA977 | reverse complement strand
CGCGATTCGAGAATTTAGCGTATTATTAAAATAAGTGATGTCTTTCATTCATCTAAACAACTACCTCTAATCTATATTTATTTATGAAAAAACAATTAATTGGAATTTTTAGCCTCGCTGCGTTTGCGAGCAGTCCACTGGAGGTCGACGTAGAGCTCATCAATGATACTTTTGATGGGTCGAGCAACTTGACAAAGAATATGGGGAATGATTGATTTCTGCATGTAGATGATGCCGATGACCAGTGGCACGCAGCAGATTGCTCCGAATGGTCGTATGGAGTTGGGTTCATATTTTAATAAGTGTCCGAAGCAATCCAGGAGCTTTTTTTGTTCCCGAAACAACCGAATCGAACGGAAATGAAAGTCCCCTCTATTTTTAAATTCATCTCACTGGCCTCGGCTTTGTTGGCCTGCGTATCTCCTTTGGCGGCCACTGAGGCGACGCGTCCGGCCCAGCCGAATTTCCTGTTGATGCTTGCCGACGATCTCGGCTGGCAGGACGTGAAGGTCTATGACACGGTGGAGCCGTATTCAGTCTATGAGACGCCTTACATGGATCAGTTGGCTGTCGATGGCCTGCGCTTCACCAAAGCCTACTCTCCGAGCCCGGTTTGTGCGCCCAGCCGGGTGGCGATCATGTCGGGCAAACACCCCGGCCGTACGGATGTAACTTCCGTGTCTGGCGGCAAGTGCCCGAAAGCGGGCAGTGTCAATTCGCAGTCTATTACGCCGCACTACCGCAGTAGCTTGAAGGACGAGGAGTATTCCCTCGCAGAAGCTTTGCGGGATAAGGGCTATTTTACCGGAGTGTTCGGCAAGTGGCATATGTCGCCGGACGGGCACAATTCCACCTTTCCCTTGCCGACGGATCAGGGCTTTGACCGTGCTTACAACGGGCGGGGCGT
>DBBT01000134.1 GCA_002292345.1 Opitutia bacterium UBA977 | reverse complement strand
AATTAAACCGTTACGTAACATTTTAAAGCGAGAAGGCTTCATGCTCGAGCCGTCGAATCGTAAATGGTGGCTACGAGATCGGCATAAGACGCTCAATTTCCTCGCCGCCCACTGGAAGGCACTGCGGGGAGAATGGCGCGCGCAATTTACCGCCAGTTTTGAGGAAAAACTCGCAGATGTGCAGCTGTCTGAGCCGGCGATCGAAACCAAGGAGGTGGATGGGCGCTTTGCGCTGGAGGTGACGCTCTGCAAAGAGGGCGATGAGGCAGATCTACGACGCGCGATTGCGACTGGTCGCAGTTATGTCGAGAATGCGGACTCCGGTGCGAAAATCACATTACTGGATCGGGCTGCGGTCGAGCGCTTACACCAGATCGAGCGCTCAGTCTCCGGACAGGCGGATCGACCGTTCACGCCGACGTTCTCGAAGCGTTTGGATACCCAGGAGCTGGTGGATGTGGAAGATTTGCTAGACGAGCTGGTCGAGGGCTGGCAGCCGCCGCAGGCATGGCAGTCCCGCAGCCGTGCGCTCAAGCAAATTGGTGCGCTTGAGGCCGCGCCAATCCGTCCGGCTTTTGATACGATTCTACGCACTTATCAACGGATTGGCGTGGCGTGGATGTGGCATCTGTATCGTCATGAACTGGGCGGCATTTTGGCCGACGAAATGGGTCTAGGTAAAACGCTGCAGGCGTTGGGTCTGATCGAGTGTATTCGCACCAGCAATGCCGAGCCTCTGCCGGCGCTGGTGGTGTGCCCCGCAAGTTTGGTGGAGAACTGGATACGTGAAGCTGGGCGCTTTGTGCCCGGCCTCAAGGTGGCGAAGCACCATGGTACCAAGCGGGCCAAAGAGCCGGTGGTATTTGAGGAGGTGGATATCGTGGTCACTTCTTACGGCACGCTTCGCCAGGATATTGAGATGCTATCGACCATGGAATGGTCGGTCGTGATCGGCGATGAAGCGCAGCACATAAAAAATCGGCGCTCGCAGAATGCCAAGTCGCTGACCCGCCTGCACTGTAAAGGGCGCTTTTTACTGACCGGCACGCCAGTGGAGAACTCGCTCGACGATTTGCTCTCGCTGTTTGCTTTCCTGATGCCCGGTTATGTGACTAAGGCAGCGGGGAAGCTCTCACAGGAAGAACGCGCGTGGCATTCGCGCCGTCAGACCCAACGCGCGGCTGCTTACATATTGCGCCGCACCAAGAAAGAAGTCGCGCCGGAGTTACCTGATAAGATCGAGAAGACCTTCTTCTGCGAACTCGGAGCGAAGCAAATGCGTTTCTATAACGACACGCTCGAAAAGACGCGGCGCGAAATCTCTAATCTGGAGATGGCGGGCGCGAATGCGGGGCACGTGCAGTTTGCCGCATTTACGGAGCTGTTGCGCTTACGACAGGCCTGTGTCGATCCGCGTATTATCGACGACAGTTTTCCGGCGGCCGATTCAGCCAAACTAGCGGCCTTCGACGAAGTCCTCGATGAGTGTATTGATGCGGGCAGTCGTATCTTGGTGTTTTCCTCTTTTGTGACCGCGCTTAAGTTGCTGGCCCAGCATTTGACTGAGAAGGGCCACAAGTTCTGCTATCTCGACGGCAAGACGAAGAACCGGCTCGCGATGTGTGACACTTTTAATGAGGACGACAGCATTCCGGTGTTTCTGATCTCACTCAAAGCAGGTGGCACTGGCCTGAATCTGACTGGCGCGGACACTGTGGTGCATTACGACCCGTGGTGGAATCCCGCAGCTGAGGCGCAGGCAACAGACCGAGCGCACCGGATAGGGCAGGAGAGGGTGGTGACCAGCATTAAGCTGATCGCCGCCAACACGGTGGAAGAAAAGGTGATCGAACTGCAAGCGAAGAAGACCGAGACCTTAAAGGAACTGTTCGAAGAGAGTGAGGCGGCCAACGCGAAGATTAGCCTAGAAGATATTAAGGGCCTGTTGACATAAGGTGCTTGGCGCAACGGCCTCAACGGTTCATGTGGCACGAGACACGCCTGCGCGACATATTCAAAAGTAATCACCAGTCCGATCCTGACGGGCAATCAAAACTTGCAATGCACTGTGGTCAGTCTTTTATGTTAATAGTCTCAATGCGTCGGCTCGCTAATCCTTTCCTGTCTCGCGAGCTTAGCGCATCTGCTGCGCGTAGAGTGCTCACTCCATCGGTTTCTTAATTACTCAATATAAAAACACCCTATGAACATCTTAGAAGTCTCATTATTCATCATCGCCGTGGTCGGCGTCATTGGTCTCGGCATCTGGAAGAGCCGCGACGAAGACACCTCTGGAGAGCAGGGCGCAGCGGATTATTTCTTGGCTGGTCGTGGTCTCACCTGGTGGCTGGTTGGGTTCTCGTTGATTGCTGCTAATATTTCGACGGAACAATTCGTGGGTATGTCGGGCTCCTCGGCCAATTGGCTGGGCATGGCGATTGCCTCCTACGAATGGATGGCTGCCGTCACGTTGATCTTTGTTGCCTTCTGGTTTTTACCGAAGTTCCTCAAAGCGGGGCTCTACACCATTCCAGAGTTCTTGCAGTATCGTTTCGACGGTGTGGCTCGTCTGGCAATGGCGATTCCTGCGATTGTCACTCTAGTGTTCGTTACCACCTCATCGGTTATTTTCTCCGGTGGTAAGTTTGTTTCTGAATACTACAACGAAGTGCCAATTCTTAATAATCTGACTTACGTCTGCTGGATGATTGCGATTTTTGCGGCGGTCTATGTGTTCATCGGTGGATTGAAGGCCTGTGCGTGGACTGACTTGATCTGGGGCGCTGCGCTGATCGTTGGTGGTGCGATTGTGATGTTCCTCGCGTTTAATGTGCTGGCAGATAAGCCTGCTGAAGAGCTTTTCCTGACTAAGGTAGCGAACTCGAATGCGACAGTGGAGCAAATCGATGCGGCGGGCTCATGGGAGCGCTTTATGTTATTGAATGATGGTGTTGATGGCGAAGCTGTTGTTGTGAATGGCCCAAATGGCAGCGGTGGTAAGGTGCACATGGTGCGTCCGAAGGAAGATACTGACATCCCGTGGACTGCCTTGTTGATCGGTCTTTGGATTCCTAATTTCTTCTATTGGGGCCTGAACCAATACATCGTGCAACGTACCTTGGGCTCCAAGTCGCTGGCTGAAGGTCAAAAGGGAATCGTTTTTGCTGCGACTTTAAAGTTACTGATTCCCTTCTTGGTCGTAATTCCAGGTATTCTCGCCTTTAATCTGTATAGTGGAGATCTGCATAATTCAGCCGCTGAAAAGAACATCGCGATGGTTCAAGCTGCTGAACTCGATCGTTCCACTGGCGTGATTGGCGTGGAGGCGGCCATGGTGGGTCTACAGCCGGAACTCGCAGCTCGGGCCTTGGCGCAAAATCTCGCGGTGATTGGTACTGAAGCGACACTCACCGCGGGTGCTGGCAACGATGTGCTTGCAAATCGTATTAATGAGTTGGCGCAGACTGGTGTTGATCGCGGCCAGGCACTTTCAAGCCTGAAAGCTTACGACTATGACTCGGCATTTCCAGTGCTGGTGCGTAACTTGATCAAGCCGTTCCCGATGATCTCTTGGTTCGTGCTAGCGGCACTTTGCGGTGCGGTGATCAGCTCGCTGGCTTCGATGCTGAACTCGGCTTCGACGATTGCGACGATGGATTTGTATGCCAAATTCTCCGGCGAAAAGAATCCGGCGAAACTGGTGAAAGTCGGTCGTGGGTTTGTGGTGTTGTTTGTGCTGATGGCCGCATTTGTGGCTCCGATGCTGGATAACTTCACCAGTATCTTTGCCTATATTCAAGAGTTTCAAGGCTTCATTTCACCAGGGATCTTGGCGGTCTTCATCTTTGGCTTCTTCTCGCCTAAGACACCGCGCTATTTTGGTGCGGTTGGCATTGGCTTGAATGTGTTTTCCTATGGCGCATTTAAGTGGGCGCTTGGTCCATGGCTCGTCTCCAAGGGCTGGTGGTATGCGGATCAAATCGCGTTTCTCGATCGGATGTCGATCTGCTTCTTTATCGTACTCTTGGCTGGTATTATCCTGACTTTGGTTAAGCCAATGAAGCATCCTGTGGTGCTTCCTGTGAATGATCAAATTGAACTCGAATCTTCCAAGGGCGCTAAGATTATGGGGATCGGTGTGGTGATTGCCACGATCGCTCTCTACACGTACTTTTGGTAAGCGAAGTTAAGGTAGTCATTCTTCTAGCGGCCATCTCTTTACAGGGACGGCCGCTTTTTTGTTATCCTAAATTCGCTAATCCAATCATACGAAATTCCTTCAACCGTCAATGGACGTTAATTAACGTAAATCAGAGCCACCGCCATATTGGGGACTGAATCGCAGTCGAGCAGTTGCTTTATAGGGATTTATAACCTCCTATTTATCAATCCATTCTGAGATCAGATTAACGTGCATTAACGGCTCTACTCGTTTTTTAGTTTATCTAAGAAAATGCTCAATTGCGGTGGTGCTCGCAAACTATTTGGCTATATTTACAATTCTCATTCACTCAATCAAAATCCCGATAGCATTATGAAACCAAATACACCTGTCCTGTCCCTGCTCGCCATCACTGTTCTGCTTGCCGCATGCGCTAAGCAAGAGCCCGAAGTGCCCGCGTCTGCTCCTGTTGAAAAAGAGGCTGCAAGTGCCGTTGTGGTGGCTGAAGCGATGGAACAGGTGGATGCCATTGTCGAAGCCGCCCAAGAGGAAGTCGCTGAGACGATTGCAGCGGTCCAAGACGAAATGGTAGAGCTGCAAGTCGAGGCCGTGG
>DBBT01000116.1:7651-27513 GCA_002292345.1 Opitutia bacterium UBA977 | reverse complement strand
AAACACTGGCGGCTTATCTTCCTGTAAATCACGGTTATACGTCAGCGGCAGACCTTTGACCATGGTCAGCAGCATCTGTAAGTTACCAGTCAAACGCGCCGACTTACCGCGGATCAGCTCAAAGGCATCTGGGTTCTTTTTCTGCGGCATCAAGCTGGAACCGGTGGTAAACGCATCTGGCAAGCGCACGAAGCTGAACTCCGCACTGCTCCACAAAATGAAATCCTCCGACAGTCGCGAGAGGTGCACTCCGATCGTCGCACATGCCGAAGCAAAACTAATAAAGGTATCGCGATCACTGACCGCATCCATGCTGTTTTGCGTGATCATCGGATTGCCATCGGCATCAACAAAATTCAACTCACGAGCCACGAAATCACGATCGATCGGCAACGTCGTCCCAGCAATTGCACCCGATCCGAGCGGACACACATTGGCCTCTTCAAACACGTCAGCGATCCGCTTGCGATCACGGTCAAACATTTCCACATAAGCGAGCAAGTGGTGCGCCATCGATACTGGCTGCGCGCGTTGCAAATGCGTATAGCCCGGAATAATCACCGCCTGGGTGCGATCCGCTAGATCCACCATCGCCGCGATCACTGCAGCGAGCGATGCATCCAACTTAATGCAGGCATCTTTAAACCAGAGACGCATATCTGTGGCGACTTGGTCATTGCGACTGCGCGCGGTGTGCAGCTTGGCCGCAGCAGGCACACGCACCGTCAGTGCTTGCTCGATATTCATGTGCACATCTTCCAGCGCCATGTCCCAATTAAACTCTCCCGCTTGGACTTCGACCAAGATCGCGTCCAACCCAGCATGGATCGCATCGCGCTCCTCAGCAGTGAGGATGCCAACATGCGCGAGCATCGAGGCCTGCGCCTTGCTGCCCTGTACATCAAATATAGCCAGACGATAATCAAACGAAACCGATTCGCCGATGCGTAGCATCAATTCCGCAGGTCCCTCTGAAAATCGCCCACCCCATGTCGCTTGTGATTGTCCGTTTGCCATATGAGGTAAGACTGTTCCCTCTCCTCTCGCATTTGGCAAATCTAAAGCATTGCTCGATCTGCGATGCGCTTCAACGCACATGCCAATTATGCGGCGTATCATCTCGATGCCCAGTATCGGCCGAGAATCCGAATCACGCAAAGCCTCAAAGCCCAAAGAGCTAGCTCGACCTACCTTTGGGAATGAAGCGCCGTAGCATTCGGGCAAGTGTATCCAACTCTTCGAACTTCAACAGATATAACAGACCGAAATAAAGTGCCGCGCCGCTGGGCACCAACACACCGACGATGACCGCAGCGTTTAATTTATCGGCCAGATCAAAACTCAGTACGAGCGCGTGGCCCAACACACAATACAAGCCCATCACCACGCCTGCACAGAGGACTTTAGCAAAGGCACCGCGCAGCTGCGAAAAACCGACCTCGCTGCGGCGCTTGGATAAGGCGCGCCAGAGACAGGCCGACTGCACCACCGCAGCGAGTACATTGGCAGCTGCCAAGCCGCCCGCTCCGTAGAACTGCATCAACACTACGCCGCAAATTAAATTCACTAGTAGGCACAGTCCTGCCACACGAACAGGCGTCTTCATATCTTTACAGGCATGCAATCCGCGAGTGGCAAACGTCGCCGCGGAGTAAAATGGTAGGCCTAAGCCATAGATCGCAATCAGTGGTATCGTTTGCGCCACGTTCTGCGTGTTAAATGCACCCCATCGAAACAGGAGCTCCAAGATCGGCCCACCAAGAACCATTAATCCAATACCTGCTGGCAGGGAAATTCCTACCACTAGACGCATGCCTTGAGTCAAGGCACCAGCGAAGGAATGGTTATCTCTATCTGACACTGCCCGTGCCAATAGTGGAAAGAACACGGTGGCTACAGCGACCGTAAAGATGCCCAACGGCAACTCCATTAAGCGACTGGCGAGGTAGAGCACCGATACTGCCGACTCATCGAGCGAATACGCCAACAGACGCGACACCAAAATATTAACCTGTAAGATTGCCGCCCCCATAAGGCCGGGTAAAAACAATCGCCACAGCTCACTCATTTCTGTTGAGCCGCGCGACTCCATGCGAGGACGCCAGCCTTGACGCGCCAAATCCCACGCGGGCAACAGCAACTGCAACAATCCGCCAAACAATACACCACCACAAAGCCAGTACACGATCCGCGCCTGATCATGACTCAACCATATCCCCGCAGCTAAGGCAGTAATCATCGCGAGGTTAAGCAGTATAGGTGTGCTGGCGGCAATAGCGAAGCGTCCGAGCAGATTGAGGCCAGCCGAAACAATCGCCGCGAGGCAAATGAAGATCATATACGGCAGCAACACGACCGCCAGTTCTGCGCCCAGCGCCCAACGGTCGGACAGCATTCCGCTATGAACCAGCGAACCAAATAACACCATTCCACTGACAACGAGAGCCGACAATATAATCAACAGTCGCAGCAGCACTTGATTTAAAAAGGCAAAGGCTTCGGAACGTCCGGCGCGATGCAGCACATCCGAGAAGATCGGTACCATGGCCGAAGTCAGCGCGCCTTCACCGAGTAATCGGCGAAACAGATTGGGCAAAGTAAAGGCTAGGATAAACGCATCATTCCAAGCGCTTGCTCCCAGAGCCGCAAAAATAAGAATATCACGCATCAAGCCCAGCACGCGCGAGCCAACAGTCGAAAGGCTGACAACTACGATATTTTTAAGATTTTTGAACATAACTGGGCGTTGGCGACTAACAAAACCAACCAAGCACAAGAAACTACCTCAGAAAAAACTTTGGCAATTGTATATTTCATGCTCTACCAAGAAGGTGTTTTTAACTTTCATCTCCCTTTTAGGGTCAATTGCCCTATTTAATTTAATAATAACCCATCTCATTAAATACGATGCCACTTATCGCTAAACTAGCCGAACGCCTCAAACGCCATCCAAAACGAGTGGTCTTCCCCGAAGGGGCCGACCCCCGCATCCTACAAGCCGCCCGCAAATTTGCCACACGCGGACTGGGGATCCCCATCCTCCTGGGTGATCGCGCACAAATTAAGTCCAACGCCGAGAAGCTGGATATCCGCCTTGAACACATCCGCATCATCGAGCCCCGTCGCAGCAGCGAATGGGATAACTTCGTGAGCAAATTCCAAGGGCTGCGTCGCTTCAAAAACATGAATGACAAAGAAGCGGAGGATTATTTGGATAACACCAACTACTTCGCGACCCTTATGCTCGCGACCGGACAGGCAGACGCCATCGTATCCGGTGCGACCAGCAAAGCATCCAGCTCGTTGCGTCCATTGTTGCAGATTATCCCACTGCACGAAAACGTCGCCAACATGTCGTCGCTCAACATTTTTGATCTCGAAGACCCTGAGACCGGTAAAGATCGTGAACTCTTCCTCGCCGACTGTGCCGTCATTCCAGATCCCACCGCCGCGCAACTCTGTGACATTGCGGTCACCACTGCAGCGCTAAGCTACCACTTGACCAACACCAAGCCGCGCGTCGCGCTGCTCAGCTACACCAGTAAGAGCGTATCTAGTAAAAATCCGACAGTGGCCAAGATGAAGGCCGCCACTGAGATGGCCCGCAAAAAAGCCAAGGAACTCGGTATCCCGATGGACATCGAAGGCGAACTGCAGGTTGATGCCGCCCTCGACCCAATCGTGGCGAGTAGTAAGAATATCGAAGGTACTGTCGCTGGCCATGCCAACGTGCTAATTTTTCCAGATCTACACTCAGCTAACATCGCTTCCAAACTCGTCCACGTTTTGACTCGCGCACGTAACTATGGTCCGATCCTCACTGGCCTAAGTAAGCCCGCTGCTGAAATCAGTCGCGGTGCCACAGCCAGTGATATCTTTGGTACTGCCGTCATGGTCGCCTCTCAGGCGATCGATCACAAGCTACTCTACCCGATTGGAAGTGACGAATTGAACGAAGACATGACCATCATCGACTAATTTCGCTCATACCTCGAATACTTCGATCTCCGCAAACCCACCAACCGATGCCTAAGTCAGACGACACCGAACTCCTCACCGCTCCTAGGAATACGACCACCAAGCGTATTTTCATTGCCGCGACACGGATGAATGATGGTAAGACGACTACCAGCTTAGCGCTATTTGCCGCGTTACGTAGTTTTACGCCGAAGGTTGGATTTATTAAGCCAGTCGGGCAACGCTTTGTAGAAGTTGAGGGGCACCAAATCGACGAAGACTCAGTACTGCTGGACAAGATCTTTGACGTCAAAGTACCGATCGGTGCAATGAGCCCGATCGCGATTCATTCCACCTTCACGCGCGATTTCTTGGACGACCCGTGCAAGAACCATGCGACCGTCGTCGATAAAATGTGTCGCGCATTCGATCGTGCCGCTTTTGAAAAAGACTATATTATAATCGAAGGCTCTGGACATGCGGGTGTGGGCTCGGTGTTTAATTTGTCCAACGCAGACGTCGCCAAGCGACTCAAAGCCAAAGTCATCATCGTCGCGCGCGGCGGCATCGGTCGTCCAATTGATGAAATAGCCTTAAACAAAGCCCTGTTTGCGCAAGCAGGCGTGGAAGTCATTGGCGTGATTATAAACAAAGTCGAAGCCGATAAATTGGCAACGATCGAGAAATATAGCCAAATCGCACTAGAGCGGATGGGCATCCCTCTGCTTGGCTGTATTCCGGTGGAAAAGAAACTAACCGTACCGAAGCTTAATCAAGTGGTCGATGAGGTGAATGGCCGCTGGTTGAACGGCCGCGAGCACGGTGCCACAGAGCGAGTCGACCAAGTCTTGATTGGTGCAATGGCCGCCAAAGGACTCGTCGACCTACTGGAACGTGGTTCACTGATTATCACTCCGGGCGACCGCGAAGACATTCTGCTCGGCGCAATCGCTGCAGAGAGTATCGCCGGCGAAAAAGTTGTTTCAGGTATTATTCTCACGCGCAATGTGCTCCCTCATCCGAAGCTCATGGAGATGATTACAAAAACCAACATTCCCGTGATCATCTGTCAGGACGATAGCTATGCCGTAGCATCAAAGATCAATCTAATGACCGTCAAGACTCAGCCCAGCGATACAGATAAAATTCCGATCATTAAGGACCTAATTTCAAAAAACATCGATCTCGATGTGATTCGTAACGCCTTCCAAACCGAAAGCAGCTCTACGGAGAATGCCTAGTCCGCTCAGCCACCATTATTATGAACGGGGGCAAAACTTCTAGCATCTTTGCTCGACCTATCAGACCTGACCTAATAAAGCTCTCGCTTTCCTTTTAAACATGCCAAAGAAAAATAACACACTCACCTTTGAAGATGCCCTTGAGCGCCTTGAAGCCATCCTCGAATCCATGGAAAGTGGTGACACGCCGCTTGCTGATCTAGTTGCTAAATTTGAAGAAGGCTCAAACCTCTTGAAAAACTGCCAGCAAAAGCTCAAAGAAGCGGAACTGAAGATCGAAAAGCTCAATATTAAGACCGGCGAGGTCGAGCCCTTTGAAGACGATACCACCGAGGCCTAGACTCAAAGCGCATACATCGCGCATCGCACACACCAGTAATTTTTAAGAGTATGGGCCTACTAGAGCGGATTCAATCCCCCGAGGATGTAAAACAGTTATCCGAGCCTGAGCTATCAGTGCTCGCCGCTGAGATACGTGAACGTATTATCTCAGCCACTTCGCTAAACGGTGGACATGTGGGGCCCAATCTCGGCGTCGTTGAGCTGACCATCGGTCTGCACCGCGTCTTCAATACTCCAAAAGACCGCTTCGTTTTCGACGTGTCTCACCAAGGCTATGTGCACAAGCTGCTAACTGGTCGCAACGGTGTAGCCTTCGACAAGATTCGCCAATGCGACGGCCTCAGTGGCTTTTTGAACCGGAGCGAAAGCGAACACGATGCCTTTGGCGCAGGCCATGCCGGCACCGCTCTTTCAGCCGCACTCGGCATGGCCACTGCACGCGACAAGCGCGGCTCAGACGAACATGTCGTCGCACTTTGTGGAGATGCCGCTTTCACCTGTGGCATCACCATGGAAGCGCTCAACAACGTCGCCACCTCGACCAAGCGCCTGATCATCATTCTTAACGACAACAAATGGTCGATCGCCAAGAATGTCGGCGCGCTGCCCCGCTACTTTAACGAGCTGATCACTAACCCACTCTACAATCGACTGAATGACGATTTCGAGTCGCTGTTGCAAAAAGTTCCAGGCGGCGAAACTATCATTCAGTTCGGCTCAAAGTGGAAGAAAGAGACCAAGGACTTCTTCGTGCCGTCCTCACTTTTTGAGAAATTCAACGTGCGCTACATTGGTCCCATCGATGGTCACGACCAGAAGCAGGTCGAGCACTACCTCGAATTTGCCAAACAATCCGAGCAGCCAGTATTACTGCATATTTTGACAACCAAGGGCAAAGGCTACGACGTCGCGATCCAAAACCCAGAGCGCTTCCACGGCGCAAGCCCCTTTGACGTCAAAACTGGCAAAGGCGCACCATCGGCCGTCGGTACTGCACCAAAATATCAAGACGTAATGGGCCGAACTCTAGTCAAGCTCGCCAAGAAAGATAAAAGCATCGTCGGCATCACCGCAGCGATGCCAGCCGGCACTGGGCTAAATATTCTAGAGAAAGAACTACCGGATCAATTCATCGATGTCGGTATCGCCGAAGAGCACGCGGTGCTCTCTGCAGCCGGTATGGCCACTTCCGGATTTCATCCAGTTTGCGCGATCTACTCGACCTTTTTGCAGCGCGCCTTCGACCAACTTATCCACGACGTTGCCCTGCAAAACCTACCAGTGATGTTCTGTATGGACCGTGCGGGCCTCTCGCCCAACGACGGCGCCACGCACCACGGTCTATTTGACCTCGCTTATTTGCGTAACATTCCAGGTGTAGTCGTCATGGCGCCTTCGAACGAAGACGAGCTTGCCGATATGATGGCCACCGGCATCGCCTATCAAGGCCCGAGCTTTGTGCGCTACCCACGCGGCGAAGCCATTGGCACGCCGATCAAAGAGATGCCCAAAGCCCTCGAAATCGGCAAAGCCGAACGCCTACAAGAACAAGGCGAAATCGAGATATGGGCAATCGGCTCCATGATCGCCGATGCAGAGCAACTCGCCCAACAACTTCACGCAAACGGCATTCAAGCCGGTGTGGTCAATGCACGCTTCGTTAAACCACTCGACACCAAGCTACTCCTGTCATCCGCACAAGGCAGTCAGTTAATCGTCACGATGGAAGACAACGTCATCAGCGGCGGCTTCGGTAGCGCAATAATGGAAGCGCTGCAAGACGGCCAATGCCTATGCCCAGTCGAGCGTATTGGCTGGCCCGATGTATTTGTCGAACACGGCAACTCGGTGACTGCCCTGCGCAAGCGCGTCGGCATCGACCCCGAGTCAATTCTACAAAAAGTGCTCAAGCGCTACCGCGCACTAAGCGACTGACGCGGCCTGAGGGAAGTGACGGTGAGACGTGGCGAAGTAGTTCGTCACGCAGATCACAATTGGAATTGGCGGCATGGCTTTCGTGTTATGTTTTGCTGCCATGCAGCTTGTACCGTCAAAATTCGTGCACTAGCGATAGGACTGAGTAACGAATCACCGACCCAAGCATCCGAGAAGTAAAAGTGAGCGATTCAACTGGAGTCTTAGTCTACAAATTCAAGCTCAACAAACATTTGACGCTACTCTTATACTCCTACGATTCGTCTGAAATAAATCGACTCACTTTTGGTAGTCATGAAAATTTTACAGGGACTTAAAGAAATACAAAAGAGCCTAACAAATCAGGATAGCCAATGACTTTCGCTGACGCTCATTCATTGCGACCTTAGACATTCGAGAAAATTCAAAATTAAGCGATCATTCTGTAAGTGAGCAAAGGCGATAGCATGCCACACCTAGATTCGGCTAGATCGCTTGGCTAATCTAGCCGTATAGCACCGCACTCGGTCTTCATCCAGAATACCCCATAAAGAGCACTACGCTACAACGAATCGCTCCCTGATCGCTTGCGCATCAGACAGACCTCTTCACTGCCGACAGGCCGGGCTGGGTAGCAATCCTGTGGTACCACGCGATCGATCGTCTCAAACGCCTCTCCGAACAACGTTTCGATTTCTTCGGCTGTGATTGGATGCGGCGGGCCATCGCCATCGTAGTCAGAAACGACGCGAAAGAAGACCGCAAGATACATACCGCCGGGCTTGAGCGCCTGCAGCACCGCTCTGACATAGGCCAAGCGTTGCGCAGGATCCAACGCACAGAGACACGTATGCTCTACCACCGCATCAAATTGCCCATGGAAGTTATCTGGTAAATTCAAAAAGTCCGCCACCTCGAAGCGCTCGTCTCCAACTGCAGTAACGGCCAGCGCCTGTCGCACCGCCTTCGGCACAATATCCAGGCCGACCACCGAAGCACCCTGCTCCGCAAGCAAACGTACATCATGCCCTAAGCCACAGCCAGGCACTAACACCCGCCCACGAATCGGATGTTTCGCTAAAAACGCCCGCAGCGGCGGCGCAGCAATACCCTTATCCCATGGCGTATCATCATCTTCGTAAGCAGCATTCCAATCTTTAGGCATACTGGCATTCATAGCAAAAACACCACGCCGACAAAGTAATTCGCACATCAGAATCAGAAGTTCTAATGCATTCGCAATATAATGGAGCGAGGGCGACCCGCCCTCGTTGTAAATTGACCTAGGCGAGTCGCCCACACTCCGTTAACTGTTCATGACGGCGGAGCGTTTTTTCTGATGGCACCATTGCTGGTAAAACTCAATCGCTACATTCACCTGTAAATAAACCTCGCTTGCACACTTAACTAAAAAGCATTCAACTCTGCGCATGGAATCGGAATCGCTCACACGCACCTTGCGTCAAGAAATACTCTTTGCCCGCCGTCGTGTCTACGAAGTCGGACAAGCGACACCACTCGAATTGATTGAACTCGATGACCTATCTATCTTTGTCAAGCGAGAGGATTTATCGCCGATCCATGCCTACAAATGGCGCGGCGCCTACAATCGCATGGCCCAACTCACTGCCGACGAGCTCAAGGCAGGCGTTGTCACTGCATCTGCAGGTAATCACGCTCAGGGCGTCGCACTCGCCGCCCAAAAGCTAAGCACCAACGCAACGATCTTTATGCCTCTGGCGACTCCGCGTATGAAACAATTTGCAGTCAAGCAGCACGGCGGGGACAATGTCGAAATCCGCTTGACTGGCGACACCTACGATGTCGCCAGTCAAGCTGCGCATACCTATGCCAAAGAGCAAAACTTAACCTACATCCACGCCTACGACGATCTCGCTGTGATTGCTGGACAAGGCACTCTTGCTGACGAAATCGTGATGTCCGGCAAAGGTCCCTTCGACATCGCTTTTTTACAAGTGGGCGGTGGTGGTATGGCCGCAGCCACCGCGACTTGGCTGAAAATAAATTCGCCAGATATCCACATCGTCGGAGTCGAAGGCGTCGAACAAGCCTCTATGGCCGCTGCGATCAAAGCAGGCCATCCCGTCGCTCTAGATAAGGTAGATATTTTTTGTGATGGCACAGCCGTGCGCCAAGTCGGCAAACTCACCCATGAAATCTGCGCCGAAATGATCGATGAATGGATGACTGTCAGTAACGATGAGGTGTCCGCGGCGATTCAATTCTTATGGGAAAATCTACGCTGCATCCCTGAGCCCTCTGGCGCAATGGGTGTCGCCGCTATACTCAAACGCCGACAGTCCCTTACAGGTAAGCGCGTGCTGTGTGTACTTTGCGGTGCCAATATGGACTTTGAACAACTCGCCAGTATCGCACGGCGATCGGCAGTCGGAGCCTCCCGCCGCCGTTTCTTACAAGTTCAGATCAAGGAAACCGCGGGCGCTATGTATGGACTCCTCGAAGCGCTGCCCGACACCGTCAATATCGTTGATTTTCAATACGGTAAAACCGATGCTGCAGCGGCCACCCCAGTGATCGGATTCGACGTCTCGACGATGCAGTTTGAAGTACTAAAAAACTCACTATGCGACGCTGACTTTCTATTCACTGAAGTTACTTCAGAGCCGGACGTGGCGTTCCGCCTGATACACTATGAATCGAAGCTACTACTCACACCTTACTTCATTACGCTGGAGTTCCATGAGCGCCCAGGCGCATTAGCCGACTTTTTGCGCGCTGTTAGCCCACATGCGAATTTATGCTATTTCAATTACGTCTATTCAGGCGAACGCGTCGGCCGCGCACTGCTCGGATTCGAATTCGACAGTACAGAGCAGCACAATCAATTTACTCAAGTGCTCGACTCAGCCAAAGACGCCTACCGATCTTATGAGCGCGTCACCGATGCAACACTAACACGCATTCTCGGGTAAGAATAACGACCACAAGAATGAATACCACACAACTCGTCTTCTCGGCAGTCCTACCTATCTTTTTTGTAATCGGAGCAGGCGCTCTGGCACGTCGACTCGGTTGGCTCGATACCGAAGCCGACCGCAGCCTAATGACTGTGGTCGTCAACCTGCTCTACCCTGCACTCATTTTTAGTTTCATTCTAGGCAACGATGCACTGCGCCAACCTTCGAATTTAATCCTACCACCACTCGTTGGCCTGACCACCGTGATCGGCGGATTTGCGCTGGCGATGCTAGTCGCGCGCAAGTTTAAGATCGGCAACCAGAAAGAGTGCCGCACCTTTGCCTTTACCACTGGCATCTACAACTACGGCTACTTCCCCGTACCGATTATCGCGCTGCTATTCGATCGTGAAACCACTGGAGTGCTCCTAGTACATAATCTCGGCGTCGAAGTCGCGATGTGGGTACTCGGCGTCGGCTTCATACTCTCGCGTAACGATCCTAAATCCATTTGGAAACGCGTCTTTAGCGGCCCAGTGATTGCTATACTCATCGCGGTGCCAATGAACTATTTCAAAATCGATCAACATCTCCCAAACTCCGCCCTAGAGACGGTCAACCTGCTCGGACAATGCGCGATCCCGCTCGGACTGCTCTTGATCGGCGCGACTTTCGTGGATTTGGCAAAAGAGATGAAGATCAGCAGTCGCCTAAAGATCCCAATCACCGCATCGGTGTTGCGGCTCGGCATCCTCCCCGCTGCCTTTCTGTTTATCGCATTCATACTACCACTCTCAACAGAGCTCAAATGCGTGATCGCCGTGCAAGCTGCGATGCCTTGCGGTGTCTTTCCGATTGTACTTGCCCGCCACTTCGACGGCTCCGCGGAAGTCGCACTGAAAGTCGTACTCGGCACCACTATGATCAGTTTTCTGACGATTCCACTCTGGATCGCAATTGGCATAAAGCTGCTCGACCTTTAAATTGTTCACGCCGTTACACAGACATTCTTGTCTGTCTTGGTTAACTCAGACCTCAAGTCTCCCACCTCCCACCTCCCACCTCTTAGTCAAATGAGCCTCTCAGATTATTTTTTCGAAACCAGCAACGCGCTCCAAGCAAAAGTACGCCACAGTAATGCCAAGACACTTCGCACAGTCGGTAAACTCATTGCCGACTCCATCGCCGCCGACGGCGTGCTGCACACTTTCGGCAGTGGACACTCACAAATTCTCGCCGCTGAAATCGAACGCCGCGCTGGTGGACTCGTGCCCGTTAGTAGCATCATTGATCCCGCCGATGGTTGGCCCGAACAAATCCCTGGCTATGGCGCGCGCCTGTTCCAACGTTATGCATTTCAATATGCTGTGCAACCAGCAGATGTCGTGATCGTCATTTCGAATTCAGGTCGCAATGCCAGTCCGATCGAAGTCGCGATGGAAGCCAAGGCCGCAGGGCTACACGTGGTCGTGCTCACATCTTTGGAGATGTCGAAAGTGACAACCTCCCGCCACCCCTCTGGCAAAAAGCTCTACGAACTCGGCGACTACGTCTTGGACAACGGTGGCGAACCAGGCGATGCGGCACTCGATGCCCCTGGCTTTGCCTACAAAGTCGGTCCCACTTCTACAATGAGTGGCGCACTGTTACTCAATCTACTCTCAATGGAAATTATCGAGCAACTCATCGCCAATGGCGTCACACCACCGACCTACGTCAGCCAAAATGCCGATGGCGGCGCAGAGCACAACGAAGCCTTGGCACAGAAATATCGCCACCGCATTCGTCGACCGATTTAGAAGCGCAGGGTCATTGATTTTTCGTAAGGGCCTTGCTTGTTATTCTGCCCTTGGGTGTGAAAACCGCTTCATTTTTTGGGCTCGTCTATAATGTGCGGTCACAAGCGAGCTGTCTCTAAGATACATAGCAGAAGAAGTGACATTCAATCTAACTGCGGCCAACGAGGACGAGTCCACCCATTATAAATGAGCGAATCGCCTTTGGCATTGCTGTTCGAGAAAGTCACCAAGTAAACCCCTTCATTCTGATAACTTCCACTCCAGTCCAAAGTCGCGTAGTGTGATGCTCTTTTACGCGAGCACTCCATGCATCGCACCGCTAACGTGACTGTAAACGTATCTTGTTAAGCTTATTACTGCGGCACACATCCATGACAGTGGTGACGTGTTTAAGCGGCACCTCCTCATCAGCGACCAGCAAAATGGGCAGGTCTGGCGTCAATTCGCCTGCCAGTTTGATCGCCTCCTCGAACTGAGGCATCTCAATCAATTGATTATTGAGATAGATCTCTCCTAACGGACTGAGCGCAATCGTAATCTGTTCCTTCACTTCATTCTTACCCGCGGTTTTGATTTCGGGCACTGTAATATTCAATGCACTAATCTGTTTAAACTGCATCGTCACCATAAAGAAGAAAAGTAATACGGTAAGCACATCGACCAACGGCACGATATTGATCGAAGGGTTGCGACGTCTATGTGACACTAGGCTGCTCATCGTCTGTTATATTAATCTTTGCAAAAAGTTTCTACGCCTGTGGGCGTTCACGCGCGAGTTCAGTCAAACACTGGACACCGACGCTAATGCGTGCGGCGAGTAGCTCAACACGACGCAACAAATACGCGTGTGCGGCTAAAGTTGGAATCGCAATAGCGAGTCCCAGAATCGTCGTATTCAAGGCCAACGCGATGCCACCGATAAAAGCACTCGGATCAACCAGTCCACTGTCGGCAAAGAAATTACCAAACACCTCAGTCAAACCGGTCACCGTTCCCAACAAGCCCAACAGCGGCGCGGCACCAATCACGACTTCGAGTAGAAACAAGCCACGCTCCATACGGCTCACCTCTAAGCGAGCAAAGGCATTGAGCGCTTCTGGATCTGGATGACGGTCGCGATAAAAACTAATAATACGCCCAGTGACCGAACCCAGATTCGACTCAACCTTATCCAAATCCCCTGCCACAAAGGCATCCACCATTTGTTGCGGGATGACACTGGAGCTGCGTAGCGCAATCAATCGCTCAACCGTTATAAAAACCGCGATAAAGGAGCACAGAGCCAAAGGGTAAAGAAAGATGCCAGAGTTCGTCAGTAAATCCATAAAGAAGAAAGATGGAGCTAATATGAAAAAGGCGCAACCGTTTAGGTTACGCCTTTTGCCAGAAAAGAAGTATTAAAGTAAACGCTCCTAAGCCTGCATGTAAGGGAGATTATCCGTCACTTTAGTTACATCTGCAGCACCTTGAAGCAGCTCATCAAGTGGATCATATGTACCATTGAGCAAACTCTCGCGAGCACCCGCTTTAATGTCGCACTGAATGAACTCGTCATCGAACCAGACCTTATGGTCTTCCACATCGATGGTGATCTCCAGATCAGGATTGCGATCAATCGCGTCTGCAAGAATCTGACGATCTGCGTCGGCTGCGATCACGCAAACAACGCCGAGGTTAGTCGAATTACCGAAAAAGATCTCAGCAAAGCTACCTGCGATCACCGCATTGTAGCCTGCACGGAGGATCGACTGCGGTGCGTGCTCACGCGAACTGCCGCAACCAAAGTTGTTGCCGCTCAAGAGCACTGTTGCATTCGCAAAGCGAGGATCGTTGAGGTTATGCTGCTTATCTTCGCCTGATTCAGTCTTGCGAACATCATAGAAGAGATACTCACCGAGGCCATCGAAAGTAATGCACTTCATAAAGCGAGCAGGAATAATACGGTCTGTATCGATATCGTCGCCAGGGACGTATACGCCCTTACCAGTAACTTGTTTGATCGGATTAGATGCCATGATTTTTAAAATTTTTAACGTAGCGCGAATAACGCGGAGATGGTGAACCGTCTGCGGTTTGCCCCGAAGGGGTGACTGAAACGGGTGCCCTCTAGGGCGTTGAAGGAACAATTAAAATGTATGAATTAAGATGAGATTAACCCGCGACCGTGAATACGTCGCGTGCGTCGGAGACCACACCAGTAATCGCAGCTGCTGCAACCATGAGTGGGCTCATGAGCATCGTGCGGCCAGTCGGACTGCCTTGGCGGCCCTTGAAATTACGATTTGAGGAACTCGCGCAAAGCTGATCACCGATCAACTTGTCCGGGTTCATCGCCAAGCACATCGAGCAACCCGCGGCGCGCCATTCGAAGCCAGCTTCGATGAAGATTTTATCGAGCCCAAGCCCTTCAGCAATTTTTGCGACGACCTGTGAGCCAGGAACAATGATCGCTTGCACACCGTCAGCAACCTTGTGACCCTTCACATACTGTGCAACTTCTTGGAAGTCAGAAAGACGACCGTTGGTGCAAGAACCGATGAATGCGACGTCGATCTTCTTGCCCTTCATCGGACTGCCACCTTCGAATTTCATGTATTCGAGGGCTTCAGTGATCGAAGCACGGTCTGATTCGGTTGCACCTTCTGCAACTGTTGGGATATTCTCAGTAATGCCAACGCCCTGCGCTGGAGTGATTCCCCATGTGACTGTTGGTGGAATGTCAGCCGCATCGATATTGACCACATCGTCAAACTCACAGCCCTCATCGGAAGCAAACGACTTCCATTCCTGCACTGCAGTGTCCCATGCATCCCCTGTTGGTGAGTATGGACGGCCCCTGAGATATTCGAAAGTGACTTCGTCTGGATTCACATATCCGACACGTGCACCGCCCTCGATGGACATGTTGCACACCGTCATACGCTCTTCCATAGTAAAGCTCTCAACAGTCGAACCCGCATACTCGTATGCGTAACCTGTGCCACCTTGAGTACCAAGCTGACGAATGATATGCAGAATAACGTCCTTGGCGTAAACACCTGGAGCCAAATCACCGTTCACGTTGATACGGCGAACCTTCAACTTATTCAACGCGATCGACTGGGTCGCAAGCACATCACGCACTTGACTAGTGCCGATACCGAACGCAATCGCACCGAATGCACCATGCGTCGCCGTATGCGAATCACCACAAGCAATGGTCGTGCCTGGCTGTGTGATACCTTGCTCTGGACCGACGATATGAACAACTCCCTGCTTACCAGTGTTGGTGTCAAAGAAAGTGACGTTGTTTTCCACACAATTGTTACGTAGCTCCTCAATCATACCCTGTGCGAGCGGATCACTGTAAGGTTCGACTGATTCATTGGTCGGCACAATGTGGTCGACCGTCGCGAATGTGCGGTGCGGGTATTGTACCTTCAGATCTTTGTCTCGCAGCATACCGAAAGCCTGCGGACTCGTCACCTCATGAATTAGGTGTGTACCGATCAATAATTGCGTCTGTCCGTTTGCCAACTGGCGAACGGCGTGTGCATCCCATACTTTTTCAAATAAGCTTTTGCTCATAATAGTGTCCTCATCAGGAGGGTTAATCTCAAAAGCGTCTCAATAAGGATACCTTTCTATGGTCTGGCAACCGCAAAGAAACATTTTGATTATTCTGCTACAGCCATGACCACACCATACTTCTGCGCTAAGACTAAAGCTAAGAGCCCTAATCTAAATAGACAAAAAAACCCGCAGCCTAAACTGCGGGTTTTTGAAAAACTTAATTTAGGGGTAAAATTAGAGGACAGCCTTGAGGCCAGCTCCGGCTTTGAACTTAACTGCCTTGGAAGCTTTGATGCGGATCTTGTCACCAGTTTGTGGGTTGATACCATCACGAGCTGCTCGCTTAGTTACGGAGTAAGTACCGAAACCAATTAATTGGACATTTTTGTCCTTCTTAATGCCCTTTTTGATGCCTTCAAGAACGGCTTGGATCGCGCGCTCTGCGGATGCTTTAGATGTATCGGCGCCTAGTGTTTTTTGCACTTCTGCAACAAGTTCTGCTTTGTTCATATACGTGTATTATTTGATTGAGGTTGTTTGGCCTAATGACCGTACAAGAAAAGACGCTTTGAATTCATGACCGTCAACAGTAAATCACTCTGAATAGGCTATTTTTTCACGTTCATAGCCGATAGCCATACGACTCGCTACTCTCAGAGCCAGATCAGCTCCCTTGTTGCGCTTCAACTACCTGTTTTAACAGGATTTCAACTGCCTCAATAATTGAAATATCTCGTTCTGAAGCAATTTGCCCCGCTCGTTTTAAAAGTTGAGAAGCCATCACTTCAGCCTGTTCTTCAGGTGCTCCCATTTGCAAAAACAAGGATTTTATCAGAGTCAATTGGTCTGGCTCGGCTTCCATCATTTCGCTCCTCCCTTAATCGGCTGAAAAAGTCCCTCGATTCTTACGCTGCCACCCTCATATTTGAGCGACTCACCAACCAATGCATAACGTGATTTTAATAGCGCCACACCCTGCCAGCCATTTTCAGTCGAACAGGCGCTGCGTAACTCGCCGATTTTCTTCGACTCCCTATTATATAATGCAATCGGGCAATTTGGCGGGCTTTCTGAGCCAGAAATCCGGAATAATCCACGCTGCGGTCGCCCCACGTTATGCATTCGCGCAACCACCTCTTGCCCAAGATAGCAGCCCTTTGTCAGCGAAACGCCATCCCCCACCAATGCACCCTCACCTGGTAGATCCTTCGGTCCGATCTCACTCGGCACACTCGGCACTCCGGCAGCGATCCGAATCAATTGCACCCGCTCTCTAGAAATAAAATCCACGCCTAGCTTAATCAGACGTGCCTTCAACTCGACAATCGTCGCCGCAGAGTCAGACCATAGTTCAAAACTCATACCTAGCGAACGACGCCCCCGATAAAGCGTCAGTCCAGGCACAGTCGCAATTGCTCCGAGCGCTGGTACGGTTAAGCCTAGCTCCTCAAGCGCTTCGACTGCTCCCTCTCCAATTAAAGCCAGCGCCGAACCAGTCGGTTGCGCTTCGATCTCTACATCATCAGCAATAACATGCTGCTCCAGCTTCTGCGCAATCACAGTCGCAGCTGAATGCTCACTCAAAATACGAAAACGCTCGGGTCCTTCACAGATGATCACACTATCCGCGATCACCTTGCCTTTGACATCCAACCACACCCCATATGTGCAGCGCCCTGTATCATACGGGCGAAGCTCATTTGAAAACTGACTCTGCAAAAAATCGGCTGCATCCTCATCAGTCACCAGCAAATGCGCAGCGTGCTCATATTCATATCCAAAAATAGATTTCATGGCGGCAACTTGCCCTGCCTAGCAGCATTTTTCAATCGGAGAATTCGAGTTTCATGCTTAGACTGGAATTATGGCTTGTTCCTTCACACTAGGTTAGTTAAACATCCCCGCCTGTGAAAAAAGTCACCGATATCAACATCTCTTCCAAAACGCTCCTACCATCGCCTCTCGCTCTGTGTGAGGAGATCGAAAAAACGGCAGCCGCTGGCAAATTCGTCGCCGACAGTCGCGAGGCTATTAATAAAATTATCTTTGGCGACGACCGACGATTACTCATAGTCGTTGGCCCCTGCTCGATCCACGATCTGAAGGCTGGCCGCGAATATGCGCATAAATTGGCTGCTCTGGCTGAAGAGGTCAAAGACCGCATGCTGCTGGTGATGCGTGTTTACTTTGAGAAGCCACGGACCACGGTCGGTTGGAAGGGACTCATCATGGACCCGAATCTCGACGGCACTAGCGACATTCCCGAGGGCCTGCGCATCGCGCGCCGCTTCCTCAAAGAGGTTATCGACCTAGGGATGCCGACAGCCACTGAGCTGCTCGACCCGATCACACCGCAATACATTGCCGACCTCGTTTGCTGGTCAGCAATCGGCGCACGCACCACGGAAAGCCAAACGCACCGCCAAATGGCATCCGGTCTCTCGATGCCCCTCGGCTTTAAAAACGGCACCGACGGCGGTCTCACCGTCGCACTCAATGCGATCAAAGCAGCCAGCCAGCCACAAACATTTCTCGGTATCGACAACGAAGGTAAGGCCAATGCGCTCACCACCAACGGCAATCCAAACTGCCACATCGTGCTACGCGGCGGCTCCAAGGGGCCGAACTACAGCGCCGCAGACGTCAAGGAAACCAGCAATCAGCTCAAAGCAGCGAAACTGACTCCAGCAATCATGACAGATTGCAGCCATGCCAATAGCGCCAAAGATCCCGCCCGGCAGCCAGCCGTCTTCGAAGAGCTAATTCAGCAAAGCCTCACCGACCCAAGCATCATCGGAGCCATGGTCGAAAGTAATATCAACCACGGCGCACAAACTTTTCCGCAACCGATCGAAGACCTCCAATACGGCGTCTCCATCACAGACGGCTGCATCGACTGGGATACCACCGAGGCGATGATCAAACAAGCCTACCAAACACTCGCACCGACCTTCAAAACTTAACATATTACTTAGACCTACAGATTTGATACAACGTACCAATGAGTTCTTCTTTATCAGCTGAACTCCACCACATAACTTCAGCGCTTCTTTCAATCCAAAATCGAAAACAACAATCATGAGTAAACAACCTATTCGCGTCGCAGTCACCGGAGCAGCCGGAAACATTGGCTATGCCCTTCTATTCCGGATCGCATCCGGCGCCATGTTTGGCCCCGATCAACCGGTCGCACTCAACCTGATAGAAATCCAACCAGCACTCGAAGCCCTCAAGGGCGTCGTCATGGAACTTGATGATTGCGCTTTCCCGCTACTTAAAGATGTGGTTGCGACAACTGACCTCGATGAAGGATTCAAAGATGTCAACTGGGCCTGCCTCGTCGGCTCCGTCCCACGTAAAGCTGGCATGGAACGCGCCGACCTACTCAGTATCAATGGTAAGGTCTTCACTGGACAAGGTAAAGCGATCGCACGCAACGCTGCTGCCGATGTCCGCATTCTAGTCGTCGGCAACCCTTGCAACACCAACTGCCTAATCGCGATGAACAACGCAGAAGGTGTCCCGAATGATCGTTGGTTCGCAATGACGATGCTCGACGAAAACCGCGCGAAGACACAGCTCGCTCAAAAAGCAGGCGTCGACGTTACCGAAGTCACCAACATGACGATCTGGGGCAATCATTCCGCCACTCAGTATCCTGACTTTTACTCTGCACTAATCGGCGGCAAGTCGGCAGCCGAAGTTATTGGCGACGAAACATGGTTTAAGGATGAGTTCATTCCCAACGTGCAAAAGCGCGGTGCAGCAATCATCGCAGCACGTGGCTCCTCATCAGCTGCATCTGCTGCCAACGGCATCGTTGACGCAGTCCGTAAAATCGTCACACCGACACCAACTGGCGACAGCATTAGCATGTGCATCTGCTCCGACGGCAGCTACGGTACCACTCCAGGCTTGATCACATCCCTCCCTGTACGTTCCGACGGTCGCAAGATCGAAGTCGTGCAAGGCATCGAGATCAACGAATTCAGCCGCGCTAAAATTGACGCTACAATTCAAGAGCTCAAAGACGAACGTGAGGCCGTCAAAGACTTAATCTAAACCCTTAGATTCAATCGTTTTTAAAAAGCCCGACGTCCTGAGCGTCGGGTTTTTTT
>DBBT01000116.1:0-7536 GCA_002292345.1 Opitutia bacterium UBA977 | reverse complement strand
CCCTATCTGCACATATTGATCCGCGTCGAAGACGATGGTTCATTGCATGCATTGGGCGCATTCACCACCAAAGAACAACAAAGCGCCTATCAATCTGCTGCTGGTCTTAAGAGTAACCAAGTACGTTTGGATTTCCACAACGGTCCCTTCGAGGACGATACAAAAGTGATCTACGCGGGGCACCGGCGCTGGAATATGAACCGCTTCCAACTCGCGGGCTACTTTAAGACCGAAGGCGAATCCTGGACATGGGTAACTCAAGAAGGCTACGTCAGCGTCCTTCATATTGACACCGATTTCGACAGCGAGAAAGCACTCGAAAAAGAAGCACTCGAACGCTACGCAAAACTACAAAAACGCTGGCGCCTCAGCTCATACGAAGAGCTTATCGCCCGCGAAGGCGCAGAAAAAGCACGCGCTAATCTCATGCTGCGTTTTTACGAAGACGCACTCGAATCCTTCAAACCAAAGTCCCGCCGAGACATACGAGCCCTGTACGCTCTATTTGCCCTCATCGTTGCCCTACCCTTCGCCATCTTCTTCTTCCTTAACAACGCACCCGAATTCGACGTAGACGTCAATCAGGTGAAGTGGCTCCCAGACTACACGTCACATATTTCTTACTATCGCTCCAACCAAGTTCAAGTTTATGAGTTTCAGGTTAGTTTAGAAAACTTTAAAGCTTGGGCTGAAAGCAACGGCATGCAGGTGCACCGCCTAGGCAAACAAAAAACCCTTAGCCGCTATAAGGCCTATTTACCCGCAGACAAAGAGCAGCAAACCCAACCAATATCGCCCGACGGCTCCGTTACCGTAGAGCAATTCGAAAAATGGCAAGCTGCGATCAGCATCCGCATCCAAGATGGCCTGATCGCACAAAGCGCCGCCGAAGGCTCTGCCACCGCGGTGTACGATCCAAAAACAAAAAAAGCTTATTTCGAAAATCTAATTGCCTTCTAGACCACCGCTTCACCGTTCAATCCGCTCACCACCTGATATCCACCACCTGTTTTGACAGATTTTCAAAAGAAAATTATTCGCTGATACAAAAGCACCAACCTTAATTAAATGCAGGCTAAACATCCCAGAGGATTTTCACTCGTCGAACTAATGGTTGTCACAACAGTCATTGGCATACTGGCGCTACTCGCCGTGCCGGGTGTCACGGCCGCCGCACAAAGAGCCGAAGCCACTGCAGCTGCGAACGACATTCGCGTCTTCACTGGTGCCATCGAAATTTACAACACAAGTGAGGGCGGCTATCCACCGCAGATGAACTACCAAGAGTTGCCAGACTCGATCAAAGACTACCTCCCAGGTATTTGGACAGACGGGACTTACAATTGGTTTTACGTAAATACTAGTGATTACATTTATGTGTACGTTTACAACCTGGGCTTCACCCCAGAACAAGCAGTCCACATCGATTCCATCATTGACGATGGCAATATCGGCAGCGGCAATATACGAATGGCTTTTAATGGTTCGGGCCTCATTCATATATTTGTATCCGATTGATAGAGCATCGGGGCACCGGTATAAATCCGTAAGCCAGACTTGCTATTTTCCCAAAGACGCGTGATCGTTTAGATCGTTCTTTGAGAGAACCTCCGTTACACGGATCAAGTTCTTTCCGTAATTTCCTTTTTCAGCTAAACTTACTCTTCGAGTTTTTAGCTATTAACGTCATCTAGATTTAAAATTCTATAAATCTGAGATTCGAGCGTTTCTTTCAGGGGGTGTCACGGATTCGACCTTGTGTCGTAATACGAGGCTGCATGTCGGAGATAATGGAGGCTCCGTATCAATCCATTACAAATAATAATTGGCGAAGAACAATTCGCTCTTGCTGCTTAAAGCGGCAACGTTTCACCCTAGACACCTGCTAAGGGAGTGAGGCGTCGACTAGCAGGCATAACTGATAATCTGGCTTCCGCTTATCAGTTGTATTTAGGAAGCCTGGAAACTGAATAGCTCGCATTTAGGCGGTTCAGCAACGACAATAAATTGAACGCTAAGCATGTAGATGCCACGTATGAAAGCACGAGGGACGCGGGTTCGACTCCCGCCACCTCCACCATTTTAAGCCCTGAGTAATCAGGGCTTTTTTGTGCTCGTTCATGTGTGCCGACCTAAGGGCAGAATAGATTACATTGACTTTCGTCACTGACTGTTTAAATGTAAATTTTCTCACTAGATAAACGTTTAAGTTATGAAAAAAACCCCTACCCTCAAATCTGTTTTATCCGCCACGATTGCTCTAATCATCTTTTCTGCTACTTTATCAGCAGCTACCTATCAAAAAGCAGATGGGACTCTCGACCAAATTGAATATCGCCCTGAAACTGGCGAAGGCATTCATTCATACAGCGGCGAGAATCTGCAAGCTGGGGCCAGTCTGAACGGCGCTAAACTGCCAGGAGCCAATCTCAACGGTGCCGATCTAATTGGTGCCAAGCTAATCAGTGCTAACCTAGTCCGCACCGATCTAAGCGGTGCCAATCTAAGCAATGCCGACTTGACCGATTCCGACTTGAGCTTTGCAAACCTGACCGATGCCAACTTGAGGAATGCCAACCTGAGCCATGTCGATCTGCGATTCGCCAACCTCACCAGAGCCGACCTGACCGGTGCCAAACTGACCGGTACCAACATGACCTTTGCCACGTTGACCGATGTCGTTCGCTAATGAACACATCAAATACTGCACGAACAATGCGAGCTTAGTCTGACACACAACTTGAGTATGCGGATATGTCTGTACGAAATGCCATCTGCGACCAGTTTGTGCCAAGTACCACATTCAGTATGAAAAAAGGGATCTTTAAATGAGGATTTTCGTAATCCTCTAATTAAAGCGGGCACTTATTTTCATCAGATGCTGTTTTTCGATAACGGTACAACAACTGTTTAGGAATATGACAGTAGTCATCCGGGCGCCGCGTTAGTCGATTCTGGTGGGCCGCAGCGCTTTTTAGGTAATTTGTTAGAGGCATCACTTCGACCACGACTCGTGACGCATCTGACCTCGAGCAGATCCACTCTTTCGCTCTGCGCAGATGAGATGATTCCTTACTGTACACCCCAGTCCGGTACTTCGCTCCCACATCGGCACCCTGTCGATTCAGGCTGTAAGGATCAATAATTTCAAACAAAGCTTCGATTAATTGCTCAACCGACACCTGCTCTGGATCGAACTGGATGCGCACACATTCGGCATAGCCATCGTAATCGCCATGCCTCTGATCGGTCGCACCGTTGGCTCGACCAGCTTCAGTTGACACCACCCCGGGAACGTGCCGAAAAAACTCCTGAACGCCCCACAAGCAGCCACCAGCAAAATAAAGCTCTTCAGTATTTGGTGTCATATGATCAGGCAATTGAATCTCTTAATTTATAAGCTTCACCACCAGAAGAGCTCTGGCCGTGACACGCGTCACTCATCATGTGACATAAAGAAGAGTGATACTTGAATTGAATAACCTGTTTAATCTAATCACTTCAGTCAATCCAACGATAATGCTTCACTGCCGAATTAACATGGGCCTTTGATGTAGCAGGGTCACTGCTGACCAGCGCCGACTGAACTTGGCGCGCAGCCCATTATCTTACGAAACACTCGTGAGAAATGCAGCGGATCTTCGTAACCGAGCTCACGCCCGACCGCGCCAACCTGAAGTTGGCCGTCGCGCAGTAACAGCCACGCGGCGCTCATCTTACGGTGCAAGAGCACTTGATACGGCGACTCGCCATGATATTTTTTAAAGATCCGACAGAGATATTCGCTACTATACCCAGATCGTTGGGCTAGGTCCGATAGCGCATGCAGGTTCTTATATTCACGCAATAGAATCTCCATCGCTAAATCATAAACCACCCGCGAAGCCGATTTCTCGCCACTAGCCGAGCCTTGATGCCGAGCAATCAGCGCCAGTAACACTGCTTCTAGCCCATCCACTACCTGCCCTGTCTGCGCATCACTATGCTGACCTTCGTCGACAATCTTATCCAACACCCCAACCAGCGACGCCACCTCACCCAACTGCAGCACGCCCCCAGGTCGAAGTCCAACGGCATGCCATGCTTGCGGGAAGCTGTCCCCCCCACGCACAAAAAAATACTTACGAAACGGTCGCTCCGCTTCATTGCCAAAATACTGCACGACGCCAGGCCCGTGGGTGAACACTGAACCATGCCGCAAGCGCCGCAGTTGCCGTCCTTCTCGAAAGAATCCGTGCCCGCCGACAACCACTTCCAAAGTCCAAAAAGGGAAATCACTTCGTTCAATAAAGTAATCCGTTGTGCACTCCTCATAACCTGCCATAAAAACCTGCCCAGCAGCGTCCGCTAGCCTAGAAAAGTTAGCATAACGGCCCTGCCGGACTAGTGGCGATAACTCTAAAGGAAATGTTTTCATGTGGATCGACTACTAATTAACCGTTCAATAATATCCATGTCGAGTCAGGAATATCTCTAACATGCAAGCGCGATATAAGCTATGATGCAGGTTATGAATAATTATCCCTTCACTTTTCCCAAAATCGGTATTCGCCCAACAATTGATGGTCGCCTCGGTGGCGTGCGTGAATCGCTCGACGAAATCACCATGAATATGGCAAAGCGCGTGGCAGCGCTCTACAGCAAAGAGCTCCGCAATCCAGACGGTAGCTCAGTCGAGTGTGTGATCGCTGACACCAACATTGGCGGCGTGCGCGAAGCGGCTGCCTGCGAAGCAAAATTCCAACGTGAAGGCGTCGGCCTGAGCCTAACTGTGACACCTTGCTGGTGCTATGGTTCTGAGACGATGGATATGGATCCACATCGCCCTAAAGCAATCTGGGGCTTTAACGGCACCGAGCGACCTGGTGCAGTTTATCTCGCAGCTGCACTTGCGGGTCACACGCAGAAGGGCATCCCTGCCTTCGGCATTTATGGTAAAGATGTGCAAGAGGCGGGCGACGAAACGATGCCGGAAGACGTCGTTGAAAAGCTGCTTAATTTTGCACGCGCCGGACTCGCGGTCGGCTTCATGCGGGGCAAGTCATATCTCTCGATGGGTGGCACATCGATGGGTATCGCTGGCTCGGTAGTCGACTCGTCGTTCTGGGAGCGCACACTTGGCATGCGTGTCGAAGCGATCGACATGACTGAGTTTGTTGGCCGCATGCGCAAAGGCATCTACGACCAAGCTGAATTTGAGAAGGCCCTCGCATGGGTCAAAGACAACTGCCCAGAAGGCAAAGATTATAATAGCGCCGATACCCAACGCAGCCGCGAACAGCTCGACTCTGAATGGACCGATTCGGTCAAAATGGCACTCATCGCCCGCGACTTGATGGTCGGCAATGATGAGCTCGCTAAAGTCGGCTACGGCGAGCAAGCGCAGGGTCACAATGCGATCGCCGCAGGCTTCCAAGGCCAGCGTCAATGGACTGACCACTTCCCGAATGGTGACTTCATGGAAGCAATTCTCAACACATCCTTTGATTGGAACGGCAAGCGTCCGCCTTATATTCTAGCCACCGAGAACGACGCTCTCAACGGCGCTGGTATGCTCTTCGGCCAACTCTTGACCAACAGTGCACAAATCTTTGCTGACCTGCGTACCTACTGGAGCCCTGATGCAGTGGCGCGTGTCGCAGACGGCTACAAGCTAGAAGGCAACGGGGCCGACGGCCTACTCCACTTAATCAACTCTGGTCCTGCAGCACTCGATGGCACTGGCGATCAGTCAGATGCCGACGGGAACCCAACGATGAAGCCCTTCTGGGAAATCACTGATGAGGAAGCCGACGCTAGTCTCAAGAACACCACTTGGCACCCGTCCATTACGGAATACTTTCCAGGCGGCGGCATGAGCACACGCTTCAAGACCAAGGGCGGCATGAAGGCGACCATGATTCGCCTCAATCTCGCTGCAGGCCTGGGGCCATGCCTACAAATTGCTGAAGGGTGGACCGTCGAGCTACCTGAAAATGTGCACGACGCACTGGATGAGCGCACCAACCCAAGCTGGCCAACCACCTGGTTCGCACCACGCTTGACAGGCAAGGGCGCGTTTAGCTCGACTTATGAAGTAATGAACAACTGGGGTGCCAATCACTGTGTGATGACTGCCGGCCACGTCGGCAACCTCTACATTACGCTCGCAGCGATGCTACGTATTCCGGTCTATATGCATAATGTGGAGGAAGCGCGCGTGTTCCGTCCGAGCGCATGGCGCGCGTTTGGGACTGCCGACCTCGAGGGTGCCGACTTCCGCGCCTGTGAGTCGTACGGTCCGCTGTACAAATAAGCGTTTTTATTCCAACTCCCGTGTTGCTGAAACAGCACGGGAGTTTTTTTATCTAAATTAACTCAGATTAACCCACCCCACTCAATTCTCACTCTTCTCTCGCTATGCTCAAAGGAATCTCACCACTCATCTCACCTGAACTGCTCGCCACACTGGCAACCATGGGCCACGGCGACGAAATCATTCTCGCCGATGCACACTTTCCTGCAGATTCCTTCAATGACAACGTCATCCGCGCGGATGGTCTCAAGATCGACGATCTGCTAGATGCCATCCTCCCGTTACTGGAACTCGACGCCTATGTGCCTGATCCTCTGGTGATGATGGCAGCGGTCGACGGCGACACACTCGATCCGAAAGTGGAAAGCACCTACCGCGTAGCGATCGACAGACACGCTGCGGCGACCCCCGCAATCGCACGTGTTGATCGTTTTGAATTCTACGCACGTGCCGAAACTGCTTTCGCCGTGGTAATGACTGGAGAAACTGCCAAATACGGCAACATTTTACTCAAGAAGGGCGTTACGCCGATGCCAGCGCAATAATCGGTCAACTGGTCGCAGCGTAGTTTGAATGATGCCATAGCTTGGGCACCCACAACTAGAAATCAGAGACTACTTCAAGCGTTCAATCGCGCCGCCCTGCTGCATCGCTTTGATTTCGTTGCGAATGTAGCGCTCAGCGACATCCTTCACCTTCTTCTCCTGCGCCTCCAAACTGACCCGATTCCACCAAACCGCATTGATTTCACCATGCACGTAAAGCGCACTCTCCATGCGAGCAATAAATGTCGTGTCCCACTCACCACCGCCGAGTAAGTCGGCAAACAAAGAATCTTCTTCCTGATTCGAATTGGTCTGCTCCTTGTTGACCGACGTCGCCTGAGCAAAGAGAACGGCTAACTTCGGACTCGCATCAAGAAACCGTGCAAAAGTCTGTGCATTCAGAGACGACAACTGTGGGAAAACTGAAAACGAAGGCACTGCGATGACTCCTTGTTTCTCTAATGCAACGACCATTCGGTTTTCAAACATCACCCGCATCTCAGGGTTGTATAAGCGTATCGCCACCAATACCTCATACTGTTCTTCGCCTACCCATGTCGGATCAGAGCCGGTATTGATCGGTGTCAATGAAGTGCTGCTGCAGCTTACAAGCAGTAACAGCGTGAGAAGGCAAAATAGAGATCGCATAGTGTGCCTGATCAAACGAGTACGCCGCGAGCGTGCCAAGGCATTTCG
>DBBT01000120.1:2087-5509 GCA_002292345.1 Opitutia bacterium UBA977 | reverse complement strand
AGCCACGAAGGTGTTGCAGATGCCGGCCACGAAGGTTTTGTAGAAGCCAGCCACGAAGGTGTTGCAGAAGTACGCGCCGCGGCAGGCGCGGTCGAAACGATCACACCTGCTGCCGGTAAGGCCGCTTATATGGTTTGCTCGACTTGTCACGGAGCTGAAGGCGAAGGCAATACGGCGCTCAATGCACCCGCACTGGCGGGACAACAAGACTGGTATCTTAAGCGCCAGTTAATTAAATATAAGGACGGCGTGCGTGGTACGCATCCGGATGACATTTATGGTATGCAGATGCGCCCAATGGCGATGATGTTGACCGACGAAGCGAAGATGGACGAAGTGGTTGCGTACATTGCACAACTGCCAGTTACCGCGCCGCTGCCGACGCTTGGCGGTGATGTTGCCAAGGGAGCTGCGAGTTACGCACTCTGTGCGGCTTGCCATGGACCAGATGCCGAGGGCAATGTACTACTGAATGCACCCGCTCTGCAAAACTTGCCGGACTGGTACATCGTCAGACAGCTACAAAATTATAAGTCTGGCGTGCGCGGTACGCATCCTAAAGACATCGAAGGCATGCAAATGCGCCCAATGGCGATGGTGCTGGCTGATGAGCAAGCGATGAAAGACATCGCTGCCTTTATCAATTCCAAGGCTGGCGCGGAGTAGTGGATTTGCTGGAGCGCAATGCTCCATCGTGGCCCGTGTGAATTTTAATCATCGGATGATTGACAGTCGCATGCAGCGCGGATTCTCTCCCAATTTCGACTTTCCGCTCAGGTGGTGAAACGGTAGACACGCCACGTTCAGGTCGTGGTGCTCGCAAGGGCGTGAGGGTTCAAATCCCTCCCTGAGTATTTTTGAAACCCGCTAGAAATAGCGGGTTTCATTTTATTTAGAGGTTCGGATTTGCGCTTGCAAGTGCTCCGTTGCGCTTTGCGTTCAGACCTGACGCAAGGCTTGAAAAAATCCCTCTTTGCGTATTTCGATGTCTCGCAGGTGGCTCGCTATAGCGTTATTTTCTCGGTTGGGCAGATAGCGATGTGAAGACTAAAATAGATTCAGAGTTTTGCTCGCAAACTCGAAGTCAGTTGCGGTAAAAGATGACTGATGCCTAGGAATTCAAATCATATTCTCTATCTCTTTATTATCGGTTTATTGCTTCAGCTGGGGTTCGTCACCGGTTGTATGTCGCCGAATGAGCCGGTCTTTGAGGCACCAGCGCTGGATCGCCTCGAGGATTTGAGTGCTGTGCCACAAATACACGAGACCGAGGCTGAGCGCGACGAGCGCATGCAGTGGTTTCGTGATGCGAAGTTCGGGATGTTCGTTCACTGGGGACCCTGTTCGGTGGGGCAGAAGGAAATTGGCTGGGGCCGCGAGGCCAACCGGCCTTGGGATATTAACCGGCATGGGCCGCGCACCGCGGATCCAGTGTACGATAATTACTACCAGCAGTTTAACCCGGTGAAATATGATGCGGATGCTTGGGCGCGCTTCGCCAAGGAGTCTGGCATGAAGTACATGGTGCTGATCACCAAGCACCATGATGGTTTTTCGATGTTTGATACAAAGCTGACTGATTACAGCATTATGTCATCTGCCTATGGCCGCGATGTGGTGAAGCCTTTTGTGGAAGCCTGCCATCGTCATGGTTTGAAGGCGGGACTCTACTATTCGACCCGAGACTGGTATCATCCGGATTATTTAGTGGGCGACAACCAGAAGTACGATGCCTGGTATCGCGGACAAATTGAGGAGCTGCTGACAAACTACGGCGAGATTGACATTATGTGGTTTGACCACGTCGGCGGTCGTGATTGGGGAAAGTGGCGCTTTGATAAATTATTTTCGAAAATGTACCAGTTACAACCGGACCTGTTGGTGAATAACCGTGCGGCTAAGTTTTGTGGTCCCACAACACCGGAGGACCGCGGACCTGCGACGCCGGAAATCGAGCTGATGACTTTGGGTGATTACTACACTCCTGAAGGTCGCATTGGTTCGATGGACATTGAGCGGGACTGGGAGTCCTGCATACATGTCGGTCAGGGCTGGTCCTATCGCGGAGAAGAGGGCTTTAAAGGTCCCGAGGAGTGCATCAAAATGCTGGTCAGTTGCACCACGGGAGGCGGTAATTTGTTGTTGAATTTCGGGCCGCGTCCGGATGGCACCTTTACAGAAGGCGAATCCGCGGTGGCTCGTGCGGCGGGCGAATGGCTCGGCAAATATGGCGAGGCGATTTACGGCACGCGCGGTGGTCCATACCGAAATGCTAGATGGGGCGGCAGTTGCCACAAAGGTAACAAGCTTTACTTGCATGTGTATGATTGGCCTGCAGAGACGCTCGAATTTGATCCGTTGCCGATCAAAGTGCTCGCCGCGCGTACCCTAGACAGTCACCCAGTTGAGATTTATCAGGATGCGAACGGACTAGATGTCCGGGTGGCGACGGCGCACCGCGCAGATCCTGTCACAGTCATTGAGCTGACTATTGAGCAGTCCATCGAGCCCGGCACGCTGTATGGTGGCACTCGCAAGGAAGAGGTGGATCTTTCTCAGGCTGGGGTGATGATCAGTGCGGCTGCCACAGTCACAACCAGTTCGACCTGCGTGCACGATTTTCCAGAGGACTATCAAAGCTTACTGACGGGAGAGCGCCCGGCTCGTGATTATGCGTTTCATACCGCTGCGGAAAGTAATCCGTGGGCCACTGTTGATCTGGGCAGTGTGAAAACAGTTAAGGCGATTGTGATCGAGAATCGCCCGAACGAGCATCGCTCCGATGGCCTGATTATGTCGGTATCTGAAGATGGGCAAATGTGGACACAAGTCTGGCAGGCTGAAGAGCTGCAACCAGAATGGACGGTTGCGTTGACTCATTTTCATGCCGGCATCGATGTGCCAGGGCGTGAGGCGCGCTACTTAAAGTTTGAAACGCGCAACAAAAAAGGTCGTTCGCTGCTGCTGAATCGTGTCACAGTGTATGGTGATCTTTAGTAATTCTCAGCAAGTAATTGGGAAATACAATCGGCGAGTCTAGTGCGATTATGAGGTCTTGGCGAAGCTTGGTTACCAGAACTGAGCTCGGTCCGTAGTCTAGGAAACAGACTAGAGCGAAAGGCAAAAGTCCGCCAGCGCGGGGCAGCTTTGGAACAAGCCTGCCCTCTAAAAAGAGGGTAGCCAAAGCAGTTTTATCTGTTATGATACCGCTAGTTTAGCTGTGATCAGCTTGGCTTGTTAGGCTGAACGAAAGTCTCTTTTAATAGATAAATTATGTATATGAAACATTCCAAATTATTTTTAGTCGGCGCGTTAGCGCTCTGTTCTCAATCGATTGCTGTGGCTGCGGATACGGCTTGGGTTCGCTTATCCGAGGATGGCCAACGAATCGTGGTGGATGCCGAGGGCATTGCCGAATTCCA
>DBBT01000120.1:1671-2021 GCA_002292345.1 Opitutia bacterium UBA977 | reverse complement strand
AGCGAGACTGTCGGCACTACGCCGTTTGGTGATGCGGTGATCAGCACAGTGACATTGGGCAATGATACGTTTCAATACACATTGACTTTGAAGCGATTGAAGAGCCTGCGTGCCTTTACCGTGCAGGGCATATTTCATAACCGTAGCGAGCAGGATGTTAACTTGAACGCCTTTGACTTGGTCGATACCCGCAAGCAACCGGGCGGCACGTTCAGTGTTGAAAATGCGGCGGAGTGGCTCGTGACGCCGCTGATGCAGGATAAGCCAGCACTCACTTTGGATATTGCAGAGGCGGCATTGAACGAAGCCGCGATGCTGTATCGAGCCAATGGTGATGGTTTCTTGGTGGG
>DBBT01000120.1:0-1570 GCA_002292345.1 Opitutia bacterium UBA977 | reverse complement strand
CGACACATGGTGTGCGCCGCAACAAAGGCGCAGTCTATGGTTGGTGCAGCTGGTATGATCGCACCACCAACATCGATGCGGCCCACGTGCTGAACATTACCGATACGATTGAGGCGAACCCCAACACTTTCGGCAAAGGCATCATTCAGATCGACGACGGTTACCAAAAAATGGATGGCGACTGGAGCGCCAACGAAAAGTTCCCCGATGGCATGGCGTCGGTTGCCAAGCGTATTCGCGAATCAGGTAATATTCCCGGCGTGTGGTTTGCACCTTTGATGATCAATCCCGAGCATCCGTGGGCGGCTGAGCACCCGGACGCGATTCAGAGCAATGCTAAAGGTATCGCGAGTTTCATGAATGCGAACCCGTTCCACCCCGCCGGTGCGAACTGGATCAATCCCGATCATCCAGAGTCGAAAAAATTTCTGTTTAACATCATCAACGATGCGCGTGAACGCGGCTTCGGCTATATCAAGATCGACTTCAACGGTATCGGCAATCGCTTTGTCGATCCGACCAAGACACGCCTACAAGTCTTTCGTGAACTGTATACGCTCTACCGTGAAGCGGCTGGCGATGAGATGTATATTCTCTCCTGCCTCGGAGCTCCAACTCGCGGTGTGATTGGTTTCATTGATGCCGCCCGCGTTGGGCCTGACTCGCATCCAGCGCATTTCAATAAGTGCCTGAAGTCCGTCCTGCGCTTTCAAATCTATGACAATGTCTGGTGGCAGAACGATGCGGATGTTGCGTATTTGGCAACTGGACTCGCCAGCCGTAAGCTGGGTCCAACGCCACAAGGTGAAGGCATGTGGCGCACCTGGCACAACGTTGTTGCCTTAGTCGGTGGCACTGCGATGACCAGCGAGCCGTTGAATACAACTGATGCTAAGAAGTTGTGGCGCAACTTCGAGATTATGCGCCCCGGCAGTCGCGAGCCAGCGCAGTTGCTGACGCTCGGCAACACGCCAGATAATGCAATTTTTGGCTTTGCGGCGAAGCGCACTTTCGGCGATTTCGCGGTCTATAATCTCTACAACTCCACCGAAGGTACTAAGCCGCTCACGCTCGATTTCAAAATAGCCGGATTGCCAGCAGGCGTGCCCTGTGCGGTGTTCGACTTCTGGAGCAATCGGGTGATAGCCACTGCCACAGATACTTACACCACGGTGCCGTTGGAGCACTATTCATCCGCTCTACTGCGCTTTACGCCATTAGATTCCAATCGTCCAATTTTGGTCGGCTCGAATCTACACCTCTCGATCGGTGCGACCGAAATCGACGGCCTGCGGGTGACTTCTTCGAGTATTGAAATTGAACTCAGCGACGCTGGTGCGCAAGAGGGCAGCCTGACTTTCTTCAGCAAGCAAGCGCTCAAAGCCGCAGGCTCTGTGAACTGCGAGATCGTCTCAGTCGTCGATCTCGGTGACAATCTGTGGCAGGTCAATGTGGCTGGTCGTCAGTGGGGTGCCGCACAGTCAATTGCACTCTCTGTCGGGCAGTAATCTGCAGGCGTGAAGAACGCTAAAGTGGTTTAATTAAATTAGCAGATAATGGGATCAAGATT
>DBBT01000110.1:16479-17872 GCA_002292345.1 Opitutia bacterium UBA977 | reverse complement strand
CAGGCTGACTGGGATATCAAAATCGAGCTCCCCGCCACTTTAACACACCCTAATCATACATAAATGAATCGAACCACAAAAACTACTATGCTGGTCGGCCTCAGCCTTGCCAGCGCCCTCACTACTCATGCTGCCGCGACACGCGTGGCTTTCGTCGACGCCTTCGCCACCGCCCGTGGCAACGCATTTACCGCCACCGCCGACAACGCCTCCGCCGTCTTCTATAACGGCGCAGGTCTCACTCAGCTCGAAGGCACGCAGATCCACGGCAATGTCTTTGCGGTTTCGCTCGACTACAGCGCAGACACCGCACTTGGCAAAGACAAGACCGATGACGAGTTTCAAGCCGTCCCTAGCGCCTTTATCAGTCACAATCTCAAAGACAGCCCCCTAGCTTTCGGCTTCGGCGTATACTCGCCCTTTGCACTCGGCGTGGATTGGGGCAACGATGCCGCATTTACATCCGGCCCGCTCGAGTTCGGCGGCACTTTAGTACCCTACGAAGCCGACCTCGTTTATACCAAATACCACGCCGTAGTGGCTTGGCAAGTTACCGAGACGCTCTCACTCGCTGCGGGCGTCAGTTACGACGATTCTGACGTCAAAATCAAAACCAACGCGCTTGAGTTTGACGGCGACGACAACACTATCGGCTATTCGCTATCTGCGCTATGGCAACCCTCTACGAAACACTCTTTCGGCCTCAACTACCAAGCCAAAACAGAAGTCACTTATGACGGCGACACCACGATCAATGGCGCGGGGAAGTTTGATTCAGAAGCAGACCTGATATATCCAGAATCCATCGTATTCGGTTACTCATACCGTCCGAATGAAAAATGGAATTTTGAGTTTAATGTAGATTGGACCAATTGGGATCGCGTCGATGACCTCACAATCGAAGGTGTTCCCGCTATTCCGGGTCTCCCCGATCCTCTATCTTATGAGCTCAACTGGGAATCCGCCTTCATTTGGGAGCTGGGTGTCACCCGCTATCTTGACAATGGCTGGAACGTCAGCGCTGGCTACACCTACGTGGAAAATGCCGTGCCCGACCAAGGCCTGCTGCCAATCGTGCCTGACTCTGACCGTCACTTCTTTGCACTCGGCGTCGGTCGCGACTACGGCAACTTCTACTGGCAAGCCACCTACCAGTATACCTACGCGGACGAGCGAGGGGTCAGTGGCAATAATTTCCCTACTGTTAATGGCGACTACGATCTCGACAGCCAAGCATTCGCCTTCTCCGTAGGCTACCGTTTCTAAGGCGACCTACCATTCACTTTGGGGTGGACAGCAATGTCCGCCCTTTTTATCGGTTCATCGTCGATTAGTCGGACAGTCTCGCTTGAAACGACAGACCGTGCATCTGAAACGCATCGGCTGCTTGAGC
>DBBT01000110.1:0-16429 GCA_002292345.1 Opitutia bacterium UBA977 | reverse complement strand
GGCGAGTCGCCCTCCCTCCTTTTTACCTTCCTCGCTAAGCGAGCATGACCCTTTTCATTGCCACACGCCCAACGCTTCGAGCTGCCTAGTCGCTTGCTCGCCCCAGCCGCGGTTCGCGGCGGGACTCGCAGGGCTCGGGTGTAAAATACGCCCGACCTGCACGTCGACATCTTTCAAGGCCACCTTCGCACGGCCTTCTGCGAACGCGCCGACGCCGACTACCCACTCGGGTTGCAGCGCCGCAACTAACTCGCGCAAATGTGTATCACACAGTGAATACAACGCGGCGACCTCAGACGCGGGCAACTTATCTGGTGTACGATTGCGCCCGCTTGCTTCCATAAACACCAGCGGACAATAATTCGCCACAAAGTGATCCGCAAAAAACGCATCCGCAGACGGGAAGCGCTCACTGAACAAGCCCCACAGACGACGCCCGCTCACCTCGCTGCGCTGACAAGCGAAGCCCTCGACCACACGCTTTGGATGCTCGTTGAACGGCTGCTGAATGTCCTCATTCACGCCCACCCAGTCACGGACTGACGCGACTTCGCCAAACGGCACGCCCGTCTGCGCCATGCCAAATGGCCCGGGGTTCATCCCCATGAAAATTACTTGCTTCGGCGAGTTGGCGTGCTGCTCCAGATAACTTCGATGCCCTGCCCACGCGTAGTCCAGCGGGTTATAAACATGCGTGGTCGGCTCTGCAAACTGCAGTGCATCCACGCCCGCCGAAAGCCTCAGAGCTGTGGCAATTGCAGCCTCACTGCTCGAGTTAGTCATCCTTCGCTTTTCCGCCGACATCACTATGACCAAGATCACGCTCGGGAGCGATCACATCGCGAATACGTTGCTTCAGCTCCTTCATTTCAGGAAAGCGGCCTTCGTCTTTACGATTCCACACTACAGCGGCGTCCACCGTCACACGAAAGGTGCCGCCCAGCTCCGAAGGCCGCAACGTCACTGAGCCGAGTTCACTTTCAAACGTCGTTAACAGTTCCTGCGCCGTCCAACCTGCCCGCAACAACCAGCGACAGCCCGGACAATATTCAATCTCAACACTTGGTTTCATTGTTTTAACAAGTGATCATCATAGAGTTCTAGTTCAACAACAGGCAAGGCATCCAACAGTTGACCCACCGTGCGACCCTCGATCAATAAATTCAGCGCAATATCAGCCAGCGGTTGCAACACGAAATCACGCTCCGCAATACGCGGATGCGGGAGCTGTAAGCGCTCGCTCTCAATCCTCGCCTCAGCATAGATCAGTATATCTACATCAATCGTCCGCGGCGACCAGCCACCTGTGCGCACGCGGCCTAATTTATTTTCCACTGCAAGGCAGACATCCAGCAAAGCCTCTGGCCCCAACTTCGTCTGCACCTCGACTGCTGCGTTCAGAAAAGGGGTTGCATCGCCCATTCCAATCGCACGATTTTGATACACGGGGCTCTCAGCAACAATCGCTACACCATCCGCCTCCAACAGTTTCAACGCAGAACGCATCTGCTGTAATCGCTCGCCAAGATTACTGCCCAATGCGAGATAAGCGGTCGTTAACGGCATCGCGTGACCTCCGCAGCGAAATAGTCACAGATGCAATCCACAGGCACTGCAGGTTTTTCCACTTTCACAGTGACTTCCACGGCCTTATCAAAGCGTTCCAAAATCTCAGCAGCGATTACTTCCGCCGCACGTTCAATCAAATTAAAGCGAAAACCCTCAAAAACCTCCTTCACTGCCGCGTAGACCTCGACGTAGTTCACCGTGTGCTCCGGCGTATCTTCCTCGAATTCCAAGCCATCGAGTAGGCTCAGCAATACATCGACTTTAAAGCGCTGCCCGAGCTGAGCCTCTTCTTTCAACACACCGTGACGGGCAAAAAATGCTAAGCCCTTTAATTCGATTTTCGTCTTATTCATAGCGTAAACAATGGTCCATCACTTGAGCACATTCGCGGTTTTCGCGAACGTCATGTACCCGGATAAAATCAACTCCTGCCTGAATTGCCAATGCCGTAGTTGCCAAGCTGCCACTCAGGCGCGCCTTGGGGTCTTCCAACTCCAGCAGCTTCGCAATCATCGATTTGCGCGAGGCTCCCAGTAGCAGCGGATAACCAAGGTCAACCAGTTCAGGTAAACGACGCATGATCTCCCAATTCTCTGCATAACTCTTGCCGAAGCCCAGCCCCGGATCGAGCAGGATAGAATCCTCTCTGACACCTTCTGCTCGGACCCGCGCAATCGACTGGTCAAAAAACACACGAATCGCCTCAATTACATCTCCAACCCCCGCCTCCTCGGCAGGACGATTATGCATCAAAATACAAGCCGCACCGTGTTGCCCAATCACAGCAGCCATCTGCGAATCGCGCTGAGCGCCCCAGACATCGTTGACAATATCTGCGCCGGCAACCAATGCAGCGGCTGCCACTTCGCTTTTTGAGGTATCAATCGAAATCAACGCCTTTGTCTCGGCGCGGACTTTCTCAATAAAAGGCACCACGCGCGCAATCTCTTCTGCTACAGAAATCGGCACATGCCCTGGCCGGGTGGATTCGCCACCAATATCGATAATCGTAGCGCCCGCCTGCACCATTCGATGAAAGTGCTGGAGAGCCCGAGTAAGATCTACAAAATCACCACCATCTGAAAATGAGTCTGGGGTGAGATTCAAAATACCGACCATGTGAGTCTGCTGACCCAGCACTAAGCTGCGGCGTTGCGTGAAATAAGAAGTAGGCTTAATCATCGAACAATAGAACCGATTTTTTCATTTCTACATCCGACAACCCCGAAGTCAATGCATCCAACAGAGGCCGCGGTTCACTCGGCAGTATTAGATCAAGCTCCCCCTCGCTAATCGTATCCATTAATCGGATACCACCCGTCGAGTTTGTCAAGAACACCGCATCCGCCTCTTGCAGTACTGCAGGAGTATAGCTGCCCTCTTCAACTGGGATCGCAAGCGAGTCTGCAAGCTGCAGCAACTCAGCGCGAATCACACCAGGTAAAATACCCGTCGATAGCGCTGGGGTGCACAAGCGCCCTTGCTTAATAAAAAACAAATTCGCAATCGTAGTCTCGGCTAACACACCTGCAGTGTTCACTCGCAGCACATCTGCATATCCTTCCGCCCGAGCAGATTCCAGTAGCAACATGTTTTCCATGTAGTTGTGCGCCTTATGACCTGCCAAGCGCGAATGTTCATTGAGCGGATGCTTCGTTGTGAGTTGCAGTCGCACAGACGTAGTCGCCGCCATCGCTGGCCGCGCATAGACGTAGCATCGAGCGCCTGCCCCCTCTTTAAGTAGTGAGAGTTTCACCGTGCCATCACGGAGTCCTTCGGCTTGGACCAATTCGCGGATCGCAGCCAACGCCTCCTCAGGTGTGTGATCGAGCGGCAATCGTAAATCGACAGCAGAATCGTAAAACCGCTGCCAATGCGTCTCCCAAAAACACAGTCGTCCCTGCGACAGCTTAATTGTTTCAAAAATGCCAAAGCCATGCGCAAAGCCGGATTGATTCGGATTCAACGCAGCGGCATCTCCCGATTGAAGTATTATAATTTCTGACATAAAGCATCCACAGTCTCACGAATCGCACGGCCTTTATCGAGTGTTTCTTGATATTCACTTTCAGGGTCTGAATCCCAGACAATTCCGCCTCCGACTTGATAATCTAGATACCCATCCTTTAGCTGCAAGCTACGGATGGCAATATTGAGCTCTGCATTGCCATCAAAGCCGATGTAACCGACAGATCCAGTGTAAATACCGCGACGCGTTGACTCGAGCTCCTCAATGACCTCCATCGCCCGCACCTTCGGTGCACCCGTAATGGAGCCACCTGGAAATAAAGCATAAATACAGTCAAAGACATCGTTACCCTCAGCCAGCACTGCTTTGACTTGAGCAGTCTGATGAATGACCCGCGCATAGTGCTCCAAATGATATAATTGCTCGACACACACACTACCAAACTCGGCCACTCGCCCCAAATCGTTGCGCTCCAAATCGACAATCATTAGCAGCTCTGCACGATCCTTCTCGGATGTGCGCAGCGCCTCCGCATTTAACGCATCCTCTGCAGGCGTCGCACCACGTGGACGCGTGCCTTTAATCGGCCGCGTCTCGATCCGCCGCCCCTGCTTGCGTAAAAGCTGCTCCGGCGAAGTCGACAATACAGTAAACCCATCTGTACGAATCAATGCACTATACGGCGCAGGGTTTCCGGCCCGCAGGGCTTGATAAAGTTGAACTGGACAACCCTCGTAGCGACACTTTGCGCGTTGAGAAAGATTTACCTGATAGACATCACCACTAGCAATATAGCTGCGCACGCGCTGTACCGCCTGTAAATAATCGGCGCGCTCTATATTCCACTCCCATTCGTCACGTTGCGGTACGGCAGCAATTACCGGCTTAGGCGGGGCAGACACAATCGCCTGTAACTCATCGAGCACCACATCCTCATCCGCACGTATGCCTAGCGCGATCAAGCTCAACTCGCCCGTCTGATGATTGAGCGCTGCAATCCCATCGTAAAAACCGAAATGAATATCTGGTATACCTCGGTCGTCGTCAGTCAAATCGGGCAACAATTCGACCTGTCGGCCGTAATCGTAGGCAATAAAGCCAACAGCTCCACCAACAAATGGGATGCCACTCATATTCGCGCTCGAATATTTCGCCATCAACTCGCGCAACAACACCAGACCGTCCGCTGATATCGTGGCATCATCATCTGTGGTAGACTGCCGAGGTTCTGCTGAACCTGATGTTTGATATTCAACATATCTCCCGTCTTTCCCCTCAAACACCAGAAATGGATCGGCGCCAAAAAAGCTCCACTCACCCAAGCCGTCATTCGACAGCGAACTATCCAGCACAAAGGGCAAATGCCGTGCTCCAAAGCGCTCGATCAACTCATCAACTGCAGGAAAATTCTGTAAGGCAACGATCTTCATCTTGAGAGGACATTCCTCACTATTACATACACCTTCACTGTGTTTAGTGTCGATTGGCACGTTGGATCAAATAGAAGCCAACTGCCTGAAAAATGAGATTAGGCAGCCAGATCAAAAGATCTGGACGCAGGGCACGGGCGCCCTCCAACCAACTCACTGCGATAATTAGGAAATAATACGTCATCGCAATGATCAGCGCGATTGCCAGATTCGCATAACTCTCTTTTCGCCCGACCTGAATCGCAAGTGGCACACCAAAAATAGCCAATGAAAACACCGAAAACGCCATCGCAAAGCTTTTTTGCATATGCATCTGCACCTTCATCCGATCTTTCGAGATTCCTTCTGCAGCCTCGGTCTCTTTGGCCAACGCCAAATCTCTCTTCACCATTAACTGCGAAAAAGTCATTTCTTTAATCCGCGCCTGACGCTGACTTTTCTCGTCAAAAATTTTGCCCATCGGCAATTCGATCGGCAACTCGCCAAAAAAGAGCGAGCGCATCGGCTCATCCGCCAGTTCCTCTGAACCTGAACCATCGCGTTGCTCTGCAGTGCCGTCTCTCAAAGTCAGCACCAGCGCATTATTAGTCTGATCGAAATTGATTTCACCTTCCTTCGCGCGCAAAAACAACTTTACACGTTTCTCATCATCCAATTCCCAGATCCAGAAATCCTTCATCACCGGTCCATCACGATCGCCCATGTAAATGACATAGCCAGGGAATTCACGAATGAAACGCCGCTCTTCAATGAACCCGATCGGATTTTCACTGATGGCGCTGACCATCAACTGCTTATAAGCTAAGCGCGACTGCGGCGCATAGTGCAAATTCACTACTACCCCTGCAATCATGCCAATAAACGAGATCACAAACACCGGCGATGCGATCTGATAAAGGCTAATACCCGCCGACTTCATTGCCGTAATCTCTAACTGCGAGGACAGCCGCCCCAACGCCATCAACGTGCCGGTCAACACGCCCAGCGGCAAGGCATACGCCGCCACATAGGGGATCAACAAGCCAATCAACTTCAGGAAAACTATAAAGTCTAGCTTCCCAGCAGCCACCAGTTCGGCAATGTCACGCATCGCATTCCCCAGAAGCAACACGAACACGAAGAGCCCCATGGCTAAGGCCGTTGAGACCAGCACCTCCTTAAGGACATGACGATGTAGTAAATTAAGCATTTGCTGTAACCAGAAGTTAGTAGCCAGAACGCAGGAACCACAAGCCACAAGCGGAGAGAAATAATTTTCTCTCCGTAGCGACGTTTCGCTCTTCACACTTCACGATTCACGCTACAAGCTTCCAGCATGCAAACCAAACAAGAAGAAATTCTCCAGATTTTCCGCGATGGCGGTGCGCTCCTCAGTGGCCACTTTCTTTTACGCTCAGGCTTGCACAGTGCCCATTTCTTTCAATGCGCACAGGTTTGCCAATATATGGACAAAGTCACACGTATGGCTGAACTCCTGATCGAGGACCTCAAAGGCTATGGCGCTACTACTGTTGTGGGCCCAGCAATGGGCGGCCTCGTAATTGGCCAAGAGGTGGCTCGGCAACTCGGTCTACGCTTCTTGTTCCTCGAAAAAATCGATGATAAGCTCGAACTGCGCCGCAACTTCAAATTTGCCCCAGGCGAGAAAGTCCTGATCGTCGAAGACGTCATCACTCGCGGCGGTCGCGTCGTCGAAGCACTGCAGCAATGCCGCGCTCACGGCGCAGACCCGGTCGCAGTCGGCGTGATCGTCGACCGCAGTGCTGGCAAGACCACTTTCGACGTGCCGCATCACAGCCTTGCAGAATTAAGCTTCCCGACCTATGAAGCCGACCAGCTGCCCCCCGAGCTGCAAGGAACCGAGGCGACTAAGCCCGGCAGCTAAGTTGCTAAAATACGCATACGCATCCTAGAAGCCAGCAACATAGACGTACTAGCCTCATCCGCACCAAACAGGCGGCCGATGAATGAACCAATCACAATCTTCTCTATGTTTAAATTCGACACCACCCTCAGCCGCCTACGCAGCGTCGGCATCTTCGAGGCCATTTCATTCCTGCTCCTACTCGGCATTGCAATGCCGCTGAAGTATGCATTCGGCCAGCCGGAAATGGTACAAATTATCGGTATGGCGCACGGCGTACTTTGGATTCTTTATGTCGGACTGGCCGTGCTCGGACAACTAGACTACAAGTGGCCACTTAAAACGACGGTGCTACTATTAATCGCTAGCATGCTTCCATTCGGCCCGATCGTAGCCGATGTCAAGCTACTCAAAAAGGTCGGGTGTCAGTCAGCCGACTAGCGGCGTACCCAACGACTCGCTTGCGCAATGCTGTATTGAAACTTGCGGGCATGCTCGCGAATCAGGAACGGCATATCCCACTGTTTTTGTAACTCAAAACTCGGTTCCAATGCGGAACGTAAACCCGCAAACGAATCCTCCGCGCCATCCCCAAGCCAATTCTCCGAAGGCGTATAGTCCTCTAACCAAGTAAAGGGTGTCGTAATCAATAACTGACCACCCGGCTTCACCAATTGCGAAAGGCGCTGCAGCAAACGCATCGGCTCGGGCAATCGACAGATTAAATTACACGCGATTACCACATCAAACAGCCCGATATCCTCGCGGATGTACTGCGCGTCGCCTTGCTCAAAGTGCACCAGGTTCGGATCGATTGCAGCATCCACCTTTAAGTCTAGCAGCGTCGTAGCAGAGCCCTCATCCAAACGCCAGGCAGGGTGTAGTCCCTCCGTCTTCATCCGGTTGGCCGCATCAATAAACGCCTGTGAATAATCGATGCCAATTACTTCTCGGCACGTTCGGGCCAGTTCAAAAGTAGAGCGCCCAACCGAGCAACCGAGATCCAATGCCCGCGGCGCATCAGGTAGTACTGATGCATCGACTCCTTCGCTCACACAGCGCAGCGGAAAGTTCAACGCGTCTACAGCACCAAACGCATAAGGAAACTGCTCCTCTGCTCTAGCATAATGAAAGACTAAATACTGCTGTAACAGCTCGTCGGACTCGTAAGGATTTTTGGACATGCCCTAAAAACTATTCCGTATTACCGGTATTTTCTATAGGCTCGTCCACCTTCTTACTGCTCGTGATTTTCTCTGCGATTGTTTGAATAGAGAAATACATCATTGGCACCACGATCAAGCTGAGCAAAGTCGCAGCCACCATCCCACCAAACACTGTTGTGCCGAGGATTTGCCGCGACGACGAGCCCGCGCCCGAAGCGATCAACAATGGAATCACGCCAAGAATAAAAGAAAGTGCAGTCATTAACACCGCACGAAACCGAAGTTTCACTGACTCCACTGCCGAATCAAAAATACTCATTCCGCTTTTACGCTGAGCACTCGCGAATTCGGTCAACAAAATCGCAGTTTTAGTCGATAGCGCGACCAACAGGATCAGTCCAATCTGCGTATACACATTGTTCTCCATACCACGCATTTTAACCGCAATCACCGCACCGAGGAGAGCAGTCGGTACCGACAAGCAAACAGAAATCGGCAACGTCCAGCTCTCGTACTGAGCAGCCAGCAGCAAATAAACCATCAAGACTGCAAATACAAAAATGACAGCGAGACCCGTTGCCGCCTGCTTTTCCTGATACGACAACTCCGACCATGCAAAGCTCATCGATAAGGGGAGGCTCGTAGCTGAAAGAGCTTCCAACGCATTCATCGCCTCTCCTGAGCTATGCCCAGGAGATGGGTTACCCAACACTTTGACCGACGGCATCATATTAAAACGAATGATATTTTGTGGGCCTAGTCTCTCCTCAAGTGAAACGACCGCTCCCAATGGAATCATTCGTCCGTCGGCTCCCTTCACTGCCAACTTGTTAATATCACTAGGTTCACCGCGAAACTCCGCATCCGCTTGAGCCACGACTTTAAATACTCGCCCAAACAGTGTGAAATCATTCACATACAAGGACCCTAAATATATTTGCAGCGTATCAAAGACAGACGTCAACGAGGTGCCAGTGCGTTTGATTTGCTCGCGATCAATATCCACAAAGATTTGCGGCACACTGGCACGAAAGGTCGTACGAGCACCTGCGATAGCAGGATCTTGGTTCGCTTCACTAATTAAGTCGTTGGCTATCTGTGCCAGTTGCACCAACCCCCCACCTTCGAGATCTTGCAACATGTAGGTGAATCCCCCTGTAGTACCCACACCAGGCAATGAAGGCATCGGGAAGCCAAAGACTGTTGCATCTTGAATCCCTACAAAATGACGCTGCATTGCCGCAAGTATGCCACTCTGATGTAGTTCGGGCGTCTTACGATCATCCCAGTGCTCAAACACGACCACACAGAAGCCAGCATTCACTCCAGCCGCACCATCAATTAAAGAGTATCCTGAAATCGCTAGACAGTCGACCACCCCGGGCGTGGCACTCACGATCTTCTGTACCTGATCCATGATTACATCAGTTCGAGCCAGGGTCGCACCATCTGGCAATTGAACGCCGACCATACAATAGCCTTCGTCCTCTTGAGGCACGAAACCCGTCGGTAAACTGCCCATCCCTTTCATTGAAATATAGATAATCGCGCCGAAAACACAGAGGCCAATGACAGAGCCTTTCAAAGCAATACGAACCAAGCCTTGATAGAACTTATTCGACCCACTGATCGAATTATTAAACAATTTAAACACGCCCTTGGGCTCTGCTTGACCAGGTTTGAGCAGTACACCGCAAAGAGCGGGAGCGAGCGTCAACGCATTGATTGAGGAAAAAACCGTCGCGATCGAAATTGTAATCGCAAACTGCTTAAACATCGTGCCAGTAATCCCACTCATCATTGCAGTGGGAACGAACACCGCCAACAGAACCAGTGTGGTCGCAATGATGGGCCCAGTCACTTCCTTCATGCACTCTTCTGCTGCTCGCTTACCACTGAGACCTTTCTCTAAGTGAACAAAGGTATTCTCCACGACGAGGATCGCGTCATCGACCACGATACCAATCACCAAAACGATCCCGAAGAGCGTCAATATATTGAGCGAAAATCCAAGCGCCAACAGCACCGAGAAAGTGCCGATTAAGGCGACTGGAATAGTGATCGTCGGGATCAAGGTCGCACGAAAATTCTGCAGGAAGAGGAACACCGTCAAAACCACCAAGGTCACAGTCGCGAACAATGTAATGATGACTTCTTTAATTGATGCATCTACCACCCATGTCGAGTCGTACACTACCTTATACTCTACATCATCAGGAAACGCACTCGATAGTCGGTTCATCGCCGCAGACACACCATCAGCAACATCCATCAAATTCGATCCGGGAATTTGATAAATCGCAATCGCTGTCGCAGACTTGCCATTCAGTTTTGAATTAAAGTTATACACGTTTGAGCCTAACTCCACTCGAGCCACATCGCCGACTCGGATCACTCTCCCGTCTGCACCTGTGGCGACGATAATATTCTCAAATTCCTCAACCTCCACCAGTCGGCCATGTGCACTCAGAACATACTCGAATGCAGTGCCCTCAGGTGCAGGTGCCGCACCGACTCGGCCGGCAGCAACTTGAACATTTTGTTCACGAATCGCATTAACAACTTCGCTCGCAGCAAGATTTCGCACACGCAACTGATCTGGATCGAGCCAAATGCGCATACTAAATTCACCGACACCCCACACCAACGCATCACCAACACCCGTGACACGCAGTAACTCGTCACGGATGCGCAAATTGGCAAAGTTAGATAAATAGGCGGCATCATACGTATCCCCTGGCGAGGTCAATGTAATGAACATCACAATGTCCGTCGACTTCTTCTTCACTGACACGCCAGTGCGCTTCACTTCTTGCGGCAGGCGAGGCTCAGCCAATGCCACGCGGTTTTGCACCAGCACATTCGCGGTATCCAAATCCACTCCGGACTCAAAAGTCACAGTGAGGTTCATACTACCATCATTGGCACTCACCGAACTCATGTAGATCATGCCTTCGACGCCATTGACCTCTTTTTCAATAGTCGCCGCAACTGTATCCGCCACCGTAGCCGCATCAGCCCCTGGATAAATTGCACTCACCGAAATCGTTGGTGGAGCAAGATCCGGATAGCGGGCAATCGGTAGTTTTACCAAAGCCACCGCGCCAAGCACTACAATGACGATCGAAATAACTGCTGCAAAAATCGGCCGACGAATGAAAAATAAACTAAGCATAGCTGCGAATTCTCTAGAAGTTACTGAGCGTTCGGAGTCACTGGCGCACCATCTCTGGCGCGCTGTAACCCAGAGACGATAATTTTTTCTGAAGCACTCAAGCCATCCAGAATGATTGTCTGACGAACGGCTGCTACACCCTCGCCCGTCGAAGGTTTAATGATCGTCTCGCCAACATCAACCGAGCGGCGACGCACAATATTCTGCTCGTCCACCACCCAGACATAGCGCCCACCAATATCACGCAGCACGACCTCTGCAGGCACTACAATCGCCTTAGTCTCAGTCGGGTTGCGCTGATCTGGAGCGACCGGCACCTGCACGGTGGCAAACAAACCAGACGTTAATTCATATTTAGCATTATCGAAAATGGCTCGCGCTCGAATCGTGCGTGTCATCGAATCCACTTTGTTATCCATAAAGTCGATATGACCAACTGTGTCGTATATAGAGCGATCTGCCAACTCTAGCTTAATTTCGAGCCCTTTGACATGCTCACTGACTTTTTGGTCGGAGCGCTGATGAAGGAATTTAATGGCTTCTCGCTCTGGGATCTCAAAATATGCTTCAATCGTCGAATCATCGATAATCGAAGTAATAATAGTAGGCTCTGAGTACCCAACTAAATTCTCATCATTTACATTCGCCAACGAGACACGCCCACTGATCGGCGCGTACACCGTCGTATAGCTTAAGTCCAACTTCGCATTATTTAGATGCGCCTTTGCTTGATTCACCGACGCGATTGCCTGCGCCAGTTCAGCGGCAGCAATATCTACTTCCACCTCCGAAACTGAATTCGTCTGCAACGCGAGCTCGAATCGCTGCTTTCGGGTCTCAGCAAGCCCGCGCCCAGCTTCAGCACGTTCGAGGTCAGCCTGTGCTGCTTCCACTGCCAATTTATATGGCGCTTGCTCGATGATGAATAATAAATCGCCCTTGTTAACAAACGAGCCTTCATTGAAATTGGTCTTTTCAAGATAACCAGCAGCTCGGGCACGAATCTCCACTTCAGAGACACCCTTCAGAGTCGACGGGAATGTTTTGTAAACAGTCACCTCTCTCAATTCTGGCGCCGCCACCGTAACACTCGGCGGTGAAGGTGGTGGTATTTCTTCAGATCCACAACCAGCCAACAATAAACTGCCCAAGATTCCCAAGCTTAAAGCAACGACCCTCACTAAGAAGACCCCCTGCGGAGATGATTTGTTACCATTCTCTTTCATGATATTTATAAATAATTCGTTCTTTATTTAGAGCGATTCAGTTCAACTTCGCCATCAGGATACCCTCCACCCAATGCACTGTATAGGGCAATATACGCTTGGGCGAGTAATCCTTGACTCACTGCATAGCTGTCTTCGATTCGAGTCGCTGTGCGCTCCGCATCCAGCACATACTGAAAATCAACCAATCCCTTCGAGTAATTGTCCTTTATTAAAAAGACTGTCTCTTTTGCAGATGCCGAGCCCAGCTTTAGTGATTGTAACCGGTCTCGCTCATTAGCGATCCCACTCATTGATGTCTCAACCTCTTCGACTGCCCCTAAAACTGCATTCTCATATTCAAGCAGCGCTTCACGGGTTCGTGACTCCTCGATATCAATCTGACTACGTACAAGTCCCGCACTGAACAAATTCCAACGAAACGCAGGGCCAAAACCATAGGCACGCGAGCCCGACTCGAATACATCACCCTTATCGTTCGACAACAGCGCAAAATTACCATTCAGCGCGAAACGTGGATAAAGATCCGCCTCAGCCACACCTACACGTGCATGCTGAGCGGCTAATTGACGCTCAGCGGCACGTATATCAGGACGCGCGCGAAGCACTTCGGCAGGTGTCTCAATTTCAGTTCCCTGCGGTGGCATCGGGATTATTTCATGCTCACCTAACAGCGTCTCTACTGCTGAGGAATAGCCGCCTAATAGAATCGCTAACCGGTTCACTGTCGTGGTGCGTTGCTGCCGTAGTTGCGGAAGAAACGCTTGAGTGTCGGACAAATTGGTCTGCGCTTGCGTGATGTCTTGCTTCGGCGCCAGGCCTGCAGCAAATCGATCGTTCGCCAACTTCAGCGACCCCTTCTGATTTTCAATATTCTGCTTCGCCAGAACAATACGCTCTTCGACGGTGCGAACATCTAAATAGTTCCTCGCCACTTCAGCGATCAGCAGAACCATGAAATCGCGGTAACTCTCCTCGACAGCTTGCAAGCCAGCATCAGCAGATTCAATCGAACGGCGCACACCCCCTAAGACATCAAGCTCCCAAGTCAAATCAGCGCCCACGGAATAGAAGGTGTCCGAATCACCTCCGCCTGCAGCCTTAGGCACGCCCACATTTTCACTCGTGCCCTCACGGCTAATCCCGCCAACCCCATCAATTGCTGGAAACAAAGCGCTATTGGAAATCTGACGAGCCGATCGCGCCTGCAGCACACGCTCATAGGCAATCGCCAAGCTCTTGTTGCTCTCAATCGCAGCATCGATCAGCTGATTCATCGATTCATCTTTAAACTGCTTCCACCAGTAATCCACCGCCAAGACGCCAACCGGCGAGCCGATAATATGCTGATTCCATGCGTCTGGCACAGCAACCTGAGGCGCCTGATAGTCTGTACCGACAAATTTACAGCCAGACGAACTGACTAGGCTAATAAGTGCCACAGCTCCGAATGGAATAGTCGCGGAGAAGGTTCGATTAAATGTAAATGAAGTCTTCACGTATGGCAGCGATCTAATTTAAGTGTTATAGGATAGCTTCAACTTAGCTGTAAAAACTATCTCCTACAAAGGATGTCGCATTCAAGCAAGTTAAGCCATTGCAGCAAGGGTAGAATTAAGGACTCCTTCAGCAGTGACAGGTAACACCCACAGTGACCTATCAAAAGTGCTCTGCTCAAACACCAAGAAGCCCTATTCAGCACTCGCATCAATTAAGCCCACGACATACTCCGAAGGCTGGTAGTGATGAATCAATACAGTCGTTTCGCCACCCTTGATCATCCGAGCTTCAGGCACGCGGATTTCTGGGGTCTTGTGCGGCGCATAAAGTACATCATCATGCGATGCGTTTTTATGTTCCTTAAATAAATCAGGGGTGATTTTGCCACCCAAATGATCATCACGGCCAGTTGCGACATGGATCGTGCCGAGTATTTTTTCGTCCTGAATATCACGCCCCGAGAAAGGCAACACCTGGGTGCCGAAACCTAATTCACCAATCGCACCGATCATCGGATCCTCGTTGAGTCGGCGATTGTGGTCTTCGATCTCCGCATAATCACCATATACAAACTGAGACTTATAGATCATACCATCCCTGACATGTAGCAACCCAATCGTGCTTTCGTCGTATTTAAATGGAAACACTCCATCGGCACTTTCAGGGACAAAATAAACTTCCCCAGCGGGTAAATTCGCCACATCCGGCTTGCCAGCAGGGCACAAGCCATGGCTCTTCTGCGCCTCTTGCCCGTTAGTATGCAATACCAATGTGTAAATCTCGCTTTCCACCTCAAAGTCGATCTCGAAACGATCGGCTTGCGTCAGACCACACCTGATACGCTCCGCTTCTTCACTCACGATATCATAATCCACCGCAAGCCCAGTATCTAGGATGATCTGATTCAGCCCATGAAGGGTCGCGCCACGGAAACCGAACTCCTTACACTTCGCAGTGAGCGGTGCAGTTGCAGAAAAAGTCGAAACCGTCAGTATAATGTCATATTTAGTATAAATATCCCGATCTAAACTCAGCAAATTACCCTCTACATCATAACAAGTATCTTCTATATCGAGGTTACTTCCGCCCGTCTCATTATATGCATACAGCTCACCACCGGTCCAGTTCATCGCTTTCAAACCACCAGCCTTAAAGCCCTGATAGAAGGTCTCGTAGCCATAGTTCTGAATTGATAGCGTTTCGTCTTCGAGAAAACTAAAGTCTTTAATATCAGCAGGGTTTGGCAAATCGATAAGAATACAAACTCTCTCCCCATTGCCAGTGCCGAAGCATGTCGTCAGCAGACGTGTTAAGCTGAATGGAGAAAATGTGCGTTTATTCGCGTCTAAGATCATAATTAAAAAATTCTATTAAGTTTACAGTGGTTAGAAATTTGCATCCAGCATTAATCCTGTCAAAGCTAGGTTTGACTGGTTCGCAATAGACAGTGAAATCGGAGTTTATTTCGCGAACTTACAACTTTACTTACAAATACTACTCATGAAGCGTCTTTTCGACATTTTCGCGACAATCATACTCGCGTGCGCTCTATGCCTTCCGCTCGTAATACTGTCTGCCATACAGCTCGCGGTCTTAGGCCGACCGATTTTTTTTCGGCAGCAACGAGCAGGCAAAAACGGTCAAGCTCTCTCGATCCTCAAGTTTCGCACCATGCGCACTGGCGCAGGCAGTGATGCCGAGCGCTTGATCCCTTGGGGTAGATTTCTCCGCTCGACTAGCCTCGACGAACTCCCCGAACTATGGAATGTCTTGCGCGGAGAAATGAGCCTAGTCGGACCGCGCCCCCTTCCAATAACTTACCTCGAACGCTACTCCGCAGCACAAGCTAAACGCCACGACGTGCGCCCCGGCATCACAGGTTGGGCGCAGATAAACGGCCGTAATGGTCTCACTTGGAAACGACAGTTTGAACTCGACCTCTGGTATGTTAAGCATCGCACCTTTTGGCTCGATCTAAAGATACTGCTATTAACTGTTGTTACCGTCTTCCGACGCGAAAACATTTCTGCACAAGGCCAGGCCACTCGCAGCGAATTCTTTGGCAGCGAAGAATAACATGCATTTGCCGGCTTTTTAATCGGCTGTATCGTATCGATGGCATGGTGCAACTGCATTGCAGACACAAAAAGGCCCGTCTCTTTTCTCAAAGGGACGGGCCATAATACTGGCGATAACCTACTCTCGCACCCCAGCGTGGGGGCACTACCATCGGCGGTTACAGGCTTAACGAGCGTGTTCGAGAAGGGAACGTGTGTTTCCCTGCACCTATGGTCACCAGAGTGGTGTTCCTGATCATGGGATTGGTTATCGCAATAACCCCAAGTATAATCGGAAAAAATGTCAGTTCATCGTCATGAACGAGTAATATGTATATAACTACATGCTACGAATAATAAATCTTATGCTTTTAATGAAGGAAACCAGCAGACAAACACTATCGAGTAATTAGTACCGCTTTGCTCAATGTATTACTACACTTACACACGCGGCCTATCAACCAGGTGGTCTT
>DBBT01000097.1:2116-5370 GCA_002292345.1 Opitutia bacterium UBA977 | reverse complement strand
TGCGCCGCTCGCTCAAGACCCGCGATGTCACGCTCGCCCGCTCGCGGCGCGATGCCTGCTTCGGCAAGCTCTTTGCCAACGGAAAGGCCACAGCATGAGTGCAGCTGAATTCTATTTTTATCCGATTGAGCAGATTTTCTTAGGTATGGAGTTGGAGATCCATACAGAGTGCATTTACCGCCTTGAGGGTTACATCCACGAGACCTATCGAAATAAGGACCAGGAGGCGGAGAAGATCTGGTCCTTTCACCTGAAGGATGGGCATCCGTCTGGGTTAATCAGCAACTCTTCCGCAGATGATCTGCGGAATATCATCCGCAAAGAGAGGAAAAGTGAGGCTTACCACACGATGGCAAATGAGTTCCACTTTAAGCCGATCGAGCAAAACCTGGGCGGACACTTCGTTAATCATGTGACAGAGAGTGTCTACCGACTGGACGGTTATTTTAGCCAGCCATTCTCGGATGAAGGCCGCAAGGAGGAGATTAAGAACTGGCAATTAACTGGTCCAAACGGTGTGCAACTAGATCAGAGATACAGATGCACAGTCGAAGAGATGCGAGAAATAATTCTAGCAGAAAGGTACGGAGACTAATGATAATCAAAAAAATCAAACATCCTTATAGAGATGAAAATATCTCAACGAATAAGGAGCCTAAAAATACATCTAAGAGCGGCAAGAAACTATGCTTTTTGAGCAGCCCACCCAAAATAGGACCCGATGAGTCCAAGGAGGACTGGGCAATGCGATTCCTGGAAAAGATTGCTACTGACCTTGGGGGCGTAGCTAATGGGGATGACTAGCATCATGCAAAAACACACAAACATTCCTGTTAGTGACGCGCAGCCGACTTCTCTTTATATTACACAAGGGAGTTTTGGCATCATGAGCACCGTTGAGTTGCGGGGCGACATTTTGTACTACTCAGCGGCTAGCTACTCCGAAGAGGAGGCGATTGGAAGCCTGAACCCCGAACGCTGGCACACGTTTCGCCAAACTTTAGAATCCTTACAAGCCGCACAGTGGCAGCCCCATTATATCAATGAAAATGCCCTGGATGGGCACCAATGGAAAGTGAAGATTGCGTACGCGGATGGGCCATTGATCGAGGCCAGCGGCGGCAATGCCTATCCAGGCGTGCTAGACTGCGACTACACAGTCGGCGGCCAGCAATCGCTGGACTGGCTGCTCTTCACCTGTGCGGTGACTTGGTTGACGGACGGCCGCTGGAATCGCGGCGCACTGGTGCTGTAGGGCCTGGGGCAGCACTTAGCTAGAGCTAGTTTTGCGTGACTGACACACGGAAGAATTTGGCTGTCTCTGAACCTTCACTGGTCTGCACCGAACGATTACAAGGCACAGAGACGACCTCGACTTCGCTATTACCACTCAAGATGACTGTTGGCGCCTCATCGACGTTCTCCCAATGGGTGAGATCCGCACTCGCCTCCAAGGTGTAGCTCAGTCCTTCGATCTCCCAGTTTTTGCGCCGAGTGAAGACCGCGCTAAAGTCAACATTGTTGGGCGTCGTGGTCTGCACTAGTGGCAGCGGCAAGCCAGGTGTGACTTCGTTGCCGTAGGACGTATAATTAGCGCTAGCAAGTGCTGGGTTCATGCCGAAGGCATACTCCAGCAAGTTACTCATGCCATCACCATCAGGGTCATCATTGACCGCTGCATCACCCATTCCTAAATCACTGACCCACTTCTCGTACGGCTGTATTTCCTCACCTTTTGAATTAAGCGACAGCAGCACGTTGGATACCTGCACGTCTGGCGCACTCGCGCCGTCGATCTTGCGGGCAAAGCCCAACACAAGGTAGTCATAGTCTGATAAGTTGTTTTTACCCAGACCATATCCAGACAGATCGAAGGTCTTGCTGAAGCTCTGGGCACCGCTTGTGCTGCTGAGCGCGACGGCGGCGGTGCTCGCAGCACCATTAGTGACGACACCATCTGCAAGGTTGGTCATCGCCATGTCCACACTATCTTCATACCACGCGTTACCATTGGTCGCTGCCAGATTCATTATTTTTTGGCTACTTGCGGCAGTACCGATCAAGCCCCACAGGTGCACATATAAGGCTTCGCTGGGATCGTTCAGTGTATAATCGAAGCTCAGCGTCAGCAGATCACCATTGGCCGCACCGGAATCGACGCTGATAATCCGCGCCAGAGTGCCCTCAGCCACTCGTGTATTGGTCGCGCTAGTGTTTGACAAGCTACCGTTTGTGACGGTCCACTCACTGTCAGGGTGCTTCACAAATTGCGTATCGCCAAACCACAGAGACCCTCTGCCAACCACGCTATTAGCAGTGCCAAGATCCAGCCACTGTACTAGAGGCGAATCCACCGTCGGCAAGTTGGCGTAGATCACCCGTAAGCGCCAAGCAGAATCAAGATCGTGTTGGCCAGCGGGACGCGGGATACTGAAGCTATAATCCATGCTACCATCGGCATTGAGCACCGCCTGGTAATAGGTGTCGGCCTCGGTATCCACCGCTTCCAGATTGACCCAGGCACCGGAGCTGTAGCGTTGCACCTTGAGCTCCAAGCCAGCATCCGCGCCCTTTAAGAGTAATGGGACATGACCGATCCCGCCACGAGTCACAGTAAAGTCGGTCAAGACTCGTTTCCCTGTGGCCGCTTGGATTACCAGCGGATAATTATCCTGCAGCGTACCCTGATGCACGCTGACAGCCATTTGAATATTTTCGACCAATTCGTCGCGCACTGGTTGCCAGTTGGCATCGCCATAGCCGCTGAGGCGAGCAATTAGTTCACCGTCGCTACCCCAATAATTGTCTACGTGTTGAGGTGGTAAAATGAACTGAATTTCACCCGCGACCACATCCCCTGCACTGTAGGAGCGACTAACTGAATCAGCGCTAAAATCGAACAGTATGCTCGGAGCGCGGCTACCCCAACTGCGTCCGTATTTGTGCAGGTGCAGCGGCAAACTTGTGCCGTTCAAAGTAGAGCTAAGCGGAATCAGGCCACGCAGCGCTAACGCAGTAACAGCTCCAGAATTACCGAATGAGTCATCAATACTGAGCCACTTGCCATCCATAGAGATCGGATCTCCTTTATATGTATTACCTCCAGCGATTGGATCGACTACCGCATTAATATTCTCGGTGGCCAGCAAGCCAGAGGTATCGCCGATGTAATAGTTATCATACAACGCAGTATTATAGTAATCGGCCGCCATCTGAAAAAAGGTTAACCGTGTTGGATCCGTAACGTCCTGAAG
>DBBT01000097.1:1472-2106 GCA_002292345.1 Opitutia bacterium UBA977 | reverse complement strand
TGGTATAATTGACTCGTATTTTATCGTCATCGGTCACACCAGAATAGTGCACTTCTGTCTGGTTCGGGCCAGTTTGGTAGTAACAAGTCTTTAGGCGCTTCAGCCATCGATACTTGTTGTCGCTGTCGCGATAGATCAGAAAATCACCACCGCCGATATTCTCGGTCCAGTTGTGAGTGGTGTTAATAATGCCCGGATCTTTATAGGCTCCAGTATTGTCATAGCTATTGGTGAAGGTTGGGCGTATATCATCCAGAAAGGCCCCGCCCAGATGTTGAGTCGGATCAAAGGTCAGTGATTCGCCCCAGGCACCGAGCGCGCTCTCGTCCCACTTCCAATTAGCATTGTAACCAATCAGCGAAAGTTGCGAGTGCGACACCGTGCCTGCCCCGCCCCAATATCCATATACCAGTCGCAACTTCATTCGCTGTGTAGCGCCTGGTTGCAGCGTGAGCATGGTGGAACCGCGGAGCCATTGACCCTGATGGACATTTGCACTGCTGCCATGCCAATTTTTTGAGATTTGCACTGGGATCCCCAATGGACGACCACTGTCGGCATCACTAAGAAGCATCACCGTTCCGGTGATCGCACGCGGAGTTGGCTGAATAAAGCGTAAGGGTATATTGGTAAC
>DBBT01000097.1:474-1421 GCA_002292345.1 Opitutia bacterium UBA977 | reverse complement strand
TTGACCGAGTCTGCTGGGACATCGATATTAAAGGCATGCGTGTCTGGATCGAAACTCACCGTCAGCGCCGCAGCCGACTGTAGATTGGTGGCCTGCGTCACGTACTCGCTGGGGTTTAGTGTCGAGAGCTGGGCATCCTCCTGCGGCTTCAGGGTCAAACGCGCCTTGTTCGTCTGCGAGTCGGCGGTGTGCGTCACACCATCCGGTGATTGCACTTCGACTGTAGTGTTGGTGATAGGGTTGGCGGTCTCGCTGGTAAAATCCAACACGAACGTCATGCGATCCGGCCACGCATTAATTTCCAAGCGGCACTCATCATCCACCAACAGTTCGTTGTCCTGCGCATCTTTAAAGACCAGCCCCAAGTGATCAATGCGCTTCACATACTGCCCACTTTCTATCAGCCGTACATTATCGACATTATTAGTGGCCTGCACCAGCGCCCCCGTACAAGTGTATTCAACCCCACCCTGCGTCACTTTCAGGGTGAGTCCCGCCTCTGTAACTACAGTGACGTCTTGATTCAGTGCAGTCCGGTAGTCAGACCCAAGCAGTGCGTCGTAACCCTTGAGCGTAATATCATCGCAATCCAGTACTACGCTGTAGTAACCCGTCTGAAAAACTAGATCTGGATTCGCGCGCGCCACCAAGTTTGCCTCGCTCTGCGGACGGCGATGGTTGAACCGGGTCGGATAGCCATTCTCAAAATAGAGATAGGAATAATTCTTTGACGATACCGGCGGCGTATCGCTGGCGACGACCGCATGACTGCAAAGGGCCATGGTTACGATTACTAATAACCTACAATACATATTATCCAGTGATTTATTTAAAATGTGTGCTTGGTTATCTAAGCGTACTCTTTTCGCAATCCTATAAAGAAACCTGAGACTTGCCTACGGTAGCCTGTGCATCAACTTCACCAACTCGTGAGAAAGTTTCAAGAG
>DBBT01000097.1:0-454 GCA_002292345.1 Opitutia bacterium UBA977 | reverse complement strand
ATGGCTTTTTTAAAACGAAAGAAGCCTGCCTGCGCGTGTGGATAGAAATGGTCGTCCCACCAATGACGTTGGCAGACTAACTGAATGTCTTTGATACGCAGTGCCTGCTGCAGCTCCGGTAAGACCTGATTCCAGATACCAATGGATGGCTCGGCCATCAGCAGGACGGTGATGTTCGCTTGTTCTGCCCATGCCACGACTGCATCGATCTGGGTGTAGACTTCGCCGCTGCCGTCGAGTGCATCACGCAAGCAATTGTGCCGAAAATCAAATACCGACGTTGCGATGCGCTGCGTTTGGTAGCACTGCTGCGGAATAAAGCCTGCGGTCGCATGGACTGTGACCTGCTCGCCTAACCAGTTGCACGCTGACAGGTCCTCCTCGTGCAGCAGCAGGCCCACTCGATCAGAGTCCGGCAGCGGAGCCAGTCTTTGATGCGGGGCCGCGAGCGGAT
>DBBT01000023.1 GCA_002292345.1 Opitutia bacterium UBA977 | reverse complement strand
GGGCGGATTTGCTTGAGCATGGTGATTGGTTAGAATTTGACGGATTCGAAGTACAGGCGCGGCTGACCAATGGGCATTCGGTGGGTGGAATGACTTATGTGATCGAAGGCCTAGCTGAGCCAATCGCGATTGTTGGAGACTCAATTTTCTGCTTATCTCAAGGGGGTGCTCCCGAGTACTATGTTCAAGCGCTGGAGAATAATCGTGAGCAGATTTTGTCGCTCCCAGAGGCTACGATCCTCTGCCCTGGCCATGGGCCTATGACCACTGTTGCTAATGAACAAGCGCACAACCCGTTTTTTCCTGAATTTAAATAGATGTGTGGGCAAGCTAACAAGTCGGCGTCGGGTATGAAGGCGGTGATTCGGCTCAAGCCCGATCTGATACTGTCTGATATAAGCCTGGAAGGGCTTAGCGACCTTGAATTAATTAAAGACTAAAGGCGATACATCCAGACCTGCCAGAAGTAATGCACACGATGCACAATGAATCGGCCTATGCCATGCGAGCTATTCGTGCTGGTCCACGCGGATATGTGATAAAAAAAGCCGGTGGCACTGGAGTCGTCAATGCGATCAAAGGAGTGCTTCGTCGTACTGATTCGAGTAAACTCGCGAGTACAGGATTTCTAGTGGATCGTAAGTGGAATGACCAATTCGGGTAGACCTTCTGAGTTGATGAATAGTTGGCCGCTGCCGACTTTGCCCCCTTCGATGATGGCACTGACCGAGCGGGCACCTTCAGGGATGAGTACCTCTGGCATAATGATGCTGTCGGGGATGTCAGTCGTGACATTAATATTAAGACCTCCATCGGGGGCAGGGTAATCGAGTGCAAAGGCGAGTGCTTGGCGTTGTCCTGGCTCTAGGCTAAGCTGATTTGGTAAAACGCTAAGTGGGTTAGCAGGGTCGATGCGCAGGTAGCCTGCGGTCTGTGCGCGTGTGGTGCTGCGCACTTCAATACCATAGCCGAAATCTGGCCTTAACTCTGGCACAACGAATTGCAATTTCGTGGGAGAGATAAAAGCGGTCTCGGCTAGTGTGTGATCGACAAAGACGACATCCTGATTTGTAAAGTCTTGGCCATTGATCGAGACTCGAGTGCCGACAGCTGCCCGGGTTTTATCAATTGTCAATGTGATTTGATTCGGTAGCTGAACTTGATACAGATCGGAGATGATCTGTACTGAAGTGAGTGTTCCGTCCTCTTTTTGCGTGTTGAAGTTGAGGACGTAGTAAAAGCGGGTGAGATCTTTTCCGACTGGCGCTTGATAGTCGTATTCAAAGAATTTTTGCGCAGTTGTGGTAGCTGTCATTGCCCGCTGCTCGCCGTCGATCACGACGAAGGCCTCTAGGCTGCTCGGCACAACGGTCTTTTTCTTGACCTGTGCATGAGCGCTTAAGGTGTAGTTGCCAGTCGGCGAGGCGGGAGCGATGTCAGGTGTCGTGTTGACGATTTTGACACTGCAACCAGTCAGGTAGAATCCCAGGGTTAGGATATAGGCGAGGAAAATGCGCTTGGCTTTCATAGATCTTGGAAGATGGTATGCCTTCTCACTATGCAGCTGCAAGGAAAAGAGCCGAAAACTGTCAATCCCACACAAGCGCCACTGGGTATCTACTGTCACGTGCCGTTTTGCGCATCGACCTGCGATTTTTGTGCTTTTTACCAAGAGAAGCCACGGCGCGGCGACTTGGATCGCTATCTCAATGCGATGGATGACGAGTTTGCGCTAATTTCGGATAATCGATCGGTGGATACGGTATTCTGGGGCGGCGGTACGCCAGGGTTGTTGTCGGCTAAAGATTTGGAGCGCCTCGGACGGTCGATGTTAGGGTGTCTCGACAATGCACCTGCGGAATGGACGGTCGAGATGGCACCATCGACAGTTAAAGCCGATAAGCTTGCAGTGTTGCGGGACCTTGGTGTGACACGTATTTCGATGGGAGTGCAGAGCTTTGATGAGAAGTTACTGGAATCGCTGGGCCGTTTGCATCGACCTAACCAAATCTATAAAGCTTGGGGCTTAGTCGAAGCGGCGGGTTTCCCCCAGACCAATTTGGATCTGATGTTTGCCATCCCCAATCAATCTATGGAGCAGTGGGAGGCAGCGATTCGCGAAGCGGCCCGACTGGGCCCGTCGCATCTTTCGACCTATTGCTTAACTTTCGAGGAAGACACGGCCCTCTATGTGAAGCTTTCCGAGGGGGAATTGAAGATTGATGAAGAGCGCGAGCTGCGGTTCTACGAGCGCGGTTGGGAGCTACTCGCTGAGCTGGGATATGCTCAATACGAGATATCGAATTTTTCCAAGGTTGGAGCGGAATGTATTCACAATGTTAATACTTGGCGAATGTCGGAGTGGATTGGCTGTGGCCCTTCGGCAGCGAGTCAATATCGGGGGGAGCGTTATCAACGTCCTTCAAATTTGAACGAGTGGGCCGCTGGTATGGAATCGAGGCTGCCGCTGAAGGCTGAATTAGTTTCACTCGATAACAGGATTTTGATGGCCGACGCGATTATTTTTGGACTGCGTATGAATATAGGGATTGATTTGACTGACATCGCTCTGCGCTTCCCGGCGCCAAAAGTGATGGCTTTGCTAGAACCGTTGATAGC
>DBBT01000064.1:15153-18004 GCA_002292345.1 Opitutia bacterium UBA977 | reverse complement strand
CTGCCGCGCTACAAACTTTCTAAGATTCGCTTGGTTTCGTCGCGCTTTTCGGTGGTTTCGGCCAGCTGCTTACGTGCGCCTTCGACAATCTTCGCCGGGGCACTGTCGACAAATTTCGAGTTCTTCAACTTGCCCTCGCCCGCCGCGACCAGCTGGTTCAGCTTATCCAGCTCCTTAGTTAGCCGCGCCTTTTCGGCTTCAACATCGATGGAGCTACTCAAATCGAGGTACAAAGTGCCAAGCGGAGTCACCGCTGCGGGCAGGCCATCTGGCTGAGCCCCGTCGACTGCGGTGAGTACGATACCAGCTAGAGTTTGCACCAAGCTGACGTTGTCAGCGATCACTTTAATGGCATCGCCTTCGGCCGCATAGAGCACCGCGACGTCGCGCTTGTTGGCCAAATTATACTGCGACTTGAGCGCACGTGCCTGCGAAATTAATTCCTGTAAGCTAACCACACGGGCGGCTGCAGTCTTATCCGCAGAAAGCGCGGCTTGCAACTCTGCGGCCGAGGTGAGCTTGGTGTTCTGAATATATTCAACCGACGCATCGTAGCCGAGGCCCTTCCAGAGCTCTTCAGTAATGTGCGGAATCACCGGATTGGCGAGCTGCAGCACTTGGCGGATTACCAGATCCTGAATCGCGAGACAGTTATCCCGCAAGGCTTCGTCGCCACGCAGTTTGCCCTTGGATGCTTCCACATACCAGTCGCAGAAATCGCCCCAGAAGAAAGCGTAAATCAGGTGTGTCAGCGGTGCGATCTCGTAATTGGCAAAGCACTTTTCTATCTCGGCAGTCACTTCAACCACGCGCGCAAGGATCCAATGATCGTAATCATCGCAACGGCTGGTATCGATCCGGCTCAAAATCGCTTCTACGCTGGAGTTGTCTGCCATCGGCCCTGACATCTGACGGAAGCGCGAAGCATTCCACAGCTTGTTGGAGAAATTGCGACCGATCTGAATGCGCTCCTCGGTGAACAAAATATCCGAACCAGACGGGGCGATATTACAAATACCAAAGCGAAGACCATCGGCACCGTATTTCTCAATCAAATCGAGTGGATCAGGCGAGTTGCCGAGGGACTTCGACATTTTGCGGCCCTTTTCATCGCGAATAAGGCCGTGGATGAACACGTTCTTAAACGGAATACGCTTCGCGAGTTCTTCATCGGACAGGTCCTTGGCATCGTCGCCATACAGCTCGATACCCGCCATGATCATACGCGCGACCCAGAAGAAAATAATATCGAAGCCGGTCACTAGCACGGAGGTGGGATACCAGAAATCGAGCTCTTGCTGCTGCTCTGGCGTTGGCTTCGGCCAACCCAGATTCGCCATGGGCCACAGATACGACGAGGCCCAGGTGTCGAGCACGTCGTCCTCTTGCTCCCAGTTTTCAGGATCGACTGGCCCTTCGACCGAGACATGTACATGCGCGGGATTGTCAAAATCGAGTTCCGTGTGCGGGATGTGCTTGTTGTACCACACCGGGATACGGTGACCCCACCAGAGTTGGCGGCTGATGCACCAGTCTTGAATGCCGTTGAGCCAGTGCAGATAGGTCTTTTTCCAGCGGTCGGGGTGAAATTTGATCGTGCCATTTTCAACCGCACGCTTGGCCTCTTCAACCTTCGGATATTTGAGGAACCATTGCTCCGAAAGACGCGGTTCGATCGGCACATCGCCACGCTCTGAGAAGCCGACGGTGTTTTCGTAGGGTTCCGCCTTGATTAAAAGATCCATGTCTTCGAGCTTGGCGACTGCCTGCTTGCGAGCCTTAAAGCGATCGACGCCGTCGAATTCCGCGCCTGCGAGGGCATTGAGCTTACCTTCGTGGTCGATCACTTCGATCGTTTCGAGGCCGTGGCGCTGGCCGATCTCGAAGTCGTTCTTATCGTGCGCTGGCGTTACCTTGAGACAGCCAGTGCCGAACTCACGGTCGACATATTCGTCGCCGATGATCGGTATCTCTGCCCTTGGGAACGGCCGCCAAATGGTCTTGCCGATCAAGTGCTGGTAACGCTCGTCCTCTGGATGCACCGCCACCGCAGTATCACCCATCAGTGTTTCGGGACGTGTGGTGGAAATTTCGAGGTGGGTGCGCTCGCCGTCTGGCTGCACCAGCTCGTAGCGCATTTTATAAAAGAAACCACTCTGCGGCTTCATGTTCACCTCTTCGTCGGAAATTGCAGTGTGCGTCGAAGGGCACCAATTAACCATGCGCTTGCCACGATAAATATAACCACGCTTATAAAACGACACAAACGCAGTGAGCACCGCCTTCGAATAGTCCTCGTCGAGAGTAAAACTGGTGCGATCCCAGTCGCAAGACGCGCCAAGCTTTTGTAATTGGTTCAAAATAACGCCGCCCGATTCCTCCCGGAAGTCCCAGACTTTTTCGAGGAAGCCCTCGCGACCAAGATCATATTTGCTTTGCCCAGTGGCATCGCGGAGCTGCTTCTCGACCTTGGTCTGAGTGGCAATGCCCGCGTGGTCGGTGCCTGGCTGCCACAGCACGGCTTTACCTTCGAGGCGCGCCCGGCGCACGAAGATATCTTGCAAGGTGTTATCCAGCACGTGGCCCATGTGCAGCATCCCCGTGACATTGGGCGGCGGAATCATGATCGCATACGGCTCCTTCGCCGAATCAGCGACCGCCTTGAAGCATCCCGCTTCGAGCCAGTTGGTATACCAGCGTTGTTCGACTTCTTTGGGTTCGTAAGCTTTGGCGATTTCAGACATGTGAGAAAAAATGGGAAAGAAGCCAAAGGTGTGGCTCTGCTGGAGGCTTTCAAGCTAGAAACGCGCAGAAGCTGACGAGGAGGTGTTATTGCGAAAGTTGCCAGGTA
>DBBT01000064.1:12452-14987 GCA_002292345.1 Opitutia bacterium UBA977 | reverse complement strand
ATCCGAACATAAAACCGTAGTCATCGGCGGCATCACTGGTGGTATAGGATCGGCATTGGCTGAACAACTCTGCCGTACCGGTGATCGTGTCGTTGGCTTTGCCCGCAATACGCCGGGGCTCGAGGCACTACAGGCGCGGCATCCAGAGATCGAAATCCATAGCTGCGACGCCACCGACCCTGAAGCGCTCAGTAGTTGCTTCGAGCAAATCATCGCAACCCACGGTCAAATTGATGCCTACGCACATGCGATCGGTTCGATTTTTATCAAGCCCGCGCACCTCACCTCCACTGAGGATTGGCACCACACCGTCCTCACCAATCTTAGCAGCGCATTTTACGCACTCCGGGCAGCGACCAAGCATATGAGTCGACAAAGCCGCGGCAGTTGCCTGTTTTTTAGTACGGCGGCCGCGCAAGTCGGGATCGCCAACCACGAAGCGATCGCCGCCGCAAAAGGTGGCATTGAAGCCATGGTCCGCTCTGCGGCAGCGACCTACGCTCCGCGCGGCTTGCGGATCAATGCGATCGCCCCCAGCCTCACCGACACGCCGCTCGCGGGGCCGATGACCAGCAACCCGAAGATGCTGGAGATATCAAAACGGATGCACCCACTTGGTGACATCGCTCGTCCAGATGATATTGCGAATCTCGCGGAGTGGCTACTCTCTGCCAGCGCCCGCTTTGTAACAGGTCAAGTATTCACCATCGATGGCGGGATCTCGACCATTGTGCCCAAGCCGAAAATATAAATAAGAATGTGCCGCTTTAGCATACTGTTGATCGTTGCACTACTGCCAGTCAGTTCCGTGCGAGCTGGTGTGTCTGCCGAATCAGCACTCATTGAAGGAGTCAGTTATCCGAAAATAGGAGAGCATCGCGTCAGCTACAAACTGCTCTTCAAGCTTTACGATGCCGCCCTGTTCGCAGAAGCGGGCGCGACCGCAGAGCAGGTGTTGGCGCGCAATTGCTCATTTCGCCTCGAGTTCCGCTATTTGCGCAGCATCTCGAAGGCAACGATTCTAAAGTCGGCGGATCACATGCTCGCCAAGAACCTCAATGCCGAGGCCTTGCCGCAGATCGCCGCCGCCACGCAGCAATTGCACGCGGCTTACCGCTCGGTCGAAACTGGGGACGTCTCATCGCTTACCTATATTACTGGCGTCGGCACCACATTTGCCATCAACGGCGAACAGTTAATCACCATTCCTGGTAAGGACTTTGCGCAATACTACCTACAAATCTGGCTCGGCGAGCACCCAGTCTCTGTGCAATTACGCGATCGGTTGCTCGGGAAATAAACCGAAAAACTGAAATCAGCGATTCTACTAATCGACCTGATAACACCGTCCTGTGGTCGGCACCCCTCAATTTACTTGTCATCGAGGTGATTTATGCAAATTTCGTTTGCTTCGCTATTATGGCTACTACCAAGAAAAAATCTGCTCCGCTGACCAAGAAGCCTCAAAGCTTCTTGGATGCACCGATCAACAAAAAGCTTTCCAAAGAAGACAAGCTCCGGCTCTACCGCATGATTGTAGGGATTCGACGCTTCGAGGAACGCTCGCTACGCGCCTACAACCAAGGTAAGATTGGAGGATTTCTGCACCTCTACATTGGCCAAGAAGCGATCGCCGCTGGCGTCGTTTCGTTAATGGAGGAGAACGACCACATTATCACCGCCTATCGCGACCACGGTCACGCGCTAGCAGTCGGCATGTCAATGAATGAGTGTATGGCTGAGATGTACGGAAAATACACTGGCTGCTCGAAGGGTAAAGGTGGCTCGATGCACTTTTTCGCGCCGGATAAAAATTACTGGGGTGGCCACGGCATCGTCGCTGGCCAGACACCACTGGGAGCCGGCCTTGCGTTCGCACTTAAATACAAAGGGCTCAAGGGCTGTGCGATTGCTTTCCTCGGTGACGGTGCCGTTAATCAAGGCTCCTTCATGGAGACCCTCAACCTTGTTTCCCTCTGGAATATTCCCGTCGTCTTTGTCATTGAAAACAACGGGTACTCGATGGGCACCAGCCTCAAACGCTCCTCTGCAGAAGAAAACCTCGCGCACCGTGCGGATGGCTTCGACATCGCTTGGGAGGTCTGCGACGGCCACGACGCCTTTGAAGTACGCGAAGTCGCAAACCGTGCGATGAAGCGCGCTCGTGAAGAGCACAAGCCTTTCCTGCTCGAGATCCGCACCTACCGCTATCGTGGACATTCCGTGGCGGACGCCAACCACGAGAAATACCGTACCAAGGAAGAGATCGAGGAATACAAGCGCACCAAAGATCCGATTAATCTGATCAAATCTCAGTTGCTCGCCGACGGCACTTTAACCGAAGCGCTCGCCAAGAAGATCGACCAAGAGAAAAAAGACGAAGCCGAAGCGTCAGCCAAATTCGCTGAAGACAGCCCTTACGCACCGCGTGAGGAAATCCAAACCGATGTTTATTGGGAAGTCGACAACGACGCCGACAACAAACTCAAGGGCAGCTACTTCTTCAACGACTAGACATTCATTAAGAATTAGGAA
>DBBT01000064.1:0-12437 GCA_002292345.1 Opitutia bacterium UBA977 | reverse complement strand
ATGGGCGAAGAAGTCGCCGAATACAACGGCGCCTACAAGGTCACCGAAGGTCTCTGGGCCAAACACGGTGACAAGCGCGTGATCGACACGCCGATTTCCGAAGCCGCATTCTCTGGCCTGGCCATCGGCGCATCGATGCTCGGCATCCGCCCAGTCATCGAGATGATGTTCATGTCGTTCAGCTACGTTGCAATCGATCAACTCTTCAATAATGCCTCCTTCTGCCGCTACATGTCGGGCGGTTTAATGAATGTGCCCATCGTTGTTCGTGGGCCTGCCAATGGCGGCACCAGTGTTGGCGCGACCCATTCACACACAATCGAATACATGGTGGCCAACCACCCAGGCTTGAAGGTGGTCTGCCCATCCAATGCGTACGATGCCAAGGGACTCATGAAAGCCGCAATTCGCGACAATGACCCAGTCTTTGTCATGGAAAACACCCTACTCTACGGAGAACAGTGGGAAGTGCCTGAAGAAGAGTATATCGTCGATCTTGGCGTGGCCAACATCCTCAAGGAAGGCACTGATATGACCATCATTTCCCATGGTCGTTGTGCCATGCTCTCACTAGAAGCTGCAAAGATTATGGAAGAGACGCACGATATCAGTGTCGAAGTTGTCGATCTGCGCTCAATCCGTCCACTCGACGAAGAGACGATCCTCAACTCGGTCAAGAAGACTGGCCGGGCTTTACTGGTCGAAGAGAACAAGCCCTATTGTGGTGTGGATGCTCAGATCTCGCATTTGATTCAGCTCAAAGCTTTCGACTACTTGGATGCTCCCATTCACCGCGTCTCCTCGATCGACGCACCGACTATTTACGCCAAGCCGCTCGAGGATTGGCAGATCCCAAACCAAGAGCGCATCATTGCCATGGCAATGAAACTGATGGCGTAAAAACATGCTCATCCCTGCTTAACTCAAAATTGTTCCTTCAGCGCCCTTCAGGGCAAACCGCAGACAGTTTACCATCTTCGCGCGATTCGCGCTCCGTCCTAATTTCTAATCTTAAATTCTCAAACTTATGGCTACTCTAATTGATATGCCCAAACTCAGCGACACCATGACGGTGGGCACGCTGGTCCGCTGGCTTAAGAACGAAGGTGACGCAGTCGCCAACGGTGACATGATCGCTGAAATCGAAACCGACAAGGCGACCATGGAAGTTGAATGCTTCGAAGATGGCATCTTGATTAAACACTATTGCGGCGAAGGCGACGAAGTCGCTGTCGCGGATCCTATCGCTGCCATCGGCGAAGCCGGTGAAGCAGCGCCCGCAGCCACTCATTCGGCGCCCGCAGCCAAAGAAGCACCTGCAGTTCCTGCACCCGCGGCCGAAGCACCAGCTGCGGCTGCGCCCGCACCTGCGGTGGTTGAAGCACCGGCACCTGTTGCAACTCCAGCAGCAAGCACTGGCGCACGGATCAAAGCCTCGCCATTAGCAAAAAAGATCGCCGCCGAAAAAGGCATCGACCTCACCGCGATTCAAGGCTCTGGCCCTGGCGGACGTATCCTTAAAAAAGATGTGCTCAACACAAACCCTGTGTCCGTAACTCCTGCAGCAGTCGCCAGTGTTCCAGCCGCTGCACCTGCTGCGACGCTCGAAGAACTTGTAATACCTGTCTCCAATATGCGTAAGAGCATCGGTAAAGCACTGGTCGCTTCCAAAACACAGGCACCACATTTCTACCTACAGATCGAAGTCGATGGCGCCCCACTTGCCAAGCTCCGCGCAGAACTCAACGGTAAGCTTGCAGGCCTTCCACCCGAACAAGGTGGCGCTAAATTCTCCGTCAACGATCTCACCCTCAAGGCAGCGGCCGAAGCCGTGCGTCGCGTCCCTGCAATCAATCGCTCATGGGAAGGTGACACCATCAAGCAACACGCCAACGTGCACCTCGCATTCGGTGTTGCCATCGATGACGGCCTCGTCACTCCAGTCATCCGTGCCGCAGAGACCAAGGGTCTGCGCGAAATCGGCGCAGAAGCGAAGGCTCTGATTAAGAAGGCACGCGGCAAAAAACTCACTCCAACCGAAATGAGCGGCTCGACGTTGACCGTGACCAATCTCGGGATGTTCGGCATCTCCGACTTCTACGGCATCATCAACCCGAACAATGCTGCAATTCTCAGCATTGGTGCGACGATCAAGAAGCCCGTGGTGAATGAGCACGACGAAATCGTAGTCGGGCAAGTGATGAAGATAGGTCTCTCCGGCGATCATCGTACCATCGACGGCGCGGTCGGCGCACAGTATCTGCAGGCACTTAAGGAGATCCTTGAGGCACCGGCAATGATGCTGGTGTAAATGGCTACGCCATTTACCGGCGAATAACGGATCGTTAAGTACTCATTTAAACAGCAGCCCGCGATTACTCGCGGGCTTTTTTGTGAAAATGTAAGATGGCTGAACGTGGCCTCCGCCATAAGGCGGGGGATTTTTTCCGCACTCATTCTTAGGGCACGTATCCAGCGTCCCCCGATCTCACGATCGAGGCCACAAGAACAAAAGAAATGTTTCATAACGATTGTACCACGCACCAATCTAAAACGAGAAGGGACTGCTGATTCCTTCCGGTGAAAAATAGGACACCAGTGCGCCGCTATCAGCTCGCGCGGCAGGGAGACGTTAATTCTGCCGATACGTTGCATTTGCGACAGGCTTCACCCATCTTGCTCACATGCCTTCCGTGCCTGACTACTCGATCATCATTCCCGCCTTCAATGAGGCAGCTGAACTACCGGCGACGCTTGAGGCGATTCGCACGGCAATGGCCGCGCAGCGACTCACTGGCGAGTGTATCGTGGTCGATAACAACTCTACCGACAGCACCGCTGCCATTGCGACTGCTGCAGGCGCTGACCTAGTGGTGTTCGAACCGATCAATCAAATCGCCCGCGCACGTAATACTGGCGCGCAAGCCAGCCGTGGGCAGCTGCTGATTTTTGTCGATGCCGACACGCGTATCTGCGCCAAACTCTTAGCCGAAGCGCTGCGTCAACTCGCAACTGGCAGCTGCGGTGGTGGCACCATCATCGAATTTGAAAATATTGCGCAGGTTGGTGTCGTTGGCCGCTTGGGGATTGCCACATGGAGGCGGATTTCAACCTTCACTCGCACCGCCGCGGGAAGCTTTCTCTTTTGCCGGCGCGATGCCTTTGAATCCGTCGGCGGGTTTGATCAAAAACTCTACGCCAGTGAAGAACTGCGGCTATCCCGGCACCTGCGCAAATGGGGCCGAGCGCATGGCTTAAGCTTTGACATTATTACCCAATTCGCCGCGCGCACCTCAGCTCGCAAATTCCACTGGTATAGTGGGCCAAAGATGCTCGGCTGGGTCTTTTTTATGATGCTGGTACCGATTGCAGTGCGCTCCCGCAGGCTCTGCGGCTTTTGGTATAAGCGGCCCGTTCAGGGAGACCAGAGAAGGGAGACTTGAAGGGGGAGACCTGAGGCTTGAGATTTGAGACCTGGGGCTTAAGACCTGGGGCTTGAGCCCTGAGACTTGAGCCTGAGAAGGGAGACTTGAAACTTAAGAGAAGAGGCCTGATTATCACTGCGTCGCCATCTCTTTATCTCCGGCCTAATTTTTCCCATGCCCACAGTCCACCATTCGATCGACCATGCACGCTTCGAAATCATCATCGGCAATGCCAAAGCGGCCTTGGAATACACTCGATCCGACAGCTTGATGACGATTCATCACACTTACGTGCCGATCGAACTACGCGGGCAAAACATCGCGGGGTTGCTGGCTAAAGCTGCGTTCGACACTGCACGCGCGGAACAACTGCAGGTGGTGCCACAATGCTCCTATATCGCCAGCTATGCTAAACGGTTTCCCGAGGCTGAGGCTCTGGTGCTAAAGGACTGACCCACCCCCTTCTTCGTTTTTTGCTTTAACCCGCGGCTACAACCATTACCCATTACCTAGCAACGATCATACACCCTTTTGCCATGACACTTTTTCAAGCCACACTTTACACAGGACTCTTTCTTCTCGTCTTCGGCGGCCATTATCTTTGGCACGGCATGAAGACTGCCAAGAGCACGCAGGCTTTTCCACGTTCGCAAGCAGCCGCGTTTCTGTTGTTCGGCGCCGCGACCGCCTGGTTTCTCTACAAAGTGCTACATCTTGGCCCAGCTGATTTCGGCCAATATAAAAATATCCTGTTCATCATCTTCCTCGTCACTGCGCTCGGCTCATTCTACTACGTGCCCGACTTTCTCGCAGTTCGCGGCTTGGCCGCCCTGATCCTCATGACCGCCGGCGTACTACTGGACGCCGCTTACATGCAGCTACCGCAAGCACGCCTATTTCTGGTCACCTTTGTATATCTCGCCATTGTCGTATCGCTGATCCTCGGTGCAAATCCCTATAAACTGCGCGATTTCTTCGACTGGCTCTACAAAGTAGACAGCCGCCCTAAGCGCTTTGGTGCTCTATTTGCTGCATACGGACTCTTGCTAATCGGCGTTGCATTTACCTACTAAACACCGTGGACAACAACATTCCTCAGACGGGTCTTCTGATCATTGTCTCTGGCCCTGCTGGCAGTGGCAAAACAACGCTCTGCGAGCGTATGCTCGCCGAAGTGCCTGAGCTCTGGCGGGTCGTTACCTCCACCACCCGCAAGCCACGCGTAGGCGAAAAAGACCACGTTGATTACTATTTCTTCGACCACGCTACCTTCGAGCAAAAGATCGCCAAAGGGCATTTTTACGAACACGCCCACGTGCATAGTAACATTTACGGCACCCTCAAAAGCGAGGTGCAGGACAAGCTGGCCGCAGGCACTGACCTGCTGCTCAACATCGACGTGCAAGGCGCAGCGCAAATACGCCAAACTGCGCTGACCGACGAATTACTCAAAGGCCACGTCGTCACGGTCTTTATCATGCCCCGCACGCTCGAAGAGCTGGAAAAACGCCTCCGTGGCCGTGCCACGGACGCCGAAGACGAGATTCAGCGCCGCATGCAAGTCGCCCGCAGCGAGATGCAGCAACACGAACTCTACGACCATACGATTCTGAGTGGATCACGTGGCGAAGACTTCGAAAATCTACAAGCCATCTACCGCGCTGAAAAGATGAGGGCCCAGTAGTTGGGGACTACCAATCATATCTTGGCTCAGCTGCGCGGGGACGTAAAAGACAAAGGAGCAAAGGCTTCGCAAAAGAACGGTAATGCCGAGTTCTCTTACAAAGCCTTTGGTAAGTATGCCTCCTAGGGACAGCCAATTAAGCAGACGATCATTAACTGTTAAAAACAGATTCGGGAGCCATGCTAAAGCAAGCTCCGTGTTAAAAAGCAGTGCTAAACACAATCATTCGAACCACCCGCTTCGCTCAAGGACACGAAGACCATCGCCCTAGGAAACCCTACGCTTCGTGCACTTCGCGACCTTAGTGGTTAATACAGAGCCTAAGCGTTCCGATTTAAAGCCTCTGCGTTCTCCAGTGACCGAAGGGAACGAGCGGTTAAATCCAGCAAATGATTGCACCGAACCAAAGACGTCGAATATGGCTGAAGCCAGTCGCGACAAAGGAATAGTTCTCCGTCTGAGTGTAGCGAGCGGGTCGATCTCGCGATTTCCACCCATTGTATGGTCCTGGCTTCAATAAGAACACCAAGCCGCTACCAAGTGTATTCAACGGTATAAGTCACCGTCTGCGTGCCGTCAGCTTTGACCTCCACAGGAAACTCAATGGTTTGCGCATCGGTCTTTTCGAATTCATGGCTCGGCGCTTGAATCTCCCAATTGGACCAGCGGAACAGCGGCTCCACCACTTTCACCGTCACGGTCTCTTCACTGCGGTTGCGGATCTCGATCTCAAAAGTCTCGCGGATTAAATCCTGACTCGGGTGCTTGTAGAAATTCGTCCGCTTGCGTTCGCCGACGATGTCGAAGGCATTGCCAAGATAGACGCGGATGGTCTCGTTTTTCGGCGTGTGATCGATGGTGTTCTCACCGGTAAACTCAAGCTGTCCGTCGTCATCCATACGGTAAAAGCGCATGCGCCCCGCCGGTAGCGGCACGCCCAGGCCGTTCTCTTCTTGGTTCTCAAGCTCACGGTAAATGGCGACGTCGGGCTGCCCGTTTTGGCCATAGTTTTGATTTAAATTCAACCCGCCGCGGTAACTCGTCTTCAGTCCCTCATAGACGTAGAGCTTGGTGGTTTGCACATGCTCAGCGCGGACGAACTCCACCTGCTTGGTTTCACGGTCGCGCAGCGTCGTCGCCAGTGGCAATGAATACATATGAAACTCATCGAACTTCTTTTCTTCGACTTGGGGAGCTGCCGATAGGTCTGCCATCGCCATTGCATAGCCCTTCGCGCGGCGCACATTCTGTGGCGGCTCCACCTTATTCACATCGCCCGCGATCAATTTGATTTTCGCCCCTTCAAAGGTCTTGCCGGTGTTGTTTTCAATCGAAACCCAACCCGTGAGCGTTACTGCGTCGCCCTGTTCCGGTAGCACCAGATTGTAGTCCGACTTCCACGACATGCCATTGGTCAAGTAGCTGAGCTGGGCATCGAAGGCGGCCTTTTTGTCAGAATGAAGTTTCCACGACAGCGTTGGTTGCAGCACCGAATCATCACCCAGACTGGGGAAGAGTGGCACGCCCGGCAGTCGCGTCTGCAGCTCGCCATCGACTTCAATAATCGGTTCCAATTGCTTTGGCTGCGGATTACCGTATTGATTCTTGGTAGTAACCATCGAAGGCGCACGGATAATTTTACCCGACTCGATCACTTCTTTACCGTCCACGACTTTTAGAAACCGAATCGTCTGGCCCTCGAACATTTGCAACAACCGTTGCTGATCGACGGGATCGCCGCGATAGCTTTGCTCGACCACACTGAGCGCGACCGCACCACTCGGATCTCGTAAAATCACCGACTCGGGCTCGAGTTGCGCAGTCACGCCACTATAGCTGACATCACTGAGCCCCGCGTTCAGATTGAGCGAAACGGTATCGCGTACCACGCCGAAGTTTTCGTTGTAAACAGTGATCGCTGGTTGCGCAGTCGCAATCGTCGCGAGACAAACAGTCAAGAATTGGAGTCGTATCGATTTCATCATAGCAGGGACGCGCGAGCGCTGTAGTTTATTAGATTATTTTAGCTAAAACCGAATAAATCAAGCATCCTGGCTCTCTGATTCATTTGATTGAACTGCATATTCTAATCGAATCAGCCAGAGATTCAAGTTCTCTCGGGCTTATCGGTCTTCAACTGCCTCAGCCACATCGCAGATTAGTTCGGTCATCTCCAGAAAGCGCTCACGCTTGGCATTATCCGCGATTAGGCCGAATTCCGCGAAGGACAAGACCCCGCCGCGCAGAGTAATCGTGGCTTTTGAGTCTTTCAACGCCTTCGACAGCAGCGCAAGGCGATCGTGGTGGAAAATACGTGCAAACTGAAGACCATCATTGGTTCGCACGTCGATTGCGGCATCCAACAATGAGTCGCCGCTCAACCAGCGTTGCTTTGAACCACTGTCGCGTTGACGAAAGCCGCCCAGCAAACCCTTTGTTGTGATTTGCCATGTTAATGACCCGTCGTCGACTTTGACCTTTATGATCGTCTCAATTTGTCGCGTATTTTGTAGCCCCTTCCCCGGCACCGAAATCGAAATCTCCCGTAGGCGATACATGCCATGCACAAACGGCTCCGCGCGAATAAACCCAGCGAGCTGTGGCGTGGGCTCGGTCAAATCAAGCTGCAGTTGCTGTGCGATCTTGCGATATTGACGCACGATTTTCTCTGATGATTGGCGGACCATGAACCAAAACAAGGCCGCCACTCCAATTGCGAGCACTACTATAAAACAGATTTCCAGAAGCATAATCACTGAGATAGTCAAAGCAGGTCGAAGTGCGAGTGTGTTTTCGTCCAAAACATTAGACTGGAGCGAATCCACCAACATCCTAACATAGCAACTAAGTCGAGTTCGCCCTCACATGCCTCAAAAGTCACTTATTATGAAAATCTCCCAACTACTCCGCGTGCTTTCTATCCTGCTTATCTGCGGCTGCTCGACGACCAGCCAACGTATCGATGAGAGTGGGGCACAGTTTAACAGCTACTCCGCCGCCGAAAAACAACTCATTCGCAGCGGTCAGATCGCAGTCGGCTTTGATGAGGATCAAGTGCGCATGGCGCTCGGCGACCCCAGCCACATCAATTCCGACAGCCTCTCCAGTGGCACGCGCTACATTTGGGAATACCACGAACTGAAGCCGGATTATAATATTTTCAACTCCATCGGCATCAGCACTCGTGGTGGTGGTGTCGGCGCAGGCATCGGGATCGGCGGCACCCCCACTCGTAGTAAATTAACAAAGCGTATTGTGTTTGAGCGCAGTAACCAAAGAGTCTCCGAGTTTCAGTCTTTCGAATAATTCAGACATGTCCACCGAACGTAGATACACTCAAGCCGACTTTCGCACTCAACTCAGCTGGTCCGACCTTGACCAGGACTACCTGCGCCAACTTGTAGGGCTCGCAAAGATTGAAGATCTTGCCGGCGCGGGACTGGCTGAACGGCCCGAACGACTCGGCGATGTGACCGCCGCTCTCATGCCCGAAGGCGCAACCGGCACCGCTCAACTCACCGCCCGTGAGCCGATGGTGGTCTGCGGACTCGGTCTGGTGCCGCTTGCATTAAACTCGTATGGCGAAGGTTGCAGCTTCGAAGCACACGTGCAGGATGGCGGTCAGGTCGCCGCGGGTGACTCACTCGGTATACTCACAGGCGCCTCTGGCCCGCTACTGCAAGCCGAGCGTATCATTCTTAATTTCCTCCAGCACTTGGCTGGTATTGCCACCGAAACACGTGCCTACGCCGATGCCCTCAGCCAGAGCGACACCGTACTACTCGACACACGCAAGACCCTGCCTGGCTATCGTGTCCTGCAAAAATATGCCTTTGCATGTGGTGGCGGCTATAACCACCGCATCGGCCTGTTCGACCGTGTGATGCTCAAGGACAACCACCTCGCCGTGGCCGGATCGACCAGTGGCGAGCGACTCACCGAAACGGTTAGCCTCGCCCGCAGCGCCTGCGAAGACCTCGCGATCGAAGTCGAAGTTGATACACTTGAGCAAATCCCACCCGTGCTTGAGGCTGGGGCTGACATCATCCTGCTCGATAACTTCTCGGAGGATGATCTCAGAGCCGCTATCGAACTGATCGGCGACCGTGCCTGTAGCGAGGCCAGCGGCGGCATCCAACTCGACATCTTAGCTAGCCTCGGGACCCTCGGCCTCGATTTCATCTCCACCGGAGCCCCGGTGCATCAAAGCACTTGGAAGGATATCGGCCTCGACTGGCTATAACAGTCAAAGTGATGATTAAGATTAAGTAGACAAAGACTGTTCACAACTATCACTCCCCACTGATATTACCCTCACTTCTCACTCAATAGCATGAGCACCGACACAGATTACAAAGAATCAAAGAGCGCCGAGGACGAGTTCGTCATCCTCAAGGGACTCCTCGATGCGACCGATGAGTTTGTTTCCGGCAGCCTGCTCGCGGGACAACTTGGTATTTCCCGACCTGCCATCCACGCCAAACTTGAGAAACTCCGCGAGCAGGGCTTCATTTTTGAAGCGGTGCGCAACCGCGGCTACCGACTCACACAAGAGCCCGAAGTGTTGCATCCCGCCTTGCTGCGCTACTATTTGCAAGACGCCGCGGCAGAACTCGACGTGCTTTATTTTCCAGTGATCGATAGCACCAACAGTGAAGCAGAGCGGCAAATCAGCTACGGTCGCAAAAGCCCGTTCGCCATCGCTTCTAGCTGTCAGACCAAAGGCCGCGGACGCCTCGGCCGCGACTGGTATAGCGCCTCGGCAGATAACTTGTATTTGTCCGTGTTATTTGAGCCCAACATCCCGCCGCAACAGCTACAACACTTCACCCTCTGGGCGGGCATCACTATTTGCCGAGCACTGCAGCCCTTCACTCCCAAAGCCAAGTTGCAGATCAAATGGCCCAACGATCTGCACTGTGACGGCCGAAAATTCGCCGGCATGCTCACGGAAGCGAAAATGGATTCCGACAGCCTGCGCAGCATCGTCTTCGGCATTGGCATTAACTTAAACAGCAACCCATCCAAATTCCCAAAAGAGCTGCGCAGCATCGCCACTAGCCTGTATGCGATTCACGGCCAAGAACTGCCGATCAACCAAGTTGCCGCCCGCGTGCTCCAAGCGATCAACCACGCCTACGAAGTCTGTATTCATAATAAAACCACCGAAACGCTCGCCGACGCATGGGCACCTCTCAACTCACTCAAAGGGAAATCAGTCACCGCACTCCAAGGCGGCAAAGCAATCTCTGGTATCGCCAATGGCATCGACGCATCTGGCGCACTCCTACTCGCACAAACCGACGGCAACACGATCCCGGTGCGAGCCGGTGATGTTACATTAAAGAAATAGGTGGCTTGCGTTAGCTGGCTACCCGAGCTCACTCTCCCTCCTTAAGTCTCCTCACTCAAGTCTTAGCCCTCAAGTCTCTTACCATGATCCTTAGCATCGATGTCGGCAACACCAGCTCCCACTACGGAATTGTAGACGGCCAAACCGTTACCGACACTGGGCATTTCCCGACCGACGGGTTTCGCGGCGGTGAATCCAAAGCCTTTGCGGCGCTGATCGAACCGCTGCTTATTGGTGTCACCGCCATCTCATTTTGTTCCGTAGTGCCAAGTATCAATGCCCACTTGGAGGCCAGTCTCCGTCGGTTCAATCTGCCTATTTTTCACCTCACATATAAAAGCTGTCGCGGGCTTGACCTCGCGTACCCCCACCCCGAAGAAATCGGCCAAGACCGCCTGGCCAATGCCATCGCCGTGCAGCAATACCACGGCGTACCCGCCATCATTCTCGACATGGGCACCGCTGTGACCTTCGACATTATTACTAGCGCAGGCTACGAGGGCGGGATCATCGCACCTGGCCTCGCTGTGATGACCCGCTACCTACACGAGCAAACGGCACTCCTGCCTGAGATCAGCGAAGCCGATCTACTCAACGTCGAGGGTGCGATTGGTAAATCCACCGTACACGCGATGAGGCTCGGCGTCGCTGTCGGCTTTTCCGGCATGGTCGACGCCCTCCTCGCGCGCATACTGACAGACCTCAAAACCCGCGGTGAAGCCGAGCCAGTGGTGCTTTCCACTGGCGGTAGTATTGCTAACCTCACCCAAGATTGGGCGCAGAAAAGTTTGTTCGTTAAAGATCTCACCTTGATGGGCCTGGCAGTGGCGTTTGGGCGACAAGTGTAAGTCATCCACAAGATCGAGATGAGACCACGAGCTGTGGTTAATTTCCGCCCGTTGCGACTGTCTGTACGCCAGGAGTTGTTCTACCCCTTACGCGCGAAATAGAAGCGCGGGCGGCCACTCAAATCCTCGATGCACTCACCTTGCAGACCAGCAGTTGCAGCTAATGCATCCAAAGCCTCGGCCTGAGCGATGCCAGTCTCTAGCGCGAGCAACCCGCCTGGCTTCATGTGACTCGCGGCGTCTTTAAAAATGAGGCGCATATCACCTAGTCCATCCGCGCCCGAAACCAATGCGCTGTGTGGCTCGTGGTCGACTACTTCAGGCTCAGCGGTGGTCATTTCTTCGTTGGTTAAATACGGCGGATTTGAGACGATTAGATCATAGTGTTGCTTCCCTAGTCCCAAAGGACACCACCAACTTCCTTCATGAAATGTCACTCGATTGTCTAGCCCTAGTGCGAGTGCGTTCTCTTGAGCCAGCGAGAGCGCTTCGGCACTCACATCGACCGCATCGACCGACGCCTCTGGATATTTATTTGCGAACGCTAAGGCTAACGCACCAGACCCCGTGCCCAAATCTAGAATCATCTTTGGACTTGTAGATAAAGCCTCACAAGCGAGTTCAACCAACTCTTCGGTCTCGAAGCGCGGGATCAATGCCCGCCGATCCACCTTGAGCTCCATGTCACAGAAATCCACCGTGCCGACGATGTATTGCAGCGGCTCGCGCTCCGCACGGCGCTTGACTAGTGGGCGCAAGGTAGCGAGCTGCGTTTCGGTGAGTGGCCGGTCGAGGTCAAGATACAGCTCTAGGCGTTTAATTCCAAGTGAATATGCAATCAACGTGTCCGTATCTAGTCGCGCATTCGGCACGCCCTTGGACTCGAAGAAAGCCTCAGTGCGCTCTTTAATTTCGCGAATCGTTAACAGTGCCATAATACGTTTTTAGAAAAGTATGCTTACATTAAACTGTGGCGTCGTTACTTGTTATTATGCCCACGGGTGCAATGGTTTCTTAGGTAATTGGCTTAATCCAACCAGTTGCAAGCAACGACGCCACAAACAAACGATTTCGCATATTACAGAAAAAATGTTTCGAAGTCATTTTCTTCACTTTCAGGTCTCAGG
>DBBT01000079.1 GCA_002292345.1 Opitutia bacterium UBA977 | reverse complement strand
GCAGTGAGAATCTTGGTTTCGACACTGTTCACCTCGCGAAGTGCACTGTAAAGAGTGGTCGTCTTACCCGAACCCGTCGGACCAGTCACAATAAAAATACCGTTCGGACGATTTACCAGATCACGAATTGTTTGCAGAATATCATCCGGCAAACTCAAGGCTTCGAGATCAAGATTCACAACAGACTTATCCAAAACACGAAGCACCACACTCTCACCAAACTGAGTTGGCAACGTCGAAACACGTAGATCCACAGGGCGTCCTGCAATGGTCATCTTAATGCGACCATCCTGTGGAATACGCGATTCCGAGATGTTCATATTAGACAGCACTTTCACACGTGAAATAACTGGAATCGCGAGGCTCTTTGGCGGTGGTGCCATTTCATAGAGCGCACCATCGATACGATAACGAATACGGAATTGATCTTCGAATGGCTCAAAGTGCACATCAGAGGCCTGATCCTTAATCGCCTGCTGCAAGACTAAATTCACAAACCGAATGATCGGCGCCTGATTCGCCATATCGGTTAAATCCGTATCCGACAAATCATTTTGCGCTTCTTCAAAACTATCACCTAGATCACCAAGAATATCGTCGATTGATGAATCCTCTTCGCCGTATGTCGCAATAATGAGGGCATCCAACAACTCAGGATCGCACACCACGATCTGAATATCCTTATTCAAAGAGAACGTCAGATCGTCAATGATACTGGGATTGAACGGATCTTTTGCCAACAAAGAGATCGATGTCTCGTCTGCAGAAAAAGGCACCACTGCATACATACGTGCGGTACTGGCTTTCACCACAGCGGCCACATCTTCAGAAATCGAATTAGGCATCACTTCCTGATAGGCATAGCCTAGAAAGTCGGCGACCGCGCTCAAAACCGCACTGCGCTCAACCACGCCAGAATCAATCACCGCATCTGCCAGTGATTTACCAGTGTGTAAGTGCGACTCGTTCAGCTCCTCAAGCTGCACGAGATCGAGCAACTCTGCGGACTTAATAATTTCGTATACGGTATCGTTATGATCTTCGAACATCGGGGGTATCTGCGCCGCAATCTTGCGACTTACTTATGAATTTATAAATTGAGCGCCATTCTCGACAAGTTTGTCGCGCATGACATGGGGGAGTTGTGATTTTGCCAGAGCCTCATCTGCATTAATCAAATCGCGATTATACAGACTGAGTAAGTGCGCATCTAAACCAATCATACCATGAGCAGCACCCGTTTGGATGTCAGAATTAATACGGTATGTTTTGTTTTCGCGAATCAGCTGTGCGATCGAGTTGGTCGTAACCATGATCTCGAACGAAGCGATACGCCCACCACCGATCTTCTTACACAACACCTGCGAGATGACCGCGACCACAGAAGACGCAAGCTGCGTGCGGATCTGATCTTTCATCTCTGCTGGAAATGCGTCGACGATACGGTCAACAGTGCGTGCTGCGCCGGTAGTGTGCAATGTTGCGAAGACTAAGTGACCCGTCTCCGCCGCGCTTACTGCCGCTTCAATCGTTTCAAGATCACGCATTTCTCCAACAAGAATCACGTCTGGATCTTGCCGTAAAGCCCCGCGAATCGCACTGGAAAAGGAGCTAACATCGTTGCCCACCTCGCGCTGAGTCACGATACATTTTTGATGCTCATGAAAATACTCGATCGGATCTTCAATCGTAATGATATGACCATCATGATTAAGATTAATCCAATTTACCATCGAAGCCAAGGTCGTCGATTTACCCGAACCTGTTGGCCCGGTGACTAAAATCATACCTCTGGGGCGGCTAATTAGCTCTTTAATCTGATCAGGCAGACCAATCTCACTGAGGGTAAATAAATCATTCGGAATCTGCCGCAGTACTATTCCATAAGCGCCCTTCGCACGAAGCACACTGACACGAAAGCGAGCACGTTCCATATAAGCAAAACCAAAGTCTGCACCACCCGAGGTCTTCAATTGCTCCTGATTCGTCGTCGAGGTAATCGCCTTCATCAAGTCTTCAGTATCCTGAGGAGTCAGCTTCTCACCCTCAACCGGCACCAGACTACCAGACATGCGCAACGTTGGCGGCTGATTAACCTGTAAATGAAGGTCAGAGGCACCCTGATCTACCATCAGCTCTAACAAATCATTCATTTCATAACTCATAGTGTCATCTTGGTTGAGGTTCTAATTAACAGGAAATAATTAAATTAAACAGGCTCAGCGACCGTCGAATGCAGGACTTCCTCTGGGATGGTTACACCCGCAATGACTTTGCGAATGCCGTCTTCACGCATCGTGCGCATGCCCATCTCCTTAGATTTGTTACGCAGCGCCACGAGGCTAGCATTTTCGTAGACCATTTGTTGTAACTCTTCACTCATCGTAAACATCTCAAAGACGCCTACACGACCGCGGAATCCAGTCAAATTACACTTCCCGCACCCCTGCCCTTTCATGAAGTTCGCATCTAAAGCTTGATCAGAGCGAATCCCCAGAGAGCTCAAAAGTTTTTCATCCGGTGTATACTCTTGCTTACAATTCGGGCAAATTCGACGCACCAATCGCTGCGCAAGCACCGCGCGTAAAGCAGCAGCGACAAGGAAAGGCTTAATACCAATATCTACCAACCGACTGACAGCACTCGGGGCATCATTAGTATGCAGCGTGCTAAACACCATGTGCCCAGTCAGCGCGGCATTAATCGCGATTTCAGCTGTCTCCTTATCACGAATTTCTCCGACCATAATGATATTCGGCGCCTGACGCAGCATCGAGCGCAACGCTGCCGAAAAGGTCATCCCCACATCGCGTCGGACTTGCACCTGATTCACTCCAGGCATCTCATACTCAACCGGATCCTCGACAGTGATAATTTTACGATCGGGATGGTTAATGCAGTTCAAAGCAGAATAAAGCGTGGTGGATTTACCAGAACCCGTTGGTCCAGTCACCAAGAACACACCGTCTGGCATCGCGATAATACGCTCAAAAGTGGCTTGGTCATCGCTGAAGAACCCGAGCTCTGGCAAGCCTAAGTTCAGCCCTTCTTTGTCCAAAATACGCATCACAATACTCTCACCGAACGCTGTTGGCAGAGTCGAAACACGTAAATCGATCACCTTTGGCCCGACTTTAATATTAATCCGACCGTCCAAGGGCACGCGCTTCTCTGCAATGCTCACATCGGCCATTAGTTTAATACGCGAAACAATCGAAGGCTGTAAACGCTTGGGCGGATTTTCCACTTCGTGCAAAACACCATCAATACGATAGCGCACCCGAAAACGTTTTTCCAAAGGCTCCATATGAATATCTGAAGCTCGCAGTTTCAACGCTTCCGAAATCACCATGTGCACATAACGAATAATTGGCGCCTCATCTTCGCCGACCTCGCCACTCTCGCCAGTCGGCAAATCAATTTCATCAACGGTCTCGTCTTCTAGCCCAGCGAACATGCTGTCCACTTTATCAACTTGCGCCCCGTCATAATACTGATGAATCGCTTTTTCTATGTCTTCAAGCGGTGCCACCCGGCAGGTAATCGAACGCTGAATGACATGACTGATACTATCAATCGCATCCATATCGAGCGGATCACACACTGCCAACTCAACTTCGTTATCGTCGACTTCAAGCGGAAAGACCTTATAACGACTCGCCAAATCGTAAGGCAAGAGCTCCAACGCTTGATTGGAAACGCGCACATCGGCGAGATCCACCACCTCCATATTAAACTCTGCTGCAAGCACTTTAGCGATCTGCAATTGCGTCACAGTGTGCTCGGCGATCAACAGCTCCAGCGTATCAGTATCAGGATTACCTTCGCTATCTTGCTCCGCGACCTTAACACGGGCGGCTTCGATTGCAGCGGAATCTACGATACCTTTATCAATTAATAGTTGGAGAACAAATTCGTCAGCGGAGGTCACAGATTAAATGGGGAAGAGGTGGGGATTAAAGTAAAAACTATCGAGAAACACTCAGTAAGAACTCCGCATTGGTGTTGGTCTTCTTAATGCGCTGAATGAGCATTTCCATAGCATCGGTGGACGGTAGCCCTTTCATTGCTCTGCGCAATGAATAAATCTTTAATATTTCATCGGGATGGTAAAGCAATTCTTCCTTACGCGTACCGCTCTTATCCATGCTTAGTGCAGGGAAAATGCGCTTATCAGAAAGGCCACGATCCAGATGCAGCTCCATATTACCCGTGCCCTTGAACTCTTCGAAAATCACTTCATCCATCTTACTGCCGGTTTCGACCAGTGCGGTAGCGATAATTGTTAAGCTGCCGCCGCCTTCGATATTACGCGCAGAACCAAAGAAACGCTTCGGTTTTTGCAAGGCATTGGCCTCCACTCCTCCAGATAGAATTTTCCCGCTACTTGGCATCGTGGTGTTATAGGCACGGGCTAAACGCGTGATCGAATCGAGTAAAATCACAACATCTCTACCGACCTCGACCATACGACGCGCCTTTTCGATCACCATTTCGGCGCAGTGGACATGGCTCTCTGCGGTTTCATCGAAGGTAGAGCTAATTACCTCGCCTGACACTTGGCGGCGAAAATCCGTTACTTCCTCCGGTCGTTCATCGATCAACAGGATGATCAAATGTGAATCAGGATAGTTCTTCTGGATCGAATTCGCCATGCCCTGCATCAACACTGTTTTACCAGTTCGCGGCGGCGCCACAATCAAACCACGCTGACCAAAGCCAACTGGCGTCAAGCAATCGACCACCCGCATCGACAGGTTATCCGACTTCGATTCCGTGTCAGATTCCATCAAAATGCGCTCAAGCGGATAATAAGGGACACCCTCCGTGAAGGGCACGATCTCGCTCAACGTCTTGGGGTCTCGCCCCATCACATCATTCACGCAAACCACAAACGGACAGGACTCATTCTCACGGTGCGGATGCAATTGAGCGGTTATGATATGACCACGCTGCAAACCATAATGCTCGACAAAGACCTGTGGCACATAGGCACAAAGCGCCTTCACGCGATAGCTATCACGCTCATACACCAGCAAGCCACCTTCGTTATCTTTCATCGGCTCAAAGATACCAACCGACGAAATGCAGACCTTTTGCTCTCCTGCCCTAGCTACAAGCGCATTCAGCAACTGATCACGATTTGGCGCATACGCCGTTTCCACTCCTACGGCTGCGACCTCGTCGCGAAGCTCTGACAAGCCCATATCGTAGATACGATTAAAGTCCAGCCCTTCGCCCTCACCCGAGCGCAACTCAGTCGCCAATTGCAGCGTCTCTTCGATGTTCTTTAGCAATTCAAATTCAAGCAATTCTCCAAACTCAATTGGGGAGTCTTCCTCGCGAGCACGCTTCTTTTTATCCTGCCAACGGCCCTTGCCTTTTTTCTTCTGATTCGGTTGCCCGCCCTGAGCGCCACCTTTATTTTTAAATTTACCATTTCGGCTCGGACGCTCGCCGCGATCACGCCGTGAATTACGGCCGCCTGATTCATTGCGATGCCCACGCGACTTGCCTTCTTTGGCCTTGCCCTCATTCGGCTTGTCGCCGCCTTGCGAAGATTCTCCATCCAGAGACGCTTCGCCCTGAGAATGATTCGAAGCGGACTCCCGCGGTGATTCTTGCGAAGATTCCGCAGGCGGCTCAGCATCATCTGAGGACCAAACAACTCCGGTCTTGCGCGCACTGCCAGCAGGCACCTCCGATGGCACAAATGCTTGCTCCACACCTGGCGCAGGCGAATCAACGTGAGGAGTCGACGCTGCGGTAAACATGTCTGACTGCTGCGATTGCTTATCAGCAGATGGCTCAGTAACTTTACGAGCGGTTTTCTTGGCCGCCTTTTTTCTGGCCGCTTTTTTCGCGGCAGTTTTCTTTACTGCACGCTTCGCTGCTGGCTTTGGCGCATCCTCGCTGGATGGATTAGCAGTTACAGATGGTTTAATTTCTTCTTTGGAGCTCATGGGCTAATAGTGCGCACTCAGTGCGGGTTCTTTTATAAAGAGGCGACGCTTAGCGTTCAACCGAAATGCGGCAACGGGCTAATGCGTGCGGGTCTGTGCGATTAATCGCTTTGTTTGTTGTTTTAAAAATTCAAGGCTGCCTGCATTTGAAATCACACAATCTGCGCGTCGGGCTTTCTCCTCTAGGGGCATTTGGCGGTGACGCCGCTGTACAATCTCATCTCCCGAGTAACCTCTGTGAACCATACGGCGTTCAACCACATCAGGAGGACTGGTAACACAGACAATCAAATCAAACCCAGTTTCAAGCCTTTTTTCAAACAACAAAGGAATCTCAACAAGCCAATCAGCCTCTGGCGCCTGTTCAATCGCTGCCTCCCACGCTTGCCGAACTAAGGGATGCAGCAAGCCCTCCAACCATACCAGCTCCTGCACATCTGTAAAAACGCGCGCTGCCAGCGCCTTGCGGTCGACCGTGCCATCCGCATGAAACACCGCTTTTCCCCAGTGCTCACTCAGCGCCGCATGTACCGTTGCATCGCTTGCGAGACAGTCACGCACCACCGCATCCGTCTCGATGGTGCGCCAGCCCGCTTTCGCGAAAAACTGTACCACCGTCGATTTACCACAGCCG
>DBBT01000136.1:4378-10983 GCA_002292345.1 Opitutia bacterium UBA977 | reverse complement strand
CCGCAGTTGAGCAGGTAGCTACCTCCGGCACAGGTCGTGTGCACCATCCGCTGGATGAGTTCCTGCAAGGTGTGATAATGGTGTTCGCCGTGGGCCTTGTAGCCATATGATGAACTTACGCTGTCAGGCGACTCGGTGGTAAGCGGTAGCTTCTTCGGCGGCACCTCTTTGTCGCCCAGTGAGAAGTAATCAAATACTTCGAGCATCTCCGGGGTGATGACCTGCTTTGAAGACGCTCCAGCCATAGTGTATAGACGGGAGTTGATGACACAGTCGGGGTTGAGCCGGCGCACGGTGTTGGTGAACAACAGGGCGCGCTCCTTGGTCATCTCGCGTGGGGTGTCGAACCAGATCAGATCGATCTGGTAGTTCGTGAGCAGTTCCTCAATCTGCGGCAGAGCCTTGCGCGCGATGTAGGCGTCCATATCGGGTTTATAATCTTCCGGCAGGTCGGGGTAGATGCTTTTTAGCGTGCCTTTGCGAGTAAATGACGACGAGTCCGGATCGCTCCAATCTTTGGCCTGTGAGTAATACACGCCGAACTTCAGACCGTGCTTGTGGCAGGCCTCAGAGAGTTCCTTGATGATGTCGCGTTTGAAGGGCGAGGCATCCATCACATCGTAATCCGAGCAGGCGGAATCAAAGAGCGCGAAGCCGTCGTGGTGCTTGGAGGTGATCACGACATGGCGCATACCTGTGGCTTTGAAAAGTTTCACCCACTCCTCAGCATCGAATTCCGTGGGGTTGAACTGCCCCACGACCTCTCTGCGATATTCCTCGTAAGAGATCTCGAGATCCATCTGCACCCACTCGGCGTATTTTTTGGGAGTCACGCGATCCTGGTATTTCCCGGCAAGCTGGGAATACGCACCGAAGTGGATGAATGCGCCGAACTTGGAACCGCGGAACCATTTGTTGAGCCGGGCCTCCGTTTCCGCCGGGTGCTCCAACGTCGGGGGCATGAGTGTATCGAAGTCCTTGTTCCTTTTTACACCGGCATGGAGTGAAGTTGCGCAGAGAAGAACGAGAATTAGAGAGGTGAAGACTGTTTTCATGGATGAATTTAATTCGTTATGCATAATGGCAAAAACTGTTTGGCTTTTGATCTACTTTAAATGCCCGGTGTCACATTAATCGCTTGCTTTGCTTTAGCTTTGTAGCCCTTTACGAGACGCGGTACCGCCTCAATCGTTGGCTTCATTTTCTCGATCGGATTCGCTTCGAGCAGCTTGCCGGCTTCCAGAAGAATCGCGACCGCTTCGTCCTGAACCACGCCGTTGCCATCAGGGCCCACATTGAGCAGCAGATTGCCGCCCTTCATATTTACATCTTTGAGCTTCTCATAGACCGTTGCCGCATCCTTCCAATCGTCATCGTCCTTCTTGTAGCCCCAGGACTTGTTCATCGTGTAACAGGCTTCCCAATGCTTCGGGAATGCAGCATCAAAATGACGTTGCTCTTTACAGACAAAGTCCGCCTCAAACGCCTTACGTTTGCCGACACGATTATTCATAATTACGTGAGAACTCGCGGTACGAAGGGAGTTATAGAGGTCAATTCCGTCCGCAACGGTCCACCACTCAACCCACTCACCATCAAACCAAAGAATGGACGGGTCGTATTTTTCAATCAGCTCCAGAAGTTGATTCTTTTGGTAGGTGACATAAGTCTGCTTGTCACTGCCTTTGCCGCGATCGGCTAAAAAGGTACGTCCCCAGCGCCAATTCGGGGTCTTCTTTTGCAAACTCGGCACCTGTGTCGGGTGATTCCAGTCAAGGACACTGTAGTATAGCCCGAACTTAATACCGTGTGCTTTGCAGGCTTTGCTCAGTTCGGCGAGGATGTCACGCCCCTTGAAAGGGGTACTGCCCACATCAAAGTCGGTGTATTTGCTATCCCAAAGGCAAAAACCGTCGTGGTGCTTGGAAGTGATTACCAGGTATTTCATCCCGGCCCCTTTGGCGGTACGGACAATGAGGTCGGCGTCAAATTGAGCCGGATTAAAATCCTTGATGATCTCTGCATATTCTTCGCGAGGAATCTCCAAATTGGCGGCGATCCACTCTGAATACTTGCCGGGCATTTTCTGCCCCTTGAACTCGCCGCCTAGCTGTGAATAGACACCAAAGTGAATAAACATGCCGTATTGTGCATCCACAAACCATTGCATGCGCTCGTTGTATGCCTCGAGCGCCTCTTCCACAAAAGCGGGGTTCGCGACCTCTTCGGCAGTGCCCATATTAGCAGCAACAGTCATGCTGAGTGCGAGCGTTAATAATTTCCAAGTCTGGTTCCTAGCTGTAGGTTGATTCATATAGTATGAGTGTTTAAATCTCGGTATTACCTGAAGGATTCTTGCCCCCTCGCCCACCAGCCTAGTCGATAGGTTTGGCGCGGAGTTCACAAGTCATGAGTTACGAGATTTTATACTAACAAATTGGCAAAAACTGTCTATCATCCATATGGATGATACGCCCCTCAAAGCCACTAGAGCGCACAATCAGCGCCCTTCACAACATTCGAAACATCAGTCGTCACAGAACTGGTCCCCCACTCTTTGAACTGTTTCGCCTGCTGTATGTCATTAATAGTCCAAACGTGGTGCTGGAATCCGTTTTCGCGAACGCGCTAAATAAAGGCGGCATCCACCCAATGCCGCCCCGAACTGATCGCGTCGGCTTTAATTCGATCCAGCGTATCGAGCACGCTATCATCATTAGGTGTAATCTTCCCCGATTTCATTTTTTTGAAACTGACAAGCCAAGCGGTCTGATACTGAGGTGCCACAGCCTTCAGCTCTCGGAGCACCTCCTGCTTGAAACAAATGAGCATGATCTGATCATCTTCGAGACCCGAGCTCTTTATCTCTGTCAGTAAAGCCGGAATGATCTCCGCGCCGGATTTGATTTCGATAAATATTTTTCCGCCGACTGGCACGGTTGCCAAAATTTCCGCCAGCGTTGAAATGCGAGTCCCCTTAAATGCTGGATCGAACCATGCCCCCACATCCAGTTTTCGCAGTTCACTCAGGGTGGATTGCGCGACATTCAGGTCGGCTCCCGCTGTCCGCTTTATAGTCTCATCATGGATACAGACAACATGCCCGTCCTTGGTCAGTCGAAAATCCCCCTCAATCGCATCCGCCCCCTGCTTCCACGCGAGTTCAAAAGCTGGCAACGTATTTCCTGGCGCTCGCTTTGAGGCACCGCGATGCGCCACAATCAACATTGCTGCCTCAGCCCTTAATCGTGCATTGCCACTCAATGAACATCGAGCGTTTCAAGCACCCGCGGTAGCGCATGTAATGTGTATTCAGCCTCATCCATCCATACCAGATCCTGCCACCAACCGGTATCGTTGGGTTGGGTCGCACCGTCGGTGGTGCGCCCCTGACAGACGATGTCGGTGATCTTTTTTTTCAAGGCTTGGACAATTTTAGGATGATCTGCAATGACGTTGCTTTTTTCCTGCGGGTCGCGGGCTAGGTTGTAGAGCTCCGGCTCGGTTTTTTTCTTGTGCGACATCACCAGTTTCCAATCACCGTCGCGAATCCCGTAGCGCCCGGAAGTTTCATGGTGAATCATGGGGGATCGGTCGAGAGTTGCATCGGGGTTGAGTAGAACGGGATAGAAGCTTTCGCTGTCCTCGCCGGCAGTGTCGGGCAGCGCAGTGCCGACCATTTCGGCGAAGGTGGCGAGCAGGTCGGTTTGTCCGATGAGTTGGGGCCACTCGCGTCCGGGCTGTTTGATGCCTGCGGGCCAGCGCACTAGGAAGGGCACGCGGTGTCCGCCTTCGTAGATGTCGCGTTTACCGCCGCGATAGATCCCCGCGCTGTGGTGCTGGTAGGCCTGGATGCGTTGTTTCCAAGTAGTTTCCGGGCCGTTGTCGCTGGAAAAAACAATCATCGTGTTTTCAGCGAGCCCAGCGGCATCGAGATAGTCGAGAAGGCGTCCGACATGATAGTCGGTTTCGATCATAAATTCGCCGTAGGCACCGGCTTCGCCCAAACCTTGGAACTCGGGTAATGGCACCACCGGCTTATGCGGAGAGGTGTAGGGCAGGTAGAGGAAGAAAGGCTTTTGACTGTGCGCGGTATGCCCCTTGATCCATTCGATGGATTGGTCGGTGAATCGGGTCAGGCATTGGTTGTCAATGAAGTCTGGCGCGGTTTCGAGCAGTCCTTTTTTTAGGGTGGTTTCATAGGGCGGCATCATGCGGTAGTCGCGGAATACCCCCCCCATCGTGTTGGGTTTCTTTTGGGTGAAGAGCGTGGGCGGAACCTTAGCGTATCGCCCTTCGAACCAAGCGAGAATGCCGTAGTTCATTGAGGCGGGAATGCCCCAATAGTAGTCAAATCCTTTGTCGAGCGGCATATCGGTGACGGGTTGCGACCAGTCGCGGTTGTCGGGGGTGCCGGGGAAATCCATGCCTAGATGCCACTTGCCCACCATGGCGGTGGCGTAGCCGTTGTCGCGCAGGAACGAGGCTAGTGTCATGCGCCCGTCGGCAATTAGGCAGGGTGCTTCTGCTTTCATGACGCCGCGCTTCAGGGTGGTGCGCCAGCTGTAGCGCCCGGTCAGCAGACCGTAACGCGATGGGGTGCAGACGGTGTCGGAGCAGTGAGCATCGGTGAAGCGGATGCCTTCGTTCGCGAGTCGGTCGATGTTCGGCGTCTGGAATTTGGAGTCTGGGCTCAGGCAGCTCGCATCGCCAACGCCTTGGTCATCGGTATAGATGATAATGATATTTGGGGTGGCGCCCTGGGCGATCAGTGAGAGGACGAAGAGCAGTCCGAAAATTAGGTATTTCATTATTATTTTTTACTTTCGTTGAGTGGTGAATGTCAAAAGGTGTCATTCACTTCTGACTGTTTCGTAAGCCTTCTACCGCTTTATCAATTTTCTTTAACAACTGGAACTGCTTGTCCGCTATTGTGGAACCAGCGCGCGGGGCTGCCCAAGTATACATACCTCCCGCGGAAATGACACGAGTCGTCCATTCGATCGCTTGATCCGGAGGAAAGGCGCATTTGCCGAGCGTCCAACGATCCTGTAGCCCCATGAAGACATGCCCCAGTGTGCTTTTGTTCGGATCCCCAACTGGCTCTCCACTACAGTTCATCCACGGGCTGGCTTCAATCGCCGTGATCATCGGCAAATTGATCGGCTCCCAGAATTTGTGTCGTGATCTCGGCGTCGGATGACCTCCGAAATAGTCACACTGCGCAGAGGACTTAAACGGAGGCCCCGCCATGCGATTAAAGGCCACGATCGCCTTCGGGTTGGCTGCCAGCACGATGTCCCGCCACGCCTGACGTTGCCCAGGCGTCCTCAACCCGCCTGCCCCATCAAACCACCAGCCATCGATCTTAGTGCCATATCGCTCGGCATAGTGCTTGAGAATCAGCTCACCGACCGCCTCATAATGTGCCATGCCAAGTGATTCGATATATTCGAACCACACGTCCTGTAACTCTTCCTTTACTAAGTCAGAATGGAAGCCCTCACTGGCGAAATAGACGATCGTTTTCTTGCCCGTGGCGCGGACAGCGTCAAGCGCCTCTCCGATCACATCTCGCCGCGAGAAAGAGCCACGATCAGGATACTCAGCACCACTAAAATAATCTCTTGTTTTGAGGATTTTTTCGAGTTCCGGATGGGGGCCGGTAAAGTAACAGGGTCCCGAGGGCTGAGTAATATTGAGTATCACATGATTCGCCGTTTTTAACTCAGCCAACTGTTTCGCTAATGTATTGGCATCAAATTGCTCGACGTCCTTGATGCCATTTTTCTCGGATGGCAGCGCCAAGCGCACTCCCCAGGTTCCGGCATAGGGCAATGCGTTTGGAGTCGGATTGTAAATCCGCTGCAGTTCAGCCACCTGACGTTCCTCGGAGAATGCCAGCAGTTTTCGTGCTTCCTCGTCATCGAGTTTTTCAACGCCCAACAGCATCACGACTTCAGCATTCCTCAGGTCGCCGGTTGCATGTGTGACTACTCTTAACTTCACCGTGGCAGGTGTATCGTCAAAACCATCCAGACTCACACCCTCCACCGTATTGCGACCTAACCTTGGCAATTCAAACTTGTATCCATGGAATGTGGATAAGGAGTAACACATTACGTTGTCTCGAACCTTATGCCGGGAACTCTTGATCACCCCCTTTAGTTCGACTTCGACTTCGACTCCGCGGCGAAGATCTGGCCAATCGGCTTTAGAAGGTTCACGGATTGTGGAAGACTGCTGACGAACAGGCCGTGGTTGAACGACATCCAATTGAGGTCGTAATTTGACGAACTCCAATTCGCTGGTGGGAACAACGAACTCAAGGGAATAGCAACTCACTTGCCATCCCTGTTCGGTTTGTTTGAGCAGTTTAACCCGTGTGCCGGCAGGTAATCCTACGGAACCTGAACCATTATCTGCGCCTAGCATTACGTCTTGAGGCGAGCGGAGATCCGCCTCGGCAGGCACTGCCAGTGCAAGCGAACTAGCCAAAAGCAAGCAGACGCAATAGGTGACGACACCTCGAAAGTAGATCATGCCGCCCCTCATAATTACCCTACGTAAAATAGCTGTTATTACATACTTCATATTATATTGAA
>DBBT01000136.1:0-4333 GCA_002292345.1 Opitutia bacterium UBA977 | reverse complement strand
TAACCCGCCACCTGTAAAAATGAGTTGTCTCCCCAACTCTCAATCTGAAAAGAATCTAATATCTAGTCTCTTTTTTCCCTTCTTAGCTGGAAAAATCAGCACCATCTCACGGCTATTCGCATGGCTGAATAATCTGGTGCCGCCCAACGTGTTTTCCTCAATATCTCTAACAATAAACGAGGTAAATTCCCCACCTGCAGGCAAATCCAGTTTACTTATCTTCGATTGCCCAGGTTTCATACCAAAGCGTTCGTTATCAAATTCAATAAGCAATGGAGCATTAATGAAATTGATGAAACGGAAACTACTGTTAGGAAACGTTGAATCAGAGTCATCCAAACCAAACAAGGCGATCGGAAGCCCCCCCGTTTTGTTGGATCCGACTTCCTTAAGGAAGTAGAGTATTTCACTAGATCCAGTGATCAACGGAGCCTTTCCGATGAGCCGGTATCTCTGCTCCGGGTCCTTATGATCCGTATACAGCTCAATAAATTCAGCGGAAGACAGGGTATAAGACTTCGACCTTTTACTCTTCCGGAGCTCTATCTGAGTGAACTCCTTGCCATTGCGATAGTATAGATTCTCATAAGGCAAACTTGACAACGAAATCGCGGTAAAAGTAATACGCCCTCCTTGATTTGGCTCTTCGGCGCTTGAGGTGCCGATAAGAAAAAAAGCGGCAATAAGCGCCAATAATGTATTGAGTTTATATAAAGTCATGAATGTTGGGACTAAATTCCTGATTGATCTAACCATCTTAAATTGACGACCTTGAAACGCCTCCCGAAGGTTTGGTTGATCGAATCCAGTTGGGCCGCTCCAGTTGGAGACAAAGGGTTCGCATAATTCTCGCTCCATGGGTCATCTACAGGGTTGATATATCCTGGGACTCTCTGGACGGTCGCCTCACAAATGGCTTGAACCATCCCCCCTCCGATAGTGGTGACTTCGCCATAAGCTCGAATCTTAAAGGTGTCGCTTCGGGCAGTCAGCTTGGGAGCAATCGGCAAGAGAATGTTTGCTTGATTAATCTCCATAGGAATACCCGTGGCATTGTTCCGATCTCCGACATCAGCATACGGAAAAAAAGACGAATAGTCGCTGTAGTTCGGTATCGTATCAGACGTAGCGGCTCGAATTCCACTGGACTGGTTACCGTTAATTCCTGCCTGCTCAATGGCCTCCTGTAAAGCTCCCTGGGAGGAACTACTGCCATTGGTAATACGCCGGTTTACAAAATCCGATATACTCATAAAGGGGCCCCGGGTTCTGACTTCATCAACGATCTTGGCAGCAAGATTACTGATATCACTGTCACTGAGTCGCGACAATTTCTCCCATTCATTAGTTGAATTGGTATCCGAGGCCGAGCTGCTCAGAGGAAAGGGTGTGCCTGTTGCAGAGTCGGTCGCTCCTTGAAGCGACTGGATGCCCAAGTCCTTATTCCCCCGAAGAAGGGCACTCCATGCGGCCACCGAGGTCGAATTCACATTAAAGGCTCCGTTGATTAAGCTGTAGGCACCCAACTTTTTGTAGCCGTCAGCTGGAGTGAGCAAGGCTTCAATATCTGTCGCAATCATCCCGTCAGGGAGATAAGGCTCCAATGCTGGGTTTGCCTGTGCCGCTTGGTAGTCATCACTAAAAAAATCGCGAAGTGTCGCAGTCCGAGCCGAATCAAATGAACCGGAGGTTGAATACCCGCTGCCACTGATCGTATAAGCCGGTGCAATCCCCGAGAGATAGTAGCGATCAAACAACGCGTCATTCAGCAACCATGAGGCATCATTCAGAGTAAAATCTGCCAGATTCCAATAGGCTGTTGTGTTATCATAAATTGAATCCTTTGGAATATAGGGAGGCTTCCATGAATTACCAATGGCGTGTGTGGGTTCAAACAGCCGCGTTCCTATATTTGCCCCTGAGAACTCAACGAGCGAATACAAGGGCGATTTAGGAATACTCAACAAAGGAAAAGAACTGTCGCCGTCACCCAAATCATAACTTTTGCCGTAAAATCCATTATTACCGGAGCCTAATGCATCTAGATCGATGCCAACTGCATTCATCAAGTTATTGTAGCCGTCTGCCGAAACCGATTTCACTACCATGTTAAATGGGGCTCGTCCGTAAAGCTCTGTATTCGTGCAAACCGGAGCCGTGACATTAAATTGCGAAAAGACTTCCAGGGCGGTGTCTGCCTCATCATAGTCCGTTGGTATTGTCAGCATAGAAAGTATTCCAAAGGACTTCTTCGCCGCCCCCAGATCGCTAAACGTGTAACTCAGCGGCCATACATCATTTGTTTCGTCCCACCGAGCCCCTGTGTCTACGTTAGTTGAAGTTTCGCTTCCTGTATGATTTAAGCGGAATTCTTTCCCCGCCACGTGCTCGCCAAATCTCGCCTCATCGTTCAGTTCATTGGGCTTCCTTATGGAGGCCGGCAAGTTTGTCTCGATTAGGTTAGCGATGCCAGCACCAGACGCGGTTGCGAGATTGAACAGGAGATCGATTGTATATTGTCCCGCTTGGGTGGTTTCTACTGTTTCCCAACGATCTCGACTCACTTCACGCCCAGCGCCATTAATGAACGTATTTTGGTAGGGGAATTCATCAAACCAGATGCCAGATGTGGTCGCATCATAGTTCATCCCCGGAAGTAGTTCGTCATTCAGGACGTTGGCATCACTGCTGCGATCGGCTTCGATCGGGGGAGAATAAATCAGCACCTCGCCTGGGTTCATACTAAGGTCGGTAATTAGGTAGCTCAAGTTGGCATCCAGTCCGGATTTGCGCTTTGCAAAATCATAAAACGATGTGTCTGATCCTCCATTAGAACGACCTTCCTTCCCATAATACTTCTGATCACCATCTGGGTCTGTAACTCGAAACCGAACCCCACCCGCAAAACCATTTTCCAGCGTCACAGCGAATTTATCCGCTGTAATCTTGCTGTCGTATGGATTCCAAATAATGAAGAAAGGATCCACCACCATTTGCAGCTTATTATCTTTATACACTAAGCTGTAGATGGCATTAACCCCCAATAAGACAGGCGCATAACTGGCTCTGATTGGACGAAATGCGTAACCTCCAGATGAATTCGTTTCTCTATTGAGAGCATGGACCTTAATATTACGATCACCCACATAACGTTGGTCTTGAGCATGAATATCGATGAGATTATTATTAGGATTGGCGGTCGTTCTATTGGGAAAATACGCTCGGGCATCGAGCGCATAGTAATTCCCTGAAGTGCTTAATCGCTTATACAAATTCGCATAATCTCGCAGAAGCCACCAACTGGGCCCCCGCACCACAGTTTCCGGCACAGTGATGTCGCCGGAAAAGTCATTACCTGCTCCTGGCAAATCTCTGAATAAAAATCGATCTAGAACAGTCATTTCTGGCGCGTTTTGAATCGCCGCTAAGTTGTCGCTTCCTGCGACAAACTCCCCATTTTGTTGGTTAAAAAGAGTCGCGTCCTCGGACTCCGCGTTGCCATCCATCTCAAAGGCGAGGCTAAGGTCGCGGCGGAGACCTCCATTTTTGACATCACAGAGCACAGCACGACTGCCAAAGGTGATGTCGTGGCGGAATGCTTTCAACCAATCAGTCGCATCCTGATTACTTCCGGTGACAAGTGGCAGACCTGAGGTGCTGACCGCTTTGCCGATATTGGCGAGCCAGCCATTGTTTGAGGAGTCCGCTTCGATGGGATGCGCCACCAGTCCGTTGAACGGGCTGGCAACATCACTGGCAAACACATCATAATCAACACCAGGAGAAGAAGACAAGCGCGCTGCTTGCTTGCGCTCGTCATCGGTATAAGTCCCCTCGTTCCATGCCAAATCGGCTTTGCCCCCTTCGTCTTCGACCCAATAGGCATAGTAGCTGTCACTCAAAGACCCGGCGTTGGAGATCGGTATTTTTTCAACGATCACGTCATTGTTTACATCGCGACTCCCAGAGGGATCGACCGCTTCGAAAATTGTGTATGGATTGGACAACGTCGCCCCCTGGGCATCCGTATCCAAGGACAAGCCATTTGGCGCAGACGAAGAGACCAGCCACCGCTTGAAAGTTTTAGTATCCGGAGTTGCAGCACTGTAGCCGCTGGTATCCCAAACACCTGCCCAGCGATGACGCCCTGCCACAGCCGTCTTTGAACCATCATTCGCCAAGATATCAGCAACCGCCGTCACCCGCTGATCCGGCCCTGCAGTCTTTTGCAGTTCCCCTAGTGCGATTTGCAGGCCGAGCAGGGCGGATTGCTCGGCCTCCATCTGATGCATCTGAATCTGCGAACTCTGCGACTCCACCTGCACCAAGGTCG
>DBBT01000099.1:850-31434 GCA_002292345.1 Opitutia bacterium UBA977 | reverse complement strand
GATCAACCTGATCGCCGCCTTCATCCCCGCCGCCGTGCTGGGCCTGTTACTCAATGACCTGATCGAATCCGCGCTCGGCAACAATACCTTTGCCGTCGCCGGTGCTCTCATCGTCGGCGCCTTCGTGATGCTGATCGTCGAGCGCTGGCGCCACCATGGCAACAAAGGCGCCGTGCCGCCCGAAGACGGCCCTGGCCTGACCGAGCTGACTCTCGGCAAGTCGGTGATGATTGGCTTTTGCCAATGCTTCGCCATGTGGCCCGGCACCAGTCGCTCGATGGCAACCATCGTCGGCGGCTATCTCGCAGGACTATCGCCCGCGCACGCAGCAGAGTTTAGTTTTCTGCTGGGGCTGATCACGCTCAGCGCCGCCTCAGCTTATAAATTCCTTACCGACGGCTCCGAAATGCTTGCAGCCCTCAACATCGGCCCCGTGCTCGTCGGCTGCATCGTCGCCTTCATTTCTGCCGCACTCGCCGTCAAATGGCTAGTCGGGTATCTTAGTAAGCATGGCCTCGCAGTCTTCGCCTGGTATCGCATCGCGCTAGCCATCGCCATCTTTGCAATGATCAAGTAAATCAGTGGAGGGCAACGCTCCGTCGTTGCCACCTCAAAGCCCTACCGCCACTCGTGCTTCGGATAACGGCCTGCCAGATCTTTGCGCACGTGCTGATATGCGCCGCCCCAAAAGCCGTCTAGATCATCGGTTAGATGTGCCGGCCGTTGATTCGGCGCCAGTAACTCAACCAGCAACTGCACCTTGCCATTCGCCACCACCAAACTGGAGCCAGGCACATCATAAAAGTCCTGTAACTTGGATGCGATAAACGCTCGACCATCTGCTTCGTAGCGAATCCTCGCCGGGTTGCGCCGCCGCGGCAGCTCCATCTCTGCCGGTGCATAGGTATCAATATAGTAATGCTGCTCAGGGCTGATCCACTCCTTCACCGTCGCTAGCACCTGCCGATCCTTGATCTCTTTATAGCTCAGTGCACCATGGCAAATCTGCTCGACCAACAACTGCCGCGCCTCCTCGTCGATCTCAGGCACCTCCGCATCGGGACAATGCCGCGCCACGAAATTCACCCGCAGTATCCAGTTTTCCACCACCGCATCCCAGCCCTTTAGATTCAACCGCCCCGCCACCACTTCGGCAGACAGTAGCTCTGCCGCGCGATCCAGATCCGGCTCGCCCTGATCCGTCGAGGACAACACCAAATCGCGAAAGCGCCGCTCACTGCGCGCAACCACGCGCCGCAGGCTCGGATCATACGTCGTCTGAGTACCATCCGAAAAATCATCCGGAAACAACTCCTCCAACCAAGCGAACTCAACTGCCGTCGCCATACCAAGTAACACTGTCACTTCCCTGCGCACTTCACGCTCCTCAATCTCGGCGGCCACAAATAAGGGCGCATTCACCAGGCTCTCGCGGCGCAGCTCGCCCGAACGCCCATGCACCATACGGCAGCGCCGCGTGCCAGTATCATTGCGCTTCGCCAAGTGATCTGAAAAACCCGCGAGCAAACATTTAGCAATCCGCTCCGCCTCATCCGGCAAGGCCGCCTCCCGCGTATCTAGGCCCTGGCGCTGCGCCAGTTGTAATAACTGCCGCGCCGTATCGCCCGCCTGCCGCGCCGCGCCGCCATGAATCCCCAGCACACCACAGGCGTTCGCATTAAACTTCGCCGCCCGCGCCAGATGCCAGGCCTGCAACTGCACAAAGAAATCCGACCGCTGGTCGGCCTGATCTTCGACCTGCCGGAGCTGCTCCTTGCGCACACGCGCATCGCGCGACACCCGATAAAACGAGCGCCCCTGGCTCAAGCCCGCGATCAGCGCCACTTCCGGCAACACGCCGCGACGTTCCGCCTCCAGCAGCATGCGCGCATAACGTGGGTGCAACGGGAAGCCCGCCATCTTGCGGCCCATGGCAGTAATCGCTCCCTTTGCATTCAAGGCCCCCAGATCCAGCAACAAATCATGTGCCCTTGCGAGTGCCTTCGGCTCCGGCGTTTCAAACCATGCGAATTGCTCAGGCTTCGAAATACCCGCAGCCGCCAACAACAATAAAGTTTCCGACAAATCGACGCGCTTCACCTCCGCCTCATCACGCTCCGCACGCGACGCATGTTCAGCCTCACTCCAAAGTCGCATGCAAACTCCTGGCCCGGTGCGGCCCGCACGCCCCGTGCGTTGCTCGGCCGAGGCGCGACTAATCGGCTCGACCAAAATCGAATTCACCCCACGCCGCGCATCATAGCGCGCGATACGAGCCTGCCCGCCATCGATCACCACCCGCACGCCCTCGATCGTAATCGAAGTTTCCGCCACATTGGTCGATACGATCACCTTGCGGCGCCCGCCCGACGACACCGCTCGATCCTGCGCATCTGGTGAGAGTTCACCATGTAGCGGCAGCACCTCGTAAGCACGCGCTTCCGGCATGGCCTCGACCGCTTCGATCGTTTTACGAATCTCAAACGCGCCCGCCATAAAGATCAACACATCACCCTCGATCCCCTCACGAACCGCCGCGCGAAACGCCACCGCCGCCCGCGACCACACTGGCGCCGCATCGCGATTCAAGGCCGCGCCCATGTAGCGCGTCTCCACTGGATACATGCGCCCGGACGCTTCCACCCGTGCGCACGGCTGCAAATAGCCCTCCAACAAATCGACATCCAGCGTCGCCGACATCACCACGATCTTTAGATCCGGCCGCACGGTCTGCACCGATTGCAACGCACAGGAAATACTCAAATCACTGGTCAGATGGCGCTCATGGAATTCATCAAACACCACCGCGCCGACGCCCTTCAGCGTGGGGTCTTGTAAAATCTGCCGCAGCAGGATCGCTTCGGTCACAAATCGGATCCGCGTGTTCGGCCCCACCACATTTTCAAACCGAATCTGGTAGCCCACTTCTTCGCCCAGCTTACAGCCGCGCTCCTGCGCCACGCGCTTGGCCAACAACCGAGCCGCCAGACGCCGCGGCTGCAGCACCACCACATCGCCCTGCACCTGCGCCGCATCGATTAGAATCTGCGGCACCTGCGTCGACTTGCCCGAGCCGGTCGGCGCACTCAGCACCATCCGCCCATGAGTCGCCAGACCAGTGACGATCTGCTCCGCAACGGCATGAATCGGCAAGGTTAAATGAGAATCAGACTTAGACACAGCCTCAAGCAGTGCAGCCCCACTGCCTAGCCGCAACGCAAAACATGCAGCGTCACTTCCGGCTATGAATTTAACTGCCAGCGCAGCCTAAAGCTACTACTCGATTTCAACGATGTAGAAGCGCGCGGCGGCGAGCGACTCGGTCGTATCCGTGACGGTTCGCTCGGTGCCGTTGTCGCTCGCGGTATTCTGCAGCGTCTCCCAAGTCGCGGCATCGAGGCTGTCTTTGTATTTCACGGTATAGGTTCTGCCGTCGACGATGGGGTCGAAGCTTACTTGCGGGCTACCCTCGCTGACGCCTGCAATCTGCACTGAATCACCCCCTGGGGAAAAATTTAAGGAGGATTACGAGTAAGAGTAAGATTAAAAACTCATCCCTCACCTCGATTCTCAAGTCTCAAGTTTCAGCTCTCCCTCCTTTTCCACCTCAGCTCTCCCATTTCTATTTTGTTGACGCTACGTGCTGGACTCTAATCCGTTTCATCGTAACTTGCCGATCATGACTACGGCACAGAAGCACTCAGAAGCCTTCGACAGTATTGAATCTGCCATCCGCGATATCGCTGAGGGTAAGATGGTGATTGTAACCGACGACGAGTCTCGTGAAAACGAGGGCGACTTGATCATGGCTGCCGAAAAGGTGACACCACAAGCGGTCAACCAGATGGCACTGCATGCGCGGGGCCTGATTTGCGTGCCGATGCTAGGGCATCAATTACGGCGTCTAGGCATCAGTCCAATGGCTGCCGAAAATCGCGAATCGCATCAGACCGACTTTGCCATCTCAGTGGATGCCGCCGAAGGCATCACCACCGGCATCAGCGCTTACGACCGTGCAGAGACAATCCGGATACTTGCCGATCCGACTGCACACTCAGACATGCTGGTGCAGCCTGGCCACGTGTTCCCTTTGCGCGCGCGCCCTGGCGGGGTGCTACAGCGCGCTGGCCACACCGAGGCGGCGATCGACCTAGCGCAACTTGCGGGCCTGCATCCGAGCGGGGTGATTTGCGAAATTCTCAACGAAGACGGCACGCTCGCGCGAGTCCCGGATCTGATCGAGTATAAGCAGAGACACAATCTGAAGCTGATCTCGATCGCGGATTTAATCGAGTATCGCCTAACCCGCGACCGCTTAATCGAGCATATCTTGACGCGCCCTTTTGAATCGGAATTCGGCACCTTCGATCTGCACATTTACCGCAGTATTTTGGATGATCGCCAACATCTCGCGCTCACAATGGGCGAGCTGACTGCCGAGCCGACATTGGTACGGGTGCAAAGTGAGAACCTGTTGTCTGACATTTTCCGCTCGAAGACACTCGGAGGGCGCAACGCACTGACCTCTGCCATGCAAAAAATCGCCGCGGCCAAACACGGCGCCCTACTGTATATCGAGCAACCACAGGGTGGCGTACAAGTGATCGCTGGCAGCGAAACTGCAGCGCTCAAACAGATTGGTCCGGCGAAAATGGACTTCCGCGACTATGGAATCGGCGCTCAAATACTGGTCGAACTCGGCTTAAAGAAAATCCGGCTTCTTTCCAGCACCAATCGCAAGGTGGTCGGCCTCGATGGCTATAATTTGGAAATCGTTGAACAAATCGAAGTATAATCGACCAAGCCATTCGCCTGCACACATAAATTAAAACACCTTGCTAGTTATCAGATGCCTAAACAAGCCAAAGTAGCTGTCATTCTCTCCGGCTGTGGAGTCTTCGACGGCGCGGAAATTCACGAATCGGTACTCGTACTGCTCGCGCTCGCCCGCGCCGGAGCCAAAGTCACCTGCGCCGCACCAGACATCGCGCAGCGCCATGTGATCAACCACGCGACAGGCGAAGAGGTCGAAGACGAAGATCGCAATGTGCTGGAAGAAGCGGCGCGCATCTCGCGTGGCGAAATCGAGCACGTCGGCCAAATCAAGCTGGACCAAGTCGATGCCATCATTTTCGTGGGCGGCTTTGGAGTGGCTAAAAATTTGTCCAGCCTCGCCTTCGACGGCATCGACTACGACATCGACCCGATTATCAGCAGTTTGATTCAAAACGCCCACCAACAATCCAAAGCCCTCGGTTTTATCTGTATCGCACCGGTTCTGGCTGCGGCTGCGCTTGGCAGCAAAAAGGTGCGCCTGACGATCGGCAACGACGCTGATACCGCAGCAATCCTCGAGCATAAAGGCGCGCAGCACGTCAACTGCGCGGTCGACGAAATCGTGATCGATAGCAGCCACCGCGTGGTCACCACTCCAGCCTATATGCTGGCCGAAGACATTCTCCAGGCCGAAGCGGGCATCAATAAACTGGTCACTACGGTTCTAGAGCTTGCATAATCTCTGGAAATTAACCTGATTGAATACTTGACGGGGCGATTTAAGGCTCTTTAATCCGCGCCCTTTAGAAGACCTCGCAGGTCTGATCATTTTCATTTAAGCAAACAAACCTCATGGGACAGCCAAAACGCAAACAATCCAAGCAACGCAGCCGTAAACGCCGTGGTGCAGTTACATATCAATTGCCACAACTGGCAAAGGACCCACAAGACGGCACATTGTTTCGCCCTCACCGCGTAAATCCAGCCAATGGCCTGTACCGCGGTCGCCAAGTGCTTGATGTTGAAGCCTAAGTTTCGCGCACCTAAGTAACATCTTACTTTTCATAAACTACCTATGGGCGCTAGCGCAGTCAACTGTACCATTGCAGTCGACACCATGGGGGGAGACAAAGGACCCACTGAATTTATTCGTGGGCTTTTTTATGCCCTCGAAGAGCTGAAGCTCGACTGCCACTTCACGCTCGTCGGTAATCAACGACTGCTGGAGCGAATGCTAAAAGTCGGCAAACTCGAGGGTTACGCAGATCGGATCAACATCATCCACTCGACTCAAGTGATTGGGATGCATGAAAAACCGATTCAAGCGCTGAAGAGCAAAAAAGACTCTTCGATGGTTAAAGCCATCGCCCTACTTAAAGACCAGCAAGCCGATGCAATGATTAGCTGCGGCAATACCGGCGCTCTGATGGCTGGCGGCACACTGCGCCTGCGCCAAATCGCCGGAGTCGATCGCCCGGCGCTCGGCATTATCGTGCCCAGCAAGCAAAACCCATTCGTTTTGACCGACGTCGGCGCGAACCCTGAGTCGACTCCAGAGAATCTGGTGCATAATGCAGTGCTTGGCTCGAACTATGCCAAAGCCGCGCTCAATATCGCCAATCCACGGGTCGCACTGCTAACCATCGGTACTGAAGAGGGTAAAGGTAATGCCTTAACCAATGCGACCCATTTACTACTACAAGAAATAGACGGCGTGATCAACTACGCCGGTCCGATCGAAGGCTTCCAACTTTTCGACGGCAATGTCGATGTCGTCGTGTGTGATGGATTTGTTGGCAACGTCGTTTTAAAATCAAGCGAAGCACTCTTCGGTTTCATTGGTAGCACCATCCGCGAAGAACTGGTCCGCAACGTAAAACGTAAAATCGGAGCGGTACTCTCCAAGTCAGCGTTCAAGGATATGAAGACGCGCCTTGGCCCAGATCAACATGCCGGCGCTCCCCTCCTCGGCCTGCGCGGCAACATCTTAAAAGCCCACGGATCCTCCAATTACGTCGCCATTGCGAATGCCTTACGCATCGCCCAAGAAGTAGTCATGCATGATATGATTGACTCTATCGGCAGTGACATCAATCAAGCTAATGCATTGAACACTCACTCCGACGCAGAGAACGCCCCTTAATTTCTAGCACCGTTCCCTAAAATATAGAGTCCCATCTCTCCCTTGCATGCCTAGCCACTCAAAGTCTGTCACTATAATCGGCACTGGCTCTTACGCGCCAACGAATATCGTGACGAATCACGATATGGCGAAATTGGTCGATACCTCCGACGAATGGATACGCAGCCGCAGCGGTATCGGTGCGCGACACTTTGCAGCCACCGACGAAACTACCAGCGACATGGCATGTATTGCGGGCCAGCGTGCGATCGAAGCCGCCGGAATCGATCGTAGTGAAATAGACCTAATCATCGTCGCGACGATGACGCCCGACATGCCCTTTCCCTCGACCGCATGCCTAGTGCAGAGCAAACTCGGGCTGCCGAACGTCACTACTTTCGATATGCAAGCTGCCTGCTCAGGCTTTGTCTACGGACTCAGCGTCGCCAACTCGATGCTGCTATCGGGCAATTTTAAAAACGCGCTCGTCATTGGCGCTGAGAAAATGAGCGGCATCCTCGATTTCGAAGATCGCACCACTTGTGTGCTGTTCGGTGATGGCGCTGGCGCAGCTGTTCTCACCGCCACTGAAACGGCAGACAAAATCGGCATTTTAGGGGCACTCGGCGGCGCAGATGGATCCGCTCCCAGCTTGTTACAGCAACCAGCTGGCGGATCCGCCATGCCAGCTACGCAAGAGTCGATCGCAGGCCGCCAGCACTTTCTGAAGATGAACGGCAAAGAAATCTTCAAATCCGCAGTGCGGGTAATGGGACAAGCCAGCACCGACATCATCGAGCAAATGGGCTACAGGCCAGAGGAGCTCAACCTAGTCATCCCTCACCAAGCCAACATGCGTATCATCGAGAGCTTGGCGAAACGCTTGGGCATTCCGATGGATAAATTCCACAACAACTTAGACCGCTATGGCAACACCTCTGCGGCTTCGGTGCCGATCGCACTCGACGAAGCTTATCGCGCAGGACGTATTCAATCGGGGGACCTGGTCTTACTGGTCGCATTCGGAGCAGGCTTGACCTGGGCTTCCACACTGATCAAATGGCAGTAACTTTTATGCAACGTACATTCCCACTTCTTCTCGCACTAGGGCTCTTTATGGCGCCCTCATTGAATGCCCTCCCGCTAAACCCACTCAATTGGTTTGGCGCAGCCAGCAATGATTCGATCAACCTCGCCAACAGCGAGAATCAAGATGCTGCAGCAGCCCTACTGGCCAGTGGTAAAGTAAACTATGAGGCGGGGAAATTGAGCGCAGCCAAACGAACGTTCAAAAAAATCATCAAGAAATACCCGACCTCCAGCTCAACAGCCGAGGCCCTCACCCTGCGCGCGCGCGTCAACATGAGCAAAGAACTCTGGGTTAAAGGCTTTGACGACCTACAACAAGTTATAACAGACCACGCCAACTACGAGCATTTCGACCGCGTCATTGCCGATCAATTTGATTGTGCCACCGCACTGATGGAAGGCGCACGTGGACGTATTCTTTGGGTTTTTCCTGGCTTCAAACAATACGGCACCTCCGCCAAGCAGTTTGAGCAAATCGTCCAGAACGCACCTTACAGCGACTACGCACCGCTTGCCTTGATGAATATTGCCCTAGTTGCTGATAAAACTGCTGAGCCCGAAGATGCAATCGATGCACTCGACAGACTGATTAACTACTATCCGCAAAGTATGCTGGCTCCAGACGCTTACTACAATTTGGCACAGACCTACTCCGATCTCGTGCAAGGCTATGAATACGATCAGGGCTCGACTCGTCGTGCGATCAGCTACTACGAAGACTTCCTCATCCTCTTCCCCACCAGCAACTACTCGGGGGAAGTCGAAGCCAATCTTAAGAATATGGAAAACCTGCTCGCCAGCAGTCGCCTCAACCTCGGCGATTTCTATTATTACTTTCGCAATAACAACACGGCGGCACTCGTGTTCTACAACGAAGCAATTAGTATCGAGCCAAACTCCGATGCGGCCGAAGAAGCCCGACTGCGCATTCAAGATATCGAAGCAGGCGTGCGCCCGACCAATAAAGCTAGCATCATTCGTAAGCTACTGAGAGCGGAATAACCTCACCGACGCTTTAATTCTCACTATGAACACGACGTCTCACCTTTCATTCGCCCGAGTGCTCATCGGCCTAGCCTCGATCGTCGTGCTGACTCTTCTTAATGGATGTGCCAACTATCAGCTCGGCACGTCCGCGCAGATCCCGTTCAAGTCGATCTACATCAAACCCGCGACCAATCATAGCTTCGCTCCACAAGCACAACCAATCGTCAGCGCCCAAATTCGCGAAACCTTCATTCGTGATGCGCGCGTCAAACTCGTCGCAAAACAAGCCGACGCCGACGCCGTTCTTTACGTCGACCTCACTGACTACGACCGCTCTGCTGGATCACGTAACAGTACCGACACCGCCATCGCTAATAACTTTTACATTCGCCTCACCGCCGAGGTCTCTCTATACGACCAGTCCAAAGGGGATTACTTGTTTCAACAACGCTCCATCCAAGCCGATACAAATGCCTATATTGGCAATCCTTACGCCGACAGCGCTGACGCCGACAACCAAATTATCTCTTACCAACAGAGTGAGCGCCAAGCAATGGAACAACTCGCACGCGCAATCGCACGCAAGATCACTGATGAAGTGCTCAGCCCTTGGTAAGCTGGCGAGGCTCAGCTAAAAAACTACTCAACAAAAAAGTGCCGGAAAATTAACCAGCTTTTTTTGTCTCAACGTTTAGACCTGCGCCGGATCGATAAATTGCAATGAACCGTCTGCTTTCAAGCTACGATAGTAGCAGCCTGAGCGTGCGATGCCCGCTTTATTCTTGGAGTGACACGCGCCCTGTCCTGCTGGTGTGACTGAATAAAGGATCGAATTCTGCTCACAATTGACACGGATATCTTCAATTCTGAGATAATCTCCACTGGTTTTGCCTTTGATCCACAATTCATTGCGACTGGTGCTCCAGAATGTCGCCATGCCGCACTCGAGTGTAGTCTGCAGGGCCAATTCGTTTGCATAACCAACGATGAGCACTTCGCCGGTCGTGGCATCCTGAGCGATTGCTGGCAGCACATCTGCGCCACAATTTGCCACCTTACGCAGCTTGGTGAAATCAAGATTAAGGACTGCTCCCTGTTCTAATTCTTCATGTGTCATACCTGTTGAGTAAGCTCTCACAAACGCCTGAGTCGAGATTCGAATTTAAATTCTGTATGGCTGTAAAATGAAGAATTCATACAAAAACACTGATTTTTCCTTTCCATTCAATCCCATCGAGGCATCGTGCTAACTTTCACCGCAGAAACAACTCGGTGTCCAAAGCACCACAAACAGACAAACTTATGAACACAGCCAACACCACTCGTGCTGAAATCCTCTCCCAAGCTGCCAACGAAGCACGTGGGCTTGCGATCGATGCGATCCACGCCTGCAGTTCTGGCCACCTCGGCCTACCACTCGGTTGCGCAGAAATCGGTGCCGTCCTATTCGGCGACAACGGCCTCCGCTACAATCCAGCTGCACCAAAGTGGCTGAACCGCGACCGCTTCATACTCTCAGCTGGTCACGGCTCCATGTTCATCTACTCATGGCTACACCTCTCTGGCTATGACCTCTCCCTAGATGAAGTGAAAAACTTCCGCGTGCTCGGCTCCGAAACACCAGGACATCCCGAGTTTGGCGACACTGCCGGCGTCGAAGCCACCACTGGTCCACTCGGCCAAGGAATCGGCAATGCGGTTGGCTACGCGCTTTCTGGCAAGCGTGCGGCGGCACAGTTCAACACAGCCGATCACATTATCTTTGATCAACACATCTTCGCGCTTAATGGTGATGGCTGCTTGCAAGAAGGTGTCTCCAAGGAAGCGATCGCATTTGCCGGCCACAACCAGCTCGATAATCTCATCCTAATCTATGACTCCAACGACGTCACTCTCGATGCGATGGCAACACAGTCGCAAAGCGAAGATGCCGAAGCGTATTTCATCTCTCAACGCTGGGATGCGATCACCATTGACGGTCATGATCTGACTGCGATCAAGGAAGCGATCGCTCACGCCAAGTCCAATGACAACGGCAAGCCAACAGTCATCATCGCGAAGACTACAATCGGCAAGGGTATACCTGAAGTTGCCGGCACAGCTGCCGGTCACGGAGAAGGTGGCGCAAAGTTCGCTGCTGAAGCTCGCAAAGGGCTCGGCCTTCCAGAAGAGACGTTTTTCGTATCCGAAGATGTTCGCACGCATTTTGCCGAGCAAGCCGTAGCAGGCAAAGCAGCCTTCACAGAGTGGGAAGCAACCTACGCAGCATGGAGTGCAGCCAATCCAGCACTGGCTGCTGAGCTCGAAGCATCCGTCAAGGGCGAGATGCCTACCGACCTTGTCAGCCGCATCCCAGAATTCGATGCTGGTACAGGTTCTGCAACTCGCGCCTCCGGTGGTGTTGTTATCCAATCCGTCGCCAAGGAAGTGCCGCAGCTCATCACTGGTTCCGCTGACCTTTATGGTTCCACTAAGAACTACATCAAAGACGGCGGCGATTTTTCCGCGGAGAACTTTGGTGGTCGTAATATCTGGTTCGGCATCCGCGAACACGCGATGGGTGCGATCTGCAATGGTATCGCATACGACGGTATCTTCCGCGCAAGTGGCGCGACATTCCTAGTCTTCGCCGACTACCTTCGACCCGCGATCCGCCTTGCGGCACTCGCCAAGTTGCCAGTCACTTACATCTTCACGCACGACTCCGTCGGTGTTGGGGAAGACGGCCCGACACACCAACCTGTTGAAACAGTCAGCGGCCTACGCGTAATTCCAAATGTCGATGTGATCCGCCCATCCGATGCCGAAGAGACCGCAGCTGCATTTGCCGGAGCGATGCTCCGCAAAGATGGCCCAACGGCACTGATCCTTACTCGTCAAAACATTCCAGCCAACGACAACATCAGCGCCGCCGATCGTCGCGAAGGCACACTTAAGGGTGGCTACATTGTTAAGCAAGAGTCTGGCGACTTGAAACTCATTATCATGGCAACTGGCTCTGAAGTGCAGCACGCACTCGGCGCAGCTGAGCAACTTGGTGACGGCGTACGCGTAGTGTCGCTTCCTTGCTTCGAGCGTTTCGAGCGTCAATCCGCAAACTACATCGAAAGCATCCTGCCACTTAGCTGTAGCGCACGGCTTGCTGTAGAAGCTGGAGTCTCCGATACATGGGGCAAGTATGTTGGCCTGACTGGCAAGACAGTCTGCATCGATCGCTTTGGTATCTCTGCACCCGGCGACACCGTCATGGTCGAGCTAGGCATGACAGCTGACAACGTCGCAGCCGTTGCTAAAGAACTGCTTTAATTTGTAGCCACGCTTTGAATACAACTGGCTGTCCACATGGGCGGCCTTTTTTGTGTAAGAGGTAACAGCTCTGGCGTGCGAGCTTGCTCGCACTCTACCACATAGGCCTGCTCTCAAAAATACAGTGACGAGTTGTTTTGTTGAGAAAACCCCCAGTCATTTAGACTTGGGGCTTAAAAAATGGAGCGAGCGAAGAGGTTGCCTGAGGCTGCGCCTCACTGCTGCGCAGCGACTAGCGGTCGGGTCATCTCCGCACGCAAGTGTGCTCCGTCGAACTCTCGATATCTACCTTGGCAAGGTGGTGCTCTACCAATTGAGCTACGCTCGCTGGCTAAAAAAGTCGCAATGAATTTTAAATTCGCTCCAGCTGTCAATGCGCTTCCAAATAAATTACTCTCCGAGATCTAAATCAATCATCCACTTACGGCGCACCGTGTCAGGCAATGCGAAGAGGTTATTGTCACGCAGCGAAGCGGCAAGATCATCGCCCAGCATAACACGGAGCACTTCCTGAGCTCGGGCCTCGTAGCGTTTTTTGTAAACGACATAGAAAGCCAAGCGAATCGGATAATCGCCATAATGCACATTATCGTCCGTAGGGCTAAATGCGGGACCATCTACCTCACTAGAAATCATCAATGCTTTGACTTTGTCACTCTTCGGCAAACGTGGCAAAATCGCGATCGCCGCGGCATCAGACAATAGTACGCCTTCAACTTCGGTAACTTTCATCGAAGCCACAGTCGTCTTCATTTGCCCACCGCGGAGGGCCGAAAATTTGAATAATTCGAGTGATATACTTTCATTATTTTGGCCAACCACTGCTTTAATCGAACGACTCCCCCAACCGGAGAGACCTAAGTCGCCCCATGTGGTATAATTTGATTCTTCATTCGCGCCAAAAATACCACCTAGGCTAGCTAGACTGATATCATTGATCGGATTACTTTGATTGACCGCAATCACAGCAACATCATATGCGAAAGGAAAAACGCGAAACTCGTCACGCGGTACATCAGTATCTTTTGGAACCGCGATAATCGCTAAATCGATTTCATCCGAGCGCAGACGTTCTAACGCCGGTAAACTACCAATGCTATCGACTTTGAATTCGATCGAATGCTCCTCTCCATAGGCTTGAAGCGGCTCAGTAATAAAGTCTGCCAAGAGGTCGGAAGCAGCAATACGGACTTGTCTGGCACTCGCGGATGACACCGCGGCGACAGCCAAAAGAAAAAGGAGAAGGCGTGAATGCATGAGTAGAGTGGGCTTTTAAATGTATAAAATTAGATTAGTAGACCATTAATATGTCATCCAGCACTGCAAGCAGAGTCAAACTCTAAGCTGACTGACAATTGGCCACAGATTGAATGGCCAGTGGGACCAACCTTTTGCTAGCGAAACGGTTATCCACTTCCTATTTATTTCTCAATGTCCAACTCTGGCCACTGAATCAGCTTACGATGCAAGGTTCGACGGCTAATTCCCATTAACTCGGCCGCTCGGGTGCGATTGCCACTGGCTTTAATCAGCGCATTGCGTAACAACCGCTTCTCGTTCTGCTCCTTGCTCAAGGTCGAACTAGACGCCACGGTCTCTAACAACTGTGAACCATCTGCCTCTACCTGATACTTGGGATCGAGATCATACTCCGTCACTTCGCTGCCAGCCTTGAGCACGACGTTATTTTCACAAAAATTGCGCAGTTCACGAATATTCCCTGGCCAGCGATACGCGCGAAGCACTTTAAGTGCGCCGGCTGTCAAACGGACTGGTGCCACCGCATTTTCTTCGCTAAACTCCTTTATATAATGATTGAGCAAGATAATCATATCTTCCTGCCGATGACGCAGTGCTGGCAAATGAATCGTCACGACATTGAGCCGATAAAGCAGATCTTCGCGAAACTCGCCGCTCTTCGACATCTCGATCAAATTGCGGTTGGTCGCGCAAACCAAGCGCACGTCGACTTTAACTGGCGCTGAACTGCCCAAGCGCTCAAAGCTACGCGTCTCTAAGAAGCGCAACAATTTCACTTGCGTGGACGCATCGATCTCGCCGATTTCATCCAAAAACAAGGTGCCACCGTCTGCCGCCTCGAAGCGCCCAATGCGACGTTCGGTCGCGCCAGTGAACGCACCTTTCTCATGACCAAACAGTTCGCTCTCTAGTAAATTCGCAGCCAAGGCCGCGCAATGGACCGGCACAAAGGGCTTGCGCGCACGGGTGCTATTTTGGTGAATCGCCTGCGCAATCAGCTCCTTGCCAGTGCCAGTCTCACCTTCGAGCAGAACGGTCGCCCTCGACGGCGCCACGAGTTTAACCTTATCCAACACATCGGTCAGCCCAGGCGAATTGCCGACGATCCCCCCGAAACTATATTTCTTATCCAAGCGCTCATGCAGCACCACATTCTCCGCCTCAATTGTACGCGACTGCAGCGCTCGCTTAATAATAATCTCAAGCTTCTCTAAGCTCACTGGCTTCGTCAAAAAGTCAAAAGCCCCGCGCCGCATCGCTTCGACTGCGGTTTCCACATTGCCATAAGCGGTCATCATGATGCAGATCGGGCGATTCGGTAGTTTAATAGCGTGATCAATCACTTTCAAACCGGACTTTCCCGCCATCCGTAAGTCGGTCAAAATCACGTCAAAGGTCTCCGCTTCCATCAGATTAAACGCCTCCTCCGCACCAGAAGCCATATAGACCTCGTAGTCGTCCTCCAAAGCGAGGCTTAGACCTTCGCGGGTGTTTTTTTCGTCATCTACTATTAAGATTGTTGCTAGCATGTGAGACAATAAGGCACAACTTATATTAAAATGCAATTTCTCAATCTTTTTCTATGAAACCTCTTGCAGGATAATTTGTCATTGATCTCCTCCTCTTAGACGTTTTTTCCATTTTTTACAACTATGAGTACAGAACCCGCAACAACCACCCCCCCTTGTAACGAAGCCCTCGAAGCCGCGACTGCGTGGATCCCGACATTACGCCAAGAGATCGGCCGCGTCATCGTCGGCCAACGTTATTTAGTCGACCGTCTACTGGTTGGCTTACTTGCCAACGGACACGTGCTGCTCGAAGGCGTACCAGGCCTAGCTAAAACCTTGAGTATTCGCACCCTCGCCACGGCTACCGATGCCGACTTTAAGCGCATCCAATTCACCCCTGATCTATTGCCTGCCGACGTTATCGGCACGTTAATCTACAGCCCAAAGGATAGTACCTTCCACACGCGCAAGGGTCCGATCTTCGCCAATCTTGTGCTTGCCGACGAAATTAACCGCGCGCCTGCCAAAGTCCAGAGTGCGCTGCTCGAAGCGATGCAGGAGCATCAAGTGACGATCGGCGACACCACATACCCGCTGCCGGAGCCATTCCTAGTCCTCGCCACCGAGAATCCGATCGACCAAGAAGGCACCTACCCACTGCCCGAAGCACAGGTTGACCGCTTTATGCTCAAGCTCAAGGTCGGCTATCCGAGTAAGACCGAAGAGCGCGAAATCCTCGACCGCATGGCTTCGACCGATCCTAATCTAAGCGTCGATGCAGTCACCACGCTCGATGACATCCGTGAGGCGCGTAAGTACGTCAACGATGTGTTCGTCGATCCCAAGATCCGCGACTACATCGTCAATCTGATCCTCGCCACGCGTAACCCAGAAGATTTTAACCTCAAGCTCGCTCAATACATTCAGTTCGGAGCCAGCCCGCGCGCCACCATCAGCCTCACCCTCGCCGCCAAGGCATGGGCGCTGATGCAAGGTCGCTCCTACGTGATTCCGCAAGACATCAAGGAAATCGGCATGGATGTGCTGCGTCACCGCGTGATCCCCAGCTATGAGGCCGAAGCCGAAGAAATCAGCAGCGAAGATTTGGTCGCATCGATTTTCGACGCCGTGCCAGTGCCTTAAAAACAATTAGGAATTAGGATCCCCCAGAAGTCTCCTACTCAGCTCTCAAGTCACAGCTCTCAAGTCTCAGCTCTCCCCTTTCAGCTCTCAAAGAATGACTCCGGCAGATATCATTAAAAAAGTTCGCCGCCTCGATATACGGGCGCGTCATTTAGTGACAGATTCTGTGACTGGCGCTTACCACAGCTCGTTCAAGGGCCGTGGCATGGACTTTGAGGAGGTGCGCGAATATGAAATCGGCGACGACGTGCGCACGATTGACTGGAATGTTAGTGCCAAAATGGATCGCCCCTTTGTTAAAGTCTTTCGCGAAGAGCGCGAAATGACGCTGATGCTGTTAATTGATTTAAGCGCATCGGGCATCTTCGGCTCCGTCGAGCAAAGCAAGCGCGAACGCGCCGCAGAAATCGCCAGTGTGCTGGCTTTTACCGCCACGCAAAACAACGACAAAGTCGGCGTGCTACTCTACACCGACGAGGTCGAGCACTACATACCACCCAAGAAAGGTCGCCGCCATATCCTCCGCTTGATCCGCGATATTTTATTCTTCGAGCCGAAAGGCCGCGGCACTTCGCACCAGGCCGCGCTCGATTATCTCAATCGCGTGCAACGCCGTAAGACTGTCGTATTCCTGATTTCCGACTTCCTCGACGAATCGCAAGCCACTGGCATCTTCGACACTCTCGCACTCACTAATCAACGCCACGACTTGATCAGCATTACGCTCAGCGACCCTCGCGAATGCGAACTACCTAAAGTCGGCTTAATTACCCTCGAAGATGCCGAAACCGGCGAAATGGTCGAAGTCGACACTGGTAACAAACACTCGCGTCAGCGCTACGCCAATCTTGCCCACGGGCGCCAAAGTCATTTCCAAACTCAGATGCGCAAAAAGGGACTCGACTGGATTCAAGCCCACACCGACCAGCCCTACTTACCTGCATTGCGTAATCTCTTCGCGCGCCGCGCTAGCCGCCACTAATGCCACTCTCTTTGTTTCAATTTTTACTCGCGGCTCTGCCCGCACAGACACCTGGACTGCCCAATCTCCCGCCTGGTCCGTCGCTTGATCGTGTACGCGGCCCGATCGAAATCCCACCCTTCGAGCCATGGCAAATCGGAGTGATCATTGCCCTCGCCGTGCTCGCACTGAGCGTGCTCATCTGGGGAATTCTTCGCTTCATGCGTGCTCGCAGTAACCGCTCGCAAGCAGAGCTGCCGCACCTTACCGCGCGCGCTGAGCTAAAGGCCGCTGCCGAACTCACCACGAATGACGATGAGCGCTTCGCCGTGCTTAGTTCAATGGCGCTACGCCGCTATTTCGAAACAGGCAAAGGCATCGCCGCACTCGGCCGCACCTCGCTCGAATTCTTACAAGGATTAGATGGGCATCCACAGATGAATCCCGAGGCTCGCAGCTCACTCACTGAATTCCTAGAGCACTGCGACCGCGTCAAATTCGCCCAAGCTTCACTCACTGCAACTGAACGGAGCGCACTCACCAATAGTGCCACGACCCTGATCGTCCAATTTGAACAAGTCGTCGAAGCCACACCGCCGGAGGTCCAGTCACGATGAGCTTCTTTCAATTTCAGAATCCAGAGTACTTTTTCCTGCTACTGCTATTACCACTCATCGCCTGGTGGGCGGGGCGCATGGGCCCTGAAGCTGCTATGCGTTTTTCCAGCATTCAACTCGTTAAAGCACTTAGCCACTCACGCCGCAGTCGCCCAGGGCAATTTCTATTCGGCCTACGTATCCTCACACTTGCCGCATTAATCACCGCGCTCGCTCGACCACAAATGGGCAAGATGAACGACACCACCGATGCGGATGGTATCGATATTGTGGTAACACTCGACCTCTCTGGTTCGATGCGTGCCCTGGACCTTTCTACCCGTAAAAACGTCGTCACACGCCTGGATGCCGCAAAAAAAGTAGTCCGCGATTTTATTAATAAGCGCCCTTACGATCGTATTGCGCTGGTTGCCTTTGCCGCGGATGCCTATGTCGTCAGCCCGCTCACACTCAATCACGACTGGTTGAAAAAAAATCTAGAGCGTCTTGAATTAGGCGAAATCGACGGTGGTGGCACCGCCATCGGCACTGCCCTTGGCGCCAGTGTTAATCGCCTGCGTGACCATGAAGCGCGCAGTCACATCGTCATTCTATTAACTGATGGGGAAAACAACACAGGCACTATTTCTCCGATTGGGGCAGCTGAAGCGGCCAAAAGTTATGGTGTTAAAGTGTACACCATCGCCACCGGACAAATAGGCCGCGTGCCGATTCCCGAGATGACGCGCGACAACCGCGTGCTTCGCGACAAAGAAGGCAAACCAGTTTATCGCGGACGTAGCGAAAACTCGAACTTTAACGAGGCTGAACTGCGTGAAATCGCGGAGATGACAGGCGGTCTTTTTTTCAATGCCACCGAAGACGGTGACCTCGAACGTATTTACGACGAAATCAGCGAACTTGAAACCACCACTATTGAGCTTCGCTCCTACGCCACTTTTACCGAATATTTTATTTGGCCAGCGGCCCTCGGCCTCGCCCTGCTCACCCTAGAACAACTCTTGCGCAACACGCGCTATCGCCGTCTGCCATGACTTTTGAAAATCAGCTTTGGCTCATACTCACCCCGCTCATTGTATTGCTATTCGCGGCACTTTTCGCGTTTGGCTTTCGCCGCCGCGAAGCCTTGCTCAGCAGATTTGCAGCCGCACGGCTACTCGATCAACTCACAGAGAAAGCGAGTCAACAACGCACCCTTCTCAAAGCGGGCCTGATCCTACTCGCCCTCGTACTAATCGGCGTCGCCCTCGCCCGTCCACAATACGGAGTGGACTGGATCGAGCGCAAAGCACGCGGCCTCGACATCGTCTTCGTGCTCGACAGCTCCAAAAGTATGCTCGCCACGGACCTCAGGCCCACACGCTTAGATCGCGCCAAGCTTGCGATCATCGATCTTGTTAAGCGCTTGGAGAGTGATCGTATCGGGTTAGTCGCGTTTGCTGGCAACGCCTTCCTACAGACCCCACCAACTCTCGACTACTCAGCCTTCCGCGAGAACTTGGATTCCATTGGCCAAACCAGTATTTCACGAGGCGGCAGTGATATCGGCCGAGCCATACGCGAAGCCGCCAAAGCCTTCCCAAAAGATAATAACTTTAAAGTAGTCATACTGCTGACCGATGGTGAAGACCAAGAGCAACAGGCAATTGATACGGCGCGCGAAGTCGCCAAAGACGGCATCAAAATCTACACGATCGGCATCGGCACCACCGAAGGTGAGTATCTAAAAGTCCGCAACTCACAAGGCACCGAAGAGTTCATCCGCGACTCTAGCGGTCAACCAGTGCGTAGCCAACTCGACGAACGCACATTGCAAGAGATAGCACGACTCACTGGGGGCAGCTACAGACGGCTAAGTAATCAGTCGCTCAACACACTCTACAACTCTGTACTCGCAACACTCCCTCGCGAAGAGCGTGAGTCCGAATTACAGGAAGCGCGAATTGAGCGCTATCAATGGGCGCTATCTGCCGCCTGTATTCTTCTTGTATTGGAAATCTTCATACGCCGACGTAGAAAAGTATCGATTCAGCTGGCCGTGATCATCGCCACAACATCACTACTCTTACCGAGACCCAGCGAGGCCCAAGAGCTAGAAACAGAGACTACACCGACCGAATCACTCGAACTGCCGCTACCGCCAACACAAGAGCCGCCCGAAGCAATCGTCCACGAACTCGAAACCGACCCGCGTGTGCTATATAACCAAGCGTATGCTCAGCTTAACGCCGGCGACTATACCGAAGCCACGCTCCTCTACGAAGAAGCGATCGAACTCAGCGAAGATGTCTCACTCGAACGTGACGCACTTTATAATATGGCGCACGCTATTACCCAAATAGGCGAAACCGCGCTAGAGGCACAGAACTTCGAGGCTGCTATTGAAAGCTGGAAACAAGCCGAAGCCCTGTTTAAATCGGTCAACGAAATTGATTCAAATGACTCCAACAGCATCGAAGATGCCACCAGCATCGAAGCACGCCGCAAAGCACTTGAAGAATTCGTGAAGCAACAAGAGCCTCAAGATCAAGAGAACCAAGAAGAACAGGATTCCGAAGAATCGGAAGAGTCCGAGGACGGAGAAGAAGGCGAACAGGAAGAATCTAAGGACAGCGAACAAGGTGAAGACCAAGACGAACAGTCCGAGGAAGAGTCTGGCGAAGAGCAATCTGGAGAAGACGGCGAAGAATCTGACCAAGGCGAAGACGGTAATGAACAGTCTGAGCAAGGCAGCGAAGGATCTGAATCGTCCGAAGGCGAGGAATCGGAGGAGCAAGGCGAGAACACCGAATCCACTGGCGACCCTGCCGAAGACATGGAACAACAAGCCGAAGAGCAGGCCGAAGGTGAAGAAGCGAGCGACGACGGAGGCAGCGAGTCGCCGCAACCGACCACCAGCGAATCAGCCGAAGCCGCAGAGGGCAGTTCAGAGGAGGTGACTGTTGAAGGGATGAGCATCTCTGAAGCACAAGATTTACTCGACAGCCTACGTGGCTCCGAACGCTTACTCCCATTTTCTGAACCATCCGACGAAACCCGCCAATTGAACCGCAATAGAGAACTCCGCGACTGGTAACGTACATTTTAAAACCCTATGCAACTACGAACCGCATTCCTATTATTCGCCCTCTTTACCACCTCGACACTGATTGCTGAGATTCGTGTCAGCGCACGCTTTGAGCCTGCACGTGTGGCAGTCGACAGTGCCTCTAAGTACATTGTCGAGATCATCGAGACCGATAAGCAAACCAAGCCCACAGCTGAGCGCATCACCTCGTTGCCAATCCCGTCCGATGGCGGACTTACCTTACGCAACGGCCACACCTCGACCAGTCAATCGACTCGTATCACCAATGGCGTGAGCGAATATAGTAGCACGCAGCAACTCATCATCGAAGCGGTTGCCCCAACCGTAGGCAACTTCACTATACCCACTTACATTTTCGAATACAAGGGAGGACGCCTGCAAGCGCCAGCGGCTACGCTCACTGTGGTCGAACGCGCCGCGGATGCCGCACCGACTGTCGACGAACTGATCTTTTTGCAAACCAATGTGCCTGAACAACTCTACGTCGGTCAAACCACACCGATCACCTTGAAACTTTACGTTTCAAGCAGTGTGACACTACGTGGCCTCAATGCCTTCGAGCGGCGCGCCGACGGATTTACGGTGAGTAAGCTGCCAGCAGAATCCTCAGAGAGCGTCGAGATGGTCAACGGAAGTCGCTATCGCGTATACAGCTGGCCACTCACCATCACACCAATCAGCGCAGGACCCCAGGATCTAAACTTCCAATTCACACTGTCTGCACAAATGCCAAATCAACAAAATAAACGTGGCTCCCCATTTGGAGGTGGCGTGTTTGACAACTTTTTCGGGCGCTCCGAACGCTTCAACATTTACACTCCGCCGACTCAAATCGAGGTCCTAACTCTTCCCGCAGAGGGAAAACCAGATAGTTATTCTGGTGCTATTGGCCAATTTAACATGCAGGTTTCAGCCGACAGTAATTCGACACGTGTTGAGGAGCCCATCATGCTATCACTTAAGATTAGTGGCAGTGGAAATTTCGATCGAATCAAGGGCCCCGAGATGCCGAAGACTAGAGGCTGGCGCAACTACAAGCCCGAATCCACTTTCGAACCAAACGACTCACAACCCCTCAAAGGCATGAAGCGCTTCGACTATGTCTTCATCCCAGAGACCGCTGGCAGTCGCAAACTCCCCGAAGTCACATTCTCATACTTCGATCCGAACATAGAGAAATATGTCGAACTCTCAGCCCCTGCACTCACCGTCAAAGTCGCGCCGTCCGACCGCCCTGCAGTCGCGACCGTAGCAGCACCCGAGGCTGACCAGCAAGGCTCTGCCCCCACAATCAATCTGACTAAAGCACTCAGCCCCGAAGAACTACTCACCACACTCGACTACCGCCCACGCAAGGGGCGTCACATTGAAAAAGATCTGCTTTCGAGCCCTTTATTTTACGGCCTCAACGGCGCTGCATTCCTCGCACTAACCACTTCAGTTATTGTGATCTGTCGCCGTAAACGGCTGCATCAAAATGCAGACTACGCCCTCGTCCATCAAGCCAAGCAAGCACTCAAAGTAACTGTCAAAGAAGCTCAAAGCAACGATGCCGCGGTCTTCTACCGCTGTGCTCAAGACGCAATCCGTCTCGCCGCTACCGTCCACATGAAGCGTAGCCTACGCTCTGCTGACTTCGCTGAGCTTGAAGTATCCTTCAAACAATGCCAAGTAGCCGACGCGGTAATTGAACAGGCACGTAGCCTCTTCAACGAAGCCAACAACCATCGTTTCTCAGGCCAGAATCACAGCACCGACCTGCAACACGCCCGCACTCAGCTCAACACGATATTGAAAGCACTATGAGTTTATTCTTACGCACTTTAGCCCTATACAGTCTCACCGCTATCATTGCTCTTGCCGCGAGCAGTGAGACTACATCGCACTTTCAATCTGGCATTGAATCGTATCAAAATTCTGAATACGAAATAGCAAAGACACAATTTACCGTCGCACTGGAGCTCGAAAAAACTGCGGCCGCACACCATAATCTAGGGCTCGTGTATTTCAAACTCAATGCCCCCGCTGAAGCAGTCTGGCAGCTCGAACGCGCTCAACTGCTTGAGCCATTCAACGCAGACTACCGCTACAAGCTCGAAACAGTCCGTCAAGAACTGGGACTTTTCGCAGGCTCAGCAAAATGGTATACTCTCGCCAGCGCAGCACTTCCAAGTAAGACATGGCTTATCCTCGCAACCGTCAGTTTTTGGCTTCTGCTCGCAGTGGTCATCCTCCCGCGCCTCCGCGAAACGAAGGCCAACATCGGCCTCAAAGCACTACGTGGAATTAGTATCACCGTATTTATTCTTTCGATACCATCGCTCTGGCTTCACCAGCGTTTACTACAAACAGGTACGATCATCTCTGACGAAGCCGCCAGCCTCCACGCTGCGCCAGCCTCGGCAGCCCCGAGCAGTGGCACCGCCCGCCCGGGCGAGCGCGCACGTATCCTAGACCATTACAATCACTTCTACGAAATCGAAACTGAAGGGCAAGCCACTGGCTGGATCTCTAAAGACGCATTCAGGCCACTCGCGGATTAAGCCTAGAATTCTTTGCATCGTTGCTTACAACTGCCTCATCGTAATCACGCACAAGCTTCGCTGACCTTTGTAAACGACACTTTTACCAACGAGCTGGCGGCTTAGATCGGCGCTGCTGTCTCTACCCCAACCGCAACGCAGGCTCGATGCTGATCGCGTCGTTTCGTGTACCTTCAGGATCCGCATAAGCTGCAAAAGCGATCATTGCGGCATTGTCGCCAGTGTGCTGCGGCTCGGCGATTAAGCACGGCAGCTGATAGCGTTTAGCCAGCCGCTGCATCGCGGCGCGTAGCGCTTTGTTATTCGACACACCGCCGGAAAGACCGAGGCTCTTATAGCGATCGACCTCTAAAATATGCTTGGTCTTGCCAAACAGTTGATCGATCACTGCGCTTTGATAAGACGCGCAAATATCAGGCAGCGCAGCTTCGAGTTCTGCATCCCCCATCTTTTCAATGCGATAGCGCAGGCTGGTTTTGAGGCCGGAAAAGCTAAAGCGCCGCTCGTTGCGCGGCGCAATTGACTTGGGGAAATCAAATGCCTTGGCATTCCCCTTGGCGGCATTTTTTTCGACATGCGGTCCGCCAGGATAGGGCAAGCCGAGAAGCTTGGCGCCTTTATCGAGGGCCTCACCAGCAGCATCATCGACAGTCTCCGCTAACACGTTGAGCTGCTTCGCTTTGTTAATTTCAAATAGAATAGTGTTACCGCCCGAGACCACAAGTCCGAGATGCGGCAACAACGTTTCAAATGCATCGGCAAAGCGATCTGGGTCGGCTTGGTGCAATTTAATGAAAGGTGAATACACATGACCGCGCAGGTGATTCACTCCGCAGAGTGGTAACTTCCATGCCAGCGCGAGGCTCTTGGCAAATGCAATACCGAGTGCGAGGCAACCGGCAAGACCAGGCCCCTGAGTGACGGCGATCCGAGTGATCTCCGACTGGCGTGCCAGCACATCCGATACTTCCAACAGCGGGAAAAAATTCTTCAAATGCTCACGGCTCGCCAGATCGGGTACCACCCCGCCGTATTCTTTATGCAAACTGATCTGACTGTGCACCCACTCACCTTTGACTCCCTTGGCGGGATCAAACAGTGCGAGCGCGGACTCATCGCAAGAACTTTCAATGGCTAAAATCATCTGTGGGGATTGAAAAGAAGTGTATGAAAAATGGGAAGCACTATAAGGAGGTGAATGAACTGAACATTTAAGACAATCAGCGGCAGACCGATTTCACTGCCCCTCGGCAGCGACGTCTAAAACAGAGCCTAATTCGGTCGCACCAATCAGCGCATCGAGCATTTGCTCTGCGACGATTCGTTGAGAGTCTTCGACGGGCGCAAAGCCGAATACTTCAGTAAAGGTGTCGTCGCTCATATTACGAAGGTGGTGCGCTTGCAGCATGAGCAGGATCGCTTCTTCGGTGCTGCGCTCGACCGTAACATTTGGATAGACGCCAGTACCGTTGATCGCTTCACCGCTGGGCAATAAATAACGAGCGCTGGTAAGTTTTAGCCCATCGCCATCAGGAAAAGAGTAAACACTTTGCACCGACCCTTTGCCATAAGACTTATCTCCTACCAGAACTGCCCGAGCATGATCTCGCAAGGCACCGGAGAAAATTTCGGAAGCACTCGCGCTATTACCATCAATCAGAACGACCAACGGTTGATGATTCGCATCCAGTGTTGCTTCAGCATAAAAGACTTCTTCCACGCCACGACGTGATTGCATGGTCAGAATTTCTTGCCCCTCGTCTAGAAAGATTTCGGACATTCGCACGGCAATATCGACGCGACCTCCCGGATTGCCTCGCAGGTCAATAATCAAGCCCTGCATGCCTTCAGATTTGAGAAGTTGAAGCGCTGAAACCATTTCCAGATCGGTCTCGTCAATAAACTGACGCACACGCATGTAGCCGACGGTCTCCGTCGCCATCTCGACATCAACCACAGAATCAAGCGCAATCGCTCGCCGCTCCAAGTTAAAGGAATGTTCTTCGGCAGTGATAGGACGCTCGACCTGTATTGAAACCATCGAGCCCGACTCACCGCGAATTCTATCGATCACTTCGCTAAGAGACTCATCGCGCGTATCGACTTCATCAACACCGACAATGAAATCACCCGCAAGAATACCCCCGACTCCAGCACTACCCTGCTCAAATACTTGAGAAATTATGATCCGTCCGGAAAAGAGCCCTACCTCGATACCAACGCCGACGTACTCTTGATTGGCTGCCATATCAAACTCCACGTAGTCGTCGGGCGTCATATACTCGGAATATGAATCAAGCGAGCGCACAGCTGCGCGCAAGGCAACATCGGTCAGCTCTTGAAAGTCCACCTCATCGGCATGGACAAAATCAGACTCCACAATCCGCATCACCATCCCGTAACGCGCAAGGCTCTGCCAATAATCCAGAGAAAACATCGCGCGCCAATCCGCCCGCGTCGCGAATTGCGACGCGAGCACCGCCAATAAGGCAACGGGGATCACCCAGCGCAGTGTATTCTTTTCCATACCACGCACTGTGTGCACCCAGTCGCCGTTTGTAAATATCGGGAGTGCGAGAAAAGTAAAAATAAAGATGGAGCCAATATTGAGCATCCACCCCAGGCTCTACTTTTATTAATAACGGACAAACATAGGTGGGCAGGGATCAGGAGTGCTCTTGGGATCTAAACAGTCCTAAATATCGATGCCTATCCGAGGTTAAAATATTCACATTTACTCTCGACTACTGGGCAATAGGTTCGTTGATCAAATGGTATGAGCGGGGACGACAAAATACTATGCGATCAACTCCAAGCGACCTGTGCAAGCGGCCCGATCAGCTATCGTGACTATATCGACCTCGTCCTGTATGCTGATCAGTGCGGCTACTACACCCGTGCGCGTGAGCGCGTTGGTCGCAGCCCAGATCGCGATTTCTACACCGCAGAGAGTCTGGGCAAGGTATTTGCTCAACTCATTATCACCGCAACGCATGACCTAGTAGGCGAAACCACTGCCGAGCAATCGACTTTCATTGAAATCGCCGCTGAACCTGGTGCGGATCTGTTGAGTCGCCTCGAGTCGCACCCATTTGCTGACAGCCGTGTCATTCGTCAAGGCGATGCGATCTGCGCCGATGGGCCGGTGGTGATTTTTGCCAATGAGTGGCTCGATGCCCTACCTTTCCACCGCTTGATCTTTCGCGATGGTCAATGGCGCGAACGCGGCGTGCGCCTCAACGCAGATCACGCGCTCGAAGACGTGCTACTCGACCACTTAACGCCAGAAGTTACGGCCATTCAAGAGCGCCTCCCCGTGCAGGCGCTCGAAGGCTACGAGCTCGATCTGCCGCTACAGGCCGAGGCAGCGGTTGCCGATCTGCTCGAGCAAGACTGGACCGGCATCCTGCTACTGTTCGACTACGGCAAGACGTGGCCGGCACTTTCCACCGATTGCCCAGCAGGCACTGCCCGCACCTATCACCAGCACACACAGGCCAACGACTTGCTCGATCAACCTGGGGGAAAAGACATCACCTGCGACGTCTGCTGGGACCCATTGGTCGATTTATTGACTGAAAAAGGCCTTAAATCCGTCACCCTCGAGACACAGGAATCGTTTCTAGTCCAGCGTGCTCAGCGCGCAGCTGAGTCGATTGTCAGCGACACCGCTGGCATGTTCAGCCCTGACAGGCAGACACTTATGGAACTGATCCACCCCGCACATATGGGTCGGCGCTTCCAAGTGCTATGGGGGCTTCGAGGCAGCTAATTTTTTCTAGAAAAAGGCTTGCTTGGCTGCCACAGCCGCCTACTTTCCTGCCCTTCATAACTTTAATCAAGGAACTCTCATGTCACGTATTTGCGCAATCACAGGTAAACGCCCCGTCAAAGGTGGTATCATCATCCGTAAGGGTCTCACCAAAAAAAGCGGTGGTATCGGAACCAGTCTCGTTAAGAATACCAGACGTCGTTTCTGTCCAAACGTTCAACGCATCCGCGTCAAACTTCCAAGTGGTGAAGTGAAGCGCATGTGGGTCTCTGTTAAGGCGATCAAGGCTGGTCTTGTTACAAAGGCGTAGTCCGACACAACTTTCCCTTTAAAGCCTCGGTCTAACGACCGAGGCTTTTTTGTGCTCGGACCAGTAGTTCGCCCCTTAATAGCTTGATTAGCAGCATCTCACACTTCTCACTTTCAATCAGTTATTTCAAGCTATGGCTTCTTCCATCATACGGCGACACTACCCCATTCCAGACCTAAGCTTTCGAGACTTTTGGGATATTTGTTGCCGCTTTCAAACCGTGCATCCCGAATACCGGAATGTCTATTTCACTGTGGATGGACTCGATTCCTTTATCGTGCTCGACGAGCCTGAAGTATCAAAGGTCTTAAAGAAGCTCGAAGGTAAAGAAAATCGGGTACGTAAATATTCCGCACGCTTTTACACTAGTCGCAGTCAGCACAGCGAAGGCTACGGCGTCTCCGAGTTGCAATACCGCCCAGCTAACTACGAACGCCATCTCCAGGGGTTAAACTTCTACAGCGATTCGGTCAATAAAGCTAACTACTATGAATTCGAGGAAGAGATCTATACCAACTATCCGTTCATCGAAAACACTGAGCCTGAAGTTGAATTCGGCAAGCCCTGCGAGGTGCTTGCACTGATTATCGACATTCGAGGTTTCAGCCTTTTTTGCGAAGAGCCCAACATCGAGTCGCCATATACCTGCGGCCTAATGTCTGCCTTTTACCACATGGTGAATCGCTCGCTGCAGCGCTTTCCACCAGAAATGACTAAATTCCTCGGCGATGGCGTGCTGGCGATTTGGGAGACAACTCCTGCCGATCGTGAGATCGTGGTCAATGTGGCACTGGAAGCTGCGATTAGCTTGCGTAATCAATGGACGCAGGTGCAAGACAGCCCACACTTTAGCCACGGCGCCCCAAAATCACTCGGCGCAGGTATTTGCTTTGGCCTCGCCAGTCACCTCGAAGTGGGCGGCGACTATATTGGTCGGCCCATTAACATCGCCAGTCGCCTGTGCGGGGCCTGCCCGGGTGATCGTGTCTATGTCGACCGCTCCGTGCCTAATATTCCACTGCACTTGAAGAAGGAAGAACTGGTCACACACATTAAACCCTATGGTCGCCACAATATCTGGGCTTTCATCAACAAAGACGCGTAGTGAACTAAAGTCCTTCTCGTAACCTTACTCCTTCACTTACTCCTCGCAAAGTAGATTAGGAGTAAGTGAAGGATTAAGATTACGACCACGAATTGTCAGCTTGCCTGACTGCATATCACAGACATCGTCCTGTGTTCTCTTTTTTTATATCTTCAGCTTTCGACGTTGAAGGTTTGACGTTCAATGCCCTCAATCCTCCAGCCGACCTACAGCGAAGACCTCCCGATCCATACGCGACGGGAAGAAATTATTCGCGCCATTCAGGAAAATCAAATCGTCGTCATCGCCGGTGAAACAGGCTCGGGCAAGACCACGCAGATTCCGAAGTTCCTAATTGATGCAGGCTACGGTGAAAACGGCTTGATCGGCTGCACGCAGCCCCGCCGCGTCGCTGCCCTATCCGTTGCGCAACGTATTGCAGAAGAGCTCGGCGTTACCTATGGCAACGAAGTCGGCGCTAAGATTCGCTTCACCGATCAGACGCGCCACGACACCGCGATCAAAGTCATGACCGACGGCATTCTGCTGAATGAGATTCAGGACGACCCGATGCTGCGCGCCTACGATGCGATCATCATCGACGAAGCGCACGAGCGCAGCCTCAATATCGATTTCATCCTCGGCTGCTTACGGCAACTCACCGATCTGCGCAAAGACCTGAGGATCGTCATCACCTCAGCGACGATCGACACCGAGAGTTTTTCCAAAGCTTTCGACGGTGCCCCCATCATCGAAGTCTCCGGCCGTATGTTTCCCGTGGATACCTACTACCGCCCGATCGAAGAGATGCTCGAAGACGCTGGCGACCTGACCTTCATCGAAGCCGCCGCCGAACTGATTAACGAGATTATCAATCACAACAACGAAGGCGACATCCTCGTCTTCCTGCCCGGCGAGCGCGACATTAACGAACTGCGCCGCAAACTCGAAGACAGCCGCGCCCGCGGTTGTGACATCCTTCCGCTCTACGGCCGTATGGCCAACGCCGATCAACAGCGCATCTTTCACCCACAAGGTCGCCGCCGCATCATCCTCTCGACCAACATTGCCGAGACCTCGCTGACTGTGCCTGGCATCCGCTACGTCGTCGACACTGGGTTCGCCCGCATTAGTCGCTACAGCGCGACCTCCCGCACCCTTCGCCTGCCAATCGAGCCCATCGCTCAATCCAGCGCCGATCAACGCAAAGGCCGCTGCGGACGCGTGAGCAACGGCGTCTGCTACCGCCTGTACTCCGAGCAAGATTTTCTCGGTCGCCCACGCTATACCACGCCGGAAATCCACCGCTCGAATCTGGCGTCCGTGATTCTGCGTATGCTCGCGTTCCAACTCGGCGACATTCGCACCTTTCCCTTTATCGATCCACCGTCCGACACCGCAATCCGCGGTGGCTACCGACTACTCGAAGAACTGGATGCGGTTTACAGCGACAGCCGCAGCGAAAACGAAGACGATTACCGACTCACAAAGCTCGGGCGCAAACTAGCCAGACTACCAGTCGACCCCACCGTCGCGCGCATGCTGCTGCAAGCGCAGCGCGAAAATGCGATCGAAGACGTGCTGGTGATTGCCTCCGGCCTCTCGATTCAAGACCCCCGCGAACGCCCCGCAGAACTCGCCAAAGAAGCCGACGAAATGCAAAAACGCTTCGTCCATAAAGAGTCCGACTTTTTAACCTTGCTGAATATTTGGAACGCCTACCACGACGAGATGGATCGGCTCTCGCAAGGTCAGCTGCGCAAATTCTGCAAAAAACATTTCGTCTCGTATCAACGCATGCGCGAGTGGCGGGACGTGCATCATCAGCTCGAACGGGTACTCAAAAACCTAAAAATGATGCCAAGCGGTAAGGGCAACGCTGCCCGTGGCCTCGGTCGTAAGACCGGGGTTGCCGAGCAAAGCACACAGCCAACCGAAGCCAACGCTCCCCGCTCTGACGAGCGAGGCCACAAGCCCAAGCAAGCATCAAACAACAAGCAACAAGCAACAATCAC
>DBBT01000099.1:0-809 GCA_002292345.1 Opitutia bacterium UBA977 | reverse complement strand
GTCAAAGAAGAGGAGCACAACTACCGAGGCCCGCGCAATCGCAAGGCCCTACTCTTCCCTGGCTCTGGCCTGTTCGACCACGCCACGGCCAAGAAGCAACGCAAAGCCTCCTACGCGAAAACCAGCAAGCCTAAGCCAGCCAAAACCAGCGCGCCCGCATGGATCGTTTGCGGCGAGTGGATGGAGACCAGTCGCCTGTTTGCCCGCACCGCCGCCAAGGTACAAGTGCAGTGGATCGAAGACGTGGCTGGCGACTTGCTCAAGCTCAAGCACTCCGAACCCTTTTGGAGCACCAAATCCGCAGCCGCTCTGTGTAAACAGCGCAAGATGCTGTTCGGCCTAGAGATCGGCCAAAGTAATATAAGCCTCAGCCGCATCGATCCCGATCAATCGACCGAGATCTTCGTCCGCAACGGCCTGATCGAACAAGGTATCCGCGAACGCCCTGACTTCTTACAGCACAACAACGAAGTCAGCCAACGCGCCGAATCCGAACTCGCTCGTCGCCGTCTCGGTTCTGGTTTTGCAGTCGAGGATCGGCTCTACGATTTTTACCGACAGCGCCTCAGCGCCGTCGGCTCTTACGCCGAACTCCGCAGCTTCGCTAAACGCGACCACAAGGGTCGCCTAGATTTCCTCAAAGCCTCGATCGACGATCTGTTGCCCGAAAAGGAACAAACCGACACCACCGAAGCCTTCCCAAAGTCACTGGCAATCGGCGGCAGCGAACTCCCCTTACGCTATAAACACGAACCCGGAGGCGACTCCGACGGCGTCACCCTACACGTACCACTCACACAGATCGGCGC
>DBBT01000053.1:1238-11596 GCA_002292345.1 Opitutia bacterium UBA977 | reverse complement strand
AGTCGGACCCTTCCATTCCTTGGCACGTTTGGAAGCTACTGCACTCACCGCTGGATCTCCAGCATCGCCACCGCGTGCCATCATGTCGGGATAGATGTCATCCCACCAGGCATCATACGAAGCGGCCATCGATGCTGCCAACTCTGGATGCGTCGCGGATAGATCCTGCTGACACGCAGGATCATCTTTTACATGATATAGCGCCCAATGACCCATCGGCGTCGCGCCCCAGTGCTGTTGAGCCGAACCCTTAGCATAAGTCGTGGTGCTCAGTCCGTTATAGACTGCTCGTAAAGTGGTGCACTGGCTCTGAAAATCTTCACACGCGGAATCACCACAGGGCGCACTGCGCACCAACAGATAGTCACCCTTGCGCGCACTGACCATCGCGTATTTATGCGACTCGGCCAGACCACTGGGCCAACGGGCCACATGATGATATAGCATGCGATTATCATTCCAACTGATTGGTGCTTCCGCTTCTAACAGCGGCAACAAGCTATAACCTTCCAACTCCGGTTGCAGCGTCTCGGGTACCTCAACACCAGCCAGTTCACACAGCGTCGGTAATACATCTAAATGTGCGGTCAAATTATCAACTGTCTGCGGTTGCCAATGCTTTGGCCATCGCCAGAAAGACATCGCGCGTGAGCCTCCCTCCCAGGCAGTGCATTTACAACCACGCATCCCAGCATTATAAACATCCAGTCCTTCAGTCACACCATTATCATTCATGAAAATAACGATCGTATTGTCATCTAAACCCTTAGCTTCTAAAAAGTCCAACATCCGCCCAACGTTGGTGTCTAGATTCTCAATCATAGCCAAATACGTGGCATGTGTATCATTCAAGCCCGCCTCACGGAACGGCGCAATATACGACTCTGGCGCCGCCAATGGCGTGTGCGGCGAGTAGGTCGCCAAGTAGCAGAAGAACGGCTGATCGCCAGCCTCCTCAATAAAGGTCATTGCCTCGTCAAAAAACAAATCCTCACGGAACCCTTTGCGCTGTGTGCGCAGGCCGTTGCGAATGATCTCTGGATCGAAGTGCTTACGCGGCCCCATCGTGTTGGTGGCACACCAATCGAAGCCGCGATGCTCCGGATTATAACCCGGGCCATCCCCCAAATGCCATTTACCAATAAACCCCGTAGTGTAACCCGCGGTTTTCAACAACTGCGGCAAAGTCACCGCATCCTTAAATAAATGCTCCCGCGGTTGCAGCGTATGCGTCACCGCATTGCGAAATTCATGTTGCCCAGTCAGCAGCGCGGCACGCGTTGGCGAGCAGGATGGACTGACATAGAAATTATCAAAGCGCACACTTTCATCGTGCAAGCGATTAGTATGCGGGGTCTGTAAATACGGATGGCCGTGCCGCTCCAGATCGCCGTAACCTTGATCATCCGTCAGGATGAAGAGTATATTTGGTTGCGCGGCTGATTCGCTTGCCACCACAGGTGAAAATCCAAGCAATACAGCGCTAGCAGCGCTCAACCAAACAGCCTTGAGTTTAATATTTAAAATAGTCATATCTTAATTTAGCTGTTAATGGTAACAATCTAAGCCGGAATAAGTCAAAAACAAAGAATCGCACACACTCACTCAAACGCGTCGTTCAGAACGGCGATAGCGTCGCGTGCGCCTTTAACGAACGGCAGGATAAATGAACGCTTTGAGCTTGTTATCGTCCGCTGGGCGCATTTTTTCAGTCTCGATATAGCCAGTACCTGTTCACGGTGCTGTCATTATTCAAGGTGATAAACAGCCACACTGAATCGATTCCGAGGAACCCTCTCTCCGGTCCAAGATAGTAGTGAATGTCGCAGGATGCGGCGCCGTGTGGAAAGTTCTTGTCATGGGGTGGACCGAGAAGCTCAATCACCTGATGACTGCTCAAGCCATCCAGTTGGCCACTCGACATGAGATGATCCACCATGCAAAGACGAGGAAGCCACATGTGGTCGTGTTCGACGTGCTCCTGATTTCGCCAGGTCTCAGCGTCAAACTTCTGCTGAGAAACGAGATTGGCGACGGAGTCACCCAGGAGTAGCCATCCGCTTAACAGCACCAACGGTGCTGCTGTGCCCAGAAAATAGAACACGACGCGAACGCGTCGACCTTTGATAAAACGGAGTACGAGAACACCCAGAAACGCAATCCACGGAAGCCAGCCGACCACTTCCCGGAGTCCCTTGACCCAGTCGGGCTGCTGATCAAAGGCAACGTACGGAACAATATCCATCCATTTGAACTGGATGAATCCGCAAACGAAGGCGAAGCCTACGCCCGCGAGGAAGAAGAGGATGCGTTGTTTCCCCGGTGAATCATCAAGTGGTCTCATTATCTCATCTTTACATTCGCGGGAGGTTACCTACTTGAGGGAAAGGCGGATCACGGGAGGCAGATCGCCCCCGGGGTGGCGTGGCAGGGAAATGCGGAGCGTGTTTCCGTAGAGGCGGGTTTGCAACGGGGCGTCCGGATTCGAGGCAAACCGAGCGTCTGTTATTTTTTCGGTAAAATTTTCAATGACCAGGGCGTTGTCCGCCGGCCAGTCGAAGATGGTGAGGTGGATGGTGTCGCCTTTGCGGGTGGCGAGCCAGGGGAAGTCTCGTTCGAGGGAGGTATGGGGAGCGGGCCGGTTAAGCTTGGCGAAGCGGGCCTCCTTGTCGGCTTTGCGTTTGAGGGATGCTGCGGTGGGCGTTCCGGGCAGGTTGAAGGAGACGGGTTGGGCACCGTAGACGGCGTCGCCGTTGAGCTTAAGCCAGTCCCCGACTTGCTTGAGCACGGTGACGGATTTTGAGGGGAAGGAGCCGTCTGGCTTTGGGCCGACATTGAGCAGGAAGGAGCCGTTTTTGCTGACCACCTCGAGCAGTTGCTGGACGACATGGCTGGGGGTTTTCCAGGCGTTGTCGCCCTGGGTGAACCCCCAGGCCCCGTTGAGAGTCATACAGGTTTCCCAGTGGTTCCATGGGCTGTTGGCGGGGATTTCGCGGTCGGCGTAGGAGAGGTAGTCGGTGCCGAGGCTCTTAAGCATGTCGAGGTCCTTTGGGGTGACCTTGTCCATCTTGTTGCCATCGAGAGCAATGCGGCTGTTGATCAGGGTGCCTGGGCTAATGTCGCGCACGAGCTTGGAGAAGGGCTCCGCCATTGCGGGGGTCATGCGGCGGGGCGTGTCATACCAAATGATATCGGGTTTGTATTGGGTGAGGATTTCTTTGACCTGAGGTAGCGCGATATTGTTGAGGTAGTCCTTCATCTCGTCCATGCCGGAGGGAATTTTCCAGTTATGGCTAGGGAAGCCCCCACGGTGATACCAGTCCTGGGCGTGAGAGTAGTAGAGGCCGAGCTTGATGCCCTCCGCGTCGCAGGCGGCCTTGAGTTCGGCGATCATGTCGCGTTTAAACGGAGTGGCATCTACGATATTGTAATCGCTGACCGCAGAATCGAAGAGCGCGAAGCCGTCGTGATGCTTGCTGGTGATGACGATATATTTCATCCCCGCATCCTTGGCGATCTGCACCCACTCGGTGGCGCTGAACTTGGTCGGGTTGCAGGTTTCGGTCAGCTTGGAGTATTCCTCAATGGGGATTTTTTTTGAGTGCATGACCCACTCCCCCCTGGCGATTTGGGAATAGAGCCCCCAGTGAATAAACAGACCGAATTTATCTTCGTCCAGCCACGCCGCCCGGTCCTCCAGTGACGACTGAAAATCCAGTACTTCGGACGCTTGGAGCAGTGAGCAAAGGGTCAGCCCTACCAGTATTTGTTTAAATATAAATAATTTCATTTCAGAACTTACATTAATTCAACTTCAGTAAAATAGGCGCCGCCAGCTTCGTCTTTTTTGTCGTAGAGCCAGGTTTCCAAGGTAGTTTTTCCAGCAGGCAGATCCATCTCGAAAACCACGCCCCGTGTGCCGGATTCGACCTTCGATTCCATCTCTTGTCCGGCAATCTTTACTTTGGCTCGCTCGGCGATGACCGACTTGTTGGCGACCGCTGGAAACTGACGAAGGGTCAATCGGTAGCGCCCGGCCTGTTTAACGTCGACATACCAAGGGCCGGTAACGCGCACCAGACTGTTGATAGCACCATAATGCCACGGTGGATTACCAGTCGGCATATACCAATCCTGAGAGCATAACTCGGTTGGGTTTTGTGCCGGGTTTCCGAGGTCGATCGATACGGGTGTCATGCGCGGCGAAACAGAATCCCAAAAGGGTTCATACAGCGCGCGCAGCGCAGCAACCCGCTCGGGATGATCCGAAGCAACATCGTTATTCTGCATCCGGTCCTTTGCAAAGTTGAACAGCTTCGTGCCATCCATCAATCGCCAGTCGCCCTGAATCACCACGCTCGTATCGAAGGGCGCAGGTGCCTTTTTAAATCGCGGTCCGCCCGGCATCTGTATCACCAAGTGATCCCGGCTAGCCGGAGCTTTCGGATCGTTCAATCGGGCGGCAAAAGAGACCCCATCGCGCTTGGGCGTTGCGGAGACCGTCACACCACAGAGTTCGGCCAGAGTCGGCAATACATCGATGTGCCCCGAAAGAACGGCATCATCCCGTCCCTCGACGAGTCCCCCTTTCGGCCAGTGAATAAAGCAGGGGACGCGGTGCCCGCCTTCCCATACCGTCGATTTTACCCCGCGTACCCCGGCGTTGTAGCCGCGAAAGTCATCCGGGCCGAGTATTGATTTGCGAGCGATGCCGCCTGACGTGCCGTTGTCGGTCATGAAAATCAGGATGGTGTTTTCCGCGATCCCCAGTTTTTCAAGATGCGTGCGCAGCAGCCCGACGTTATAATCGATATTGGCAATCATGCCGTAGAACTCAGCCCCGCCCTTCCACTTGACGATTTCCTTGTAAGGCGCGCTCCATTTGGCATCCACTTTATACGGCGAGTGCGGTGCGTTGGGCGCAAGGTAGAGGAAGAAGGGTTTGGATTTGTTTTCATCCACAAAACGCATTGATTCAGCGAAGAAAACGTCGGTGCAGTAACCCTCGAACTTTTCGAAGATGCCGTTGCGCTCGTAGTGATCGTTAAAATAGGTATTGCCCCAGTAGTCAGCCGCCTGACCGATGCCGCCAGCGTGATGCCAGACCACATCCTGAAAGCCTCGATCCTGCGGCCGGTGCGGCGCGTTGTCGCCCAGATGCCATTTGCCCACCATGCCAGTCACGTAACCGGCGGCAGAAAACTCCTCAGCGATGGTGCGTTCATCGATGTGCAGCATGCACCGACCGCTGGCGGTGCGATACGCACCCGTCCGTGCCGGATAGCGCCCAGTCATCAGCGCCGCGCGCGTCGGCGTGCAAAACGGAGCGACATGAAAATTCGTCAGGCGAATCGATTCGTTGTGTAACCGGTCCAGCTCGGGCGTTTGAATGACCGGATTGCCGTGGCAGGCCAGATCGCCGTAGCCTTGGTCGTCGGTCATGATCAGAATGACGTTGGGTTGTTCCGCCATGGCGTTCAGCCCGACCAAACACAGCATGCTAGTGAGTAAAAATTTAGTTTCTATTTTCATATACTGTTCCTTTAATCTTCTGGATTTACTTTTGAACATAGTCTTTGCCTTGCGCACTTTCCTTGCACGACTGACGCCATGTTTCGATGGTTGCCCGCATACGCTGCACCACTTCCGGATACTGTTTTGCAATATTTTTCTTTTCACTCGGATCCGCGTTTAGGTCATAGAGCTCGTATGTGTTCCCGGACCCCTTGCTGTAGATCTTGTAGTGCTGGTCAATCAGGGCCGTTTGATTGATTGACGGGTCTCCCAGATTTGCCTCGCGCATCGTGAAACTGGATTCAAAGGCCAAAGGCTTCGGTCGCTCGGTCATCGTGCCTTTAATCAATGGCATCAGACTGATTCCGTCGTAGGGTCGATCAGGAAGCTGAAGGCCCAACATATCTAAAATGGTAGGGAAATAATCGCTCGTGCTGCACGGCATCGAAACGACACGGGGCTGTTCGATAATCTGCGGCCAAATCAGCAGGCCCGGAACACGCACACCGCCTTCATAGAGAGAGCGTTTACCACCCCTCAAGCCGCCCGTACTTCCCCAGCTGTTTTTAACCTTAGTCGGCCCGTTATCCGAGCAGAACCACAGCATAGTATTATCCTCAACCCCGAGTTCCTTGAGCTTAGCGCGCAGGCGACCCATCTGTTCGTCCATCGCGGTCATGCAGCCATAGTAGTCCTTGTGTTCGTTATAGCCGTCGGTGTAAGGCGGAGCCGACAAGACTGGCTGATGCGGCGTATGAAACCAAATCACCGCCAGAAACGGGATATCTGCTTTGGACGCTCTTTCGATAAACGGAAGTGCCCGATCCATCATTAATTTTGAATCATCACCGGAAATTTCTTCTGCCGGAACCATCTGATCCAAACCGGTCCAGTAATGGGTTCCAAGTTTCTCATAATTGTCTGCGATATGGTAAGTATGAACCCCTGACTCAGCGACGAAACACTCGTCGTAACCATTTTCCCATGGCGGAGAGTAGGTGGCGGTGTTGCCGAGGCGACCACGATGCCCATCCTTGGTTTTGGTGGTCAGCGAACCCAAATGCCATTTACCGAAATGGCCGGTCGCATACCCCTGTTCCCCGAGCACTTCGGGCAGCGTGATTTCCTCTGCCTTCAGTTTGCCGACATTGGCGAACAGAACACCTTGCCGGTAGGGATGGCGCCCAGTAAGGCAGGCTGCGCGGGTCGGAGAACAGACCGGTGAGGTCGAATAGAAGCGGTCAAAACGGATACCCTCTCTAGACATCTGGTCGAGGTGCGGCGTCCGCAGCACCGGATGTCCGTTATACGCGACATCGCCCCAGCCCTGATCGTCGGACATGCAGAGAATTATATTGGGCCGTTCCGCCATGGCATTCAGCCCTGCCAAAGCCACCAGGCTCGTAAGTAAAAATTGAGTTCTTATTTTCATTGGTGATTCCTCTTGCGTGGATCATTCTTGATATGAGTTTTGGGATAGTCGTCGCTGCCCCTGGCTTCCACCACCAGTACCTGGCAACGCTTGCGGAAAGTATCGAGCGTATCAGCATGATCCGGCGAGTCGGCCAGGTTGGTGGTTTCCTTCGGGTCGTTCTTAAGGTCGTAGAGCTCTTCATAAATCGGCTGCTGGCCCTGAATGGAATCGGTCAGCGTAAGAACATGATGCCTGCGCGGCTTCGGCTTAAAATAGCGGATGTATTTAAAGTCCTCGCTGCGCACGCCTTCGATGAGCGGATAGTTCTGCCCCGTGTACATATTTTCGCAGAAAAAGTCCTTTCGCCAAGGAGCGCCGTCCTGCTGCATCACCGACACCAGGCTCTTGCCCTGTATTTCTTCATGGACCGATACCCCAGCGAGCTCCAACAGCGTTGGAGCAATGTCGATGGAGAGCGCCAATTCGTCCGCGACCGTTCCGCGGCGTGCTTCCGGCAGGCGTGGGTCGAAAATGATCATCGGCACGCGGATCGATTCCTCGTAGAGCAGCACTTTGCCGCCCAGCCCGTGCTCGCCATGCATTAAGCCATGATCGGAAGTGAAGACGATTACCGTGTTCTCATACAACCCTTGCGCCTTCAGCTCGGCCACCAGATTGCCGACCAGACGGTCAATGCCGGTGACGGTCTGATACTCACGCACCATCCGTTCGCGCAGATCGGCCTCATTGTGCACATAATGATACGTCGGTATGGTGACTCCATTATAGACCTGTGTCGGAATCTTCTGTCTCTTGATATCGGCTTTGGCAATATAGGTCTCGGGCAGCGGCAGTTCATCGATCTGGTCCCGATAAGTGGTGCGGTATAATTCGGGATCGCTGTTAAGTTGCTTCATGGAACTGGTTCCGGCACCGTGCGGCAGATTAAAGTTCACCATCATGCAAAACGGTTGGTTCGCCGGCTTCGACCGAAGGAAATCCTGAGTACCGGCAAACTCGGGGTCGGGTTTAAGGAAGTGCATCGCTCCTTCCCCGAAGATTTCAATTTGCGTGTTTACACGCGAATTCCTGTAAATGGGGTGATTCCATTTGGGATAGAAGGTGGAGTGGTTGTGATTGCCGTACCAATAGTCGAACCCGGCCTCCATCGTGCCATTATAATAACCAAAATGGGGCTTAGCTTTTGCCAGTTGTTCCGGCGTGCTCTCCGGCTTTTCATTGATCCCAGAGCCCGGCCCGATGGGCGTATGATTTTTGCCGATATAGCCGACAAAATACCCCGCCTGCCGCAGTTGCATCGGGTAGGTATCCTGAAAGGCCTCTTCCGTGAGACTGCTTTGGGATGAAAACGTAATCCCATGCTTGCGCTCATACTGGCCCGTCAGCAGGCAGGTCCGATTCGGCGTGCAAGCGGCGGTGGTCACAAAGGCATTGCTAAAGCGCACTCCCTCGGCCGCCAACTGATCGATGTGAGGCGTCTTGAGAATAGGATTACCGGAGCACCCTAGATAGTCCGCTCGATGATCATCCGTGAGGATGACTACGACATTTGGGCGAGAGGCAGCTCCCAACGCTGATTGCGCGTGACTCATTCCAAACAAAAAAACCGATAGCCACACAATTACTGCAATTTTAATCATCTCTATTTTGTACCCATTTGAACAGTCACATTCTGATCTAAATCTAGCTGATTCGTAAGCATTAATTTTGATACTACATTTGTAATTTAAAATGACTAGGCAACCGCCTATATACGCCTACCAATCTGGTATACTAAAAGCAAAATAAGCACGGCAGCATTGCTGACGCTGACTCCCTCAGGACACAAGTAAAGCAACAATCGAGCGCGATTGAGGCCATCAGAGCAATGCTGATGTTAATACTTACAAAATATTTGCGCTCATTCTGTTCATACCTAAAACAGAGACCAATGAAACTCTTTGCTCTAATGGTCGCACTTTGCAGCCAAATACTACTCTCCACCTACGCGGTTGCAGCGGCGCATCGCCCAGAGTCGCTCAATGATATTCCGCCCAACGTCTTGATCATCCTCACCGATGATCAAGGATTGTCCGACCTCGGATTTTACGGCAATCCCTCACTCGAAACACCCAACCTCGATGCCCTCGCAAGAGACAGCGTACGCCTCGAAGACTTTCTCGCCTCCCCTACCTGTTCACCGACTCGTGCTGCACTGCTGACCGGCAAACATGAATTCAAGGTCGGTATCACCCACACCATCAGCGGCCGCAGCCTGCTCAAGCCGAAGGTGCCGACGCTCCCCGCACACTTTCAGGCCGCAGGCTACCGCACCGCGATCTTCGGCAAGTGGCACCTCGGCGAGACCTACCCGAGCCGCCCGCAAGACCGCGGCTTCGATGAAGTCTTTATTCACCTAGGCGGCGGCATCGGTCAAACCCCGGACTATTGGGGCAACTCATACTTTGATCCACACATTTACCACAATGGCAACTGGCAAGCCACCGACGGCTACTGCACTGCGGTCTTCAGTCGCGCTGCCTGGAACTGGATCCATCAACCGGCTCCACAGCCTTGGCTCGCCTACCTCTCGCTCAATACCCCACACACGCCGCTGCAGATCGATGATCAATTGGCGCAAAAGTATTTGAATAAAGGCCTCCCTGAGTCACAGGCCCGCTTCTATGCGATGATCGACGACCTCGACCGCGAGGTCGGTGAGCTTTTACAAAGGCTGGAAGCTACCGGCCGCGCCGACAACACCATCGTGCTCTTCATGGGCGACAACGGCAGCGCCAAAGGCGGCCGCCCCGACCAGATGGAATTCAACGCCGGGCTGCGTGGCACCAAAGGATCGCCCTACCAAGGCGGCGTGCGCGTGCCCTGCTTGATACGTTGGCCCGCGGGCAACATTCAAGGCGGCCGCAGCGTGGAGACACTGACTGCGATCAGCGACATCTTTCCCACACTTGCTGAACTAGCCAACATCCCACTCGGCCAGCATACACCCACCGATGGACGCTCGCTCACAGCTTTACTACAGAACGAGCAGGACGTCGATTGGCCCAAGCGCAGTATCGTAACCCACGTCGGACGCTGGCCCAACGGCCAAGCCGAGATGCACAAATATAAAGGCAGCGCGATTCGCAACCAGCGCTTTTCCCTCGTCGAAGGCAAGGCACTGTACGACCTACAGAATGATCGCGCCGAGCAACACGACGTGAAGAGCGACTATCCCGAAGCATTCAACACACTCAGTAAGCAATACGACCAATGGTGGAACGAAGTGCGCCCACTAGCCGAAGACGTGCCGCCCATCACCGTCGGCGCAACAGCCGCACCTATCAGCCAGTTAACTTGTATGGATTGGGGAGCCTCCGCGATCAAGGATCAGGGCGACAAATACCCGCCGTGGAATCAAAGCTACGTG
>DBBT01000053.1:480-1173 GCA_002292345.1 Opitutia bacterium UBA977 | reverse complement strand
CCGACTTAAAGCTGGCACTGCGACACTCATCATTGGCAAGCAGACACACAGCAGCCCCATCAAAACAGGCGCAACAGCCATCGACTTTGAGATCCAGATCGAAAAAGGCATCACAACTCTCGAAACCTTACTCGAATACACCTCGACAGATCGAGCCGCACATGGCGCCTTCTATGTAAGTATTCAATATCTTGATACACTCTAAACCATGACACGTCCAAATATTATTCACATTCTAGTCGATGACCTCGGCTACGGCGACTTTAGTTTTTTTAACAAAGGCATCAGCGAGACACCATTTCTGGATCAATTCATCCAAGAAAGCACTAGCCTGTCGCAACACTACACAAGTTCGCCGGTCTGCAACCCCTCGCGCGCCTCCTTGCTCACAGGGCGCTACCCGCACCGAACCGGCTCGATTGACACCCTAGAGTGGCGCGGCCTTGAACGCCTCGATCTGAACGAAGTAACCATCGCCGACATCCTGCAAGACGCGGGCTATCGCACTGGGCTGATCGGCAAATGGCACCTCGGTGCATTTGACCCTCGCTACAAACCTGAAAAGCGCGGCTTTGATGAAGCCATCTGTTTCCGTGGCGGCATGCACGACTACTACGACTGGCGACTCGAGTCCGGCGACCGCGTGCAACGCGCCGATGGCCGCTATCTAACTGATTTCTGGACCGACGAAGC
>DBBT01000053.1:0-417 GCA_002292345.1 Opitutia bacterium UBA977 | reverse complement strand
GTGTTTAGCGACCGCGATGATTTGAGCGAAGCAGTTAAAACACTTTACGCCATGATCCGCCGTCTGGATCGTAATGTCGGCCGACTACTTGAGAGCGTCGACAAGCTAGGACTGCGCGAAAACACCCTCATCGTGTTTTCTAGCGACAACGGACCGCAATTCGGCGGTGCAGGCGATGACTGCCTCGACCGGTTTAATTGCCAACTGCACGGTTCCAAAGGATCCACCTACGAAGGCGGCATCCGCGTGCCCGCGATCCTGCGTTGGCCCGCAGGACTGCAGAAAAACGACTCTGGCGACAACACCTTTTTCCACATGTGCGACTGGTTGCCAACTATCCTAAGCCTTGCAGGCGTCGAAGCCCCCAAAAATATCAAGCTCGACGGCGTCGATCAAACCGCAGCCCTGCGCGGCGAA
>DBBT01000019.1:490-6574 GCA_002292345.1 Opitutia bacterium UBA977 | reverse complement strand
CGCATTTGCAAAAAATGCCGTACTGCGTATGAGCCTGGGCATGATTTGATAGAAATGCTGGACGTCGATCCCCTCGAAATTGCAGAGAAAGACTTCTTCTACGGCGGAGGTTGTCCAGAGTGTAGTGATACTGGATATCGTGGTCGTGTCGGTCTGTTTGAGATGATCGTCGCTTCGGATGCAATTCGCGAATTAATTAATAACCGTGCGCCGACACTTGCGATCAAGCAGAAAGCTCTGGAGCAGGGCATGCGAAGCTTGCGCGATGATGGGTTGCGTGCCATTTTCGACGGTAATTCTACAATCGAAGAAGTTCTTAAATATACTTAATCTACAAACCTCTACATAATCCCATGGCAAAATTTAAATACACTGCGATTGATCAAAACGGTAAGCAAAAGACCGGTTCAATTGATGCTGATAGTCAGGATGACGCGAGCTCTAAGGTAAGCGCAATGGGCTTGATGCCTACTAATATTGCCGCAGACGGCAGATCGTCTGCGAAGACAAAAAAAGTCGCTAAGGCTAAAGGCAAGTCTGGTGGCATGAACTTTGGTAAGGTCATTAAGCCTGAAGAGCTGACGACTTTTACACGCCAATTAGCGACTTTGTTGCAAGCCGGCTTGCCGCTGCTGCGTGCGATCGAAGTGATGATTCGCCAAGAGAAGAACTTGCGCTTTAAGGCGTGCCTCGAGCAGATTGCCGACCAAGTGAAGTCTGGTAACACATTCTCTGACGGCTTACTACAGCATCCTAAGATCTTTGACCGTCTATTTGTAAATATGATTAAAGCCGGTGAGGCCGGTGGTGTTCTCGATGTGGTGCTCTCTCGTCTGGCGGGGTTCATGGAGAAGGCGCAACGCACCAAAAAGAAGGTGAAGTCTGCAATGGTGTATCCGATCGTGGTGGTCGGTGTGGCTGTTTCGATCGTCGTGCTCCTGATGGTTGTGGTGGTGCCTAAATTCCAAACGATTTTCGATGACATGCTCGATGGCGCGGCATTGCCTGGCCCAACTCAATTAGTGGTCGGAATCAGTAACTTCCTGCGCGATAATATTTTCATTTCATTGGGCTTGATCGCCGCACTTGTTTTTGCGGTGAAGTTTGCCCTTCGCACGGATGTCGGGTCGAAGGCCTTTAATTGGTGTGCGATCAACCTACCGAAGGTCGGTGATCTGGTCAGCAAGGTTAACATCGCTCGTATTACACGCACTTTCGGCACACTTCTTTCGAGTGGTGTTCCGATTCTTCAAGCGATTACAATTACCAAGGATATCACTGGTAATATATTCTACACCAATGCGCTGACTCGCATCCACGACAGTGTGCGCGACGGTGAATCGCTCTCCGCTCCGATGGGCCGTGAAAAAGTCTTCCCAGATATGGTGACCAGCATGATTGATGTGGGTGAGGAGACCGGCGAGCTGTCTGAGATGTTGAACCGTGTCGCAGATAACTACGACGAAGACGTGGATAATGCGGTGGCCGGTATTACATCGATCATTGAGCCTGTGATGATCGTGTTTCTCGCGGTCGTGGTCGGTTTCATCGTCATCGCACTGTTCCTACCGATTGTTGAGATCATTAAGCAACTCACGGGTTGATCCGACACCAATCGAACTTTTCAAGAACCCGCGACCGTGATGTCGCGGGTTTTTTATTGGGCAGGCGGATTGTTCGAAAGCATCTAAGGATTTGCTTTACCCTTTGTCACAAAGTCTGTGTGGTTGGCACTTCGATGAATACTATCCTAATCGCCTTTATTGCCCTTCTGATTCTTAAATACGCTACCAGCACGTTGCTGGATTTGCTTAATTTGGGCTATGTGAAGCGCCAAGCTGAGGCGGTCCCGCAGGGCTTTAGTGACTTTATTGATATGCCGACCTATCAGAAATCAATCGAGTACACGGTGGCGAAGACGCGCTTCGGCCTCGTGAGTAATTTTTACGACTCGATCATTCTGGCTGTAGTCGTGCTGTCAGGTCTATTGCCGTGGTTATATGCAAGTTTGAGCGCAATCTTCGGCTTCGGCATCTGGGGGCAGGCTTTGGTGTTGTTTCTGATTGCGGTGATCTTGGGGCTGCCGGGCATGCCTTTCGAGTGGTGGAGTACTTTTCGAATCGAAGAGCGTTTCGGTTTTAATAAAAGTACGCAGAAACTTTGGATCGTTGATAAAGTGAAGGGTTTTGTGCTCGGGTTTGGTATCGGCTATCCGCTACTCGCGTTATTGATCTTCCTCGTCACGAGTGCCGGAGATCTTTGGTGGGTATGGGGCTTTACGGTATTCTTCCTGTTCCAACTGGTGATGGTGGTGGCGTATCCGATGTTTATTATGCCTTTATTTAATAAGATGGAGCCGATGGCAGCAGGGGAGTTAAGGAATCGTCTCTTTGCTTTGGCTGAGCGGACTGGCTTTAAGGCTCAAACGATTCTAGTGATCGATGGGAGTAAGCGCTCTGGCCATTCGAATGCCTTTTTTGCAGGATTCGGACGTTTTCGCCGTATCGTACTGTACGATACATTGATTGAACAAATGAGCCACGAAGAGCTGGAGGCGGTGCTCGCTCACGAAATTGGACATTATAAAATGGGCCACATTCCGAAGATGATACTGCTCTCAGGAATCACCACATTTGCTATGTTTGCATTACTTGGTTGGCTGGCTGGAGGCACTTGGCTGGCTGAGGCATTTCACTTTAGTTCAGCGGCAGCCGAGTATTTTGTGCCAGTGCTACTGCTGTTTATGCTGTTGAGTGGTTTACTCACTTTTTGGTTATCGCCTTTTAGCAGCCTTTGGTCGCGCAAGCATGAGTATGAAGCCGATGCCTTTGCCCGCGATGCGATGGACTCCTCTGAGCCTTTAATTCGCGCGCTGCGTAAGTTGCATAGAGAGAATTTGAGTAACTTGACGCCGCATCCGATTTATAGCCGTTTCTATTATTCACATCCGACTTTATTGGAAAGAGAAAGCTCGTTGATTAATAGTTAGCCATATGCTATATTTTCAGGCTTATGCGATTCGTATTAAGTCGATGCTGTCTGTTACTTGCGGCGGTCTTTTGTCAGCAGTCCGCGTATGCAAAGTCTATCCGTCTGGCCACATATAATCTGAACAATTACTTGGTGATGGATCGCCATGTTGGTGCAGTCTGGCGACCATCTTATCCTAAGCCTGAAGCGGATAAGACGATTATCCGCCAAGTGATAAAGCAGGCGTCGCCGGACATCTTGGCAGTGCAGGAGATTGGGGCACTGCCGTTTTTAGAAGAACTGCGGGCCGATTTAGCCCTAGAAGGCGTTCACTATCCATACGCCATACATTTGGCCGGTGCCGATCAAGTGCGGCATGTGGCGGTGCTCTCAAAGTTTCCCCCAATGGCGGTGGTCAAGCACAACGATCTGGATTTTAAATATCAAAATGGCCGTGAACTCGTGAAACGCGGAATGCTTGAGCTCTCGTTTGAGCGATCAGACAGCAGTGTCTTTAAGCTCTTTGTAGTGCATCTGAAAAGTCGTTGGACGGATGTGAAGTCAGACCCAGAATCACAGCAGCGACGCTCACGCGAAGCGGAAGCATGTCGCAACCGTATTATCGAGCGCAGTTATGATCTGGGTGTGACTGACTTTATGGTAGTCGGGGATTTTAATGACCATCCGAGCAGTGCCACATTGCGTCGTTTTTATCGAAAGGGCGATTTTGATATTGGTGCTTTGGTGCCAGCGTCAGATTCGCGCGGCGAGCAGTGGACGTATTTTTATCATAAGCAGGTCGTCTACTCTTTGGTCGATGGATTTGTGGTTTCGCGGTCACTCGCGCAACAGGTCGTCGCTGGCGATGGCCATATCGTTGACATCCCGGGTGTCTTGCTCGGCAGTGATCATCGAATGGTGTATCTCGATCTTGCTGATCCTGAGCTAGTGGCCGCCGATTAGCGTGACTTAAGTTCCCGTGTGGCGCTGAGATACTCGGTTGCCAGCGGACGATAAGTGCCACAATACTTGATTTGTATGGAAATTGTATTTTTAGGCACAGGGACGTCGCAAGGGGTCCCGATGATTGCGCAACCAAAAGATGGTTGTGATCTGAATAACCCACTAAACTGGCGCACGCGCACCTCGATTCATGTTGAGATGGGTGGACACCATATCCAAGTCGATGCAGCACCGGAGTTTCGTATGCAATGTATCCAGAATGAGATAACTCAGATTGATACCTTTATTTTAACACACTCACACGCAGACCATATTTTGGGGATGGATGACCTACGCCGCTTCTGCGATCTAAACGGTGGCACTGCGTTGCCTGTTTATAGTAGCAAGGAGGGGTTGCAGCGGATACGTGAGATTTTTCCGTATGCGATTCTAGATAAGCCGACAATTAAGGGCTATCCTGCATTTAAGCTCAAGGAAATGCCGCAGGTGCTTGAAGTCCCCGGTGGTAGTATTGAGTCGGTTTATCTTCCGCATGGTCCGATGCGGGTATTAGGCCTGATTTTTACGGAAGCCGAAACGGGTAAATCATTTGCATATTATACCGATTGCAAAGAGGTCGGAGAGGAGGCGCGCTTGCTTGCCGAGGGTGCCGATGTGGTCATCTTGGATGGCTTGCGACCAGAGCCGCACCCTTCGCACATGACTGTGGCTGAAGCAACTCAGACTGCAAAAGAGATGGATGCGAGCCTCTCGTTTTTGACGCACATGACGTATCGGGTCGATCATGAAGCGACTGAGGCCAGCTTGCCGGATAATATTCGCCTCGCTTACGATGGCCTCCGAGTGAGTTGGTAGCCGTCCGTCTTTTAAGCACCGAGAGCGCCCCATTGGTTTGCTTGATTTCGATTGCTCGGCGTGTGACTGGCAGATTTGCCAACGGCCACTGACGACTGCAATGCGACTCTCTACCAGTGACGCTAGACTCAAAAAAATCCCCAGCAGATCACTGGCGAAAATCTTAATTTTCTAATAACAGCTGCTATGATGCGGCTGAGTCTGCGTATTGGCCGAGATTGCGGAACTTGGCATAGCGGTCATCGAGCAGCTGTTGGAGGCTCTTCTTTTCGAGTATTTTAAGTGAGTCGAGGATGGCTGTTTTCATCGTGTCTGCCGCGGCATCGTAGTCGCGATGTGCTCCGCCGGTAGGCTCGGGTAAGACTCGATCCACGACGCCAAAGCCTTCAAGGTGCGTCGGGCTGAATTTCAACGCTTCGGCTGCCATCGGTGCGGCTGCACGGTCTTTCCAGAGGATGGCAGCGCAACCTTCGGGAGAGATGACCGAGTAGTAGCCGTTTTCAAAGATCATGACTTCGTCCGCTACTGCGATGCCAAGCGCTCCCCCAGAGCCGCCTTCACCGATGACGATGGTGATGATTGGCACCTTCAGTGCGCTCATGTTGCGTATGTTCACTGCAATCGCTTCGGCAACGTGGCGTTCTTCTGCGCCGATACCAGGGTAGGCACCCGGAGTATCGACCAGTGTGATGACTGGCATGTCGAATTTCTCAGCCATTTCCATTAGGCGCATCGCTTTACGGTAGCCTTCCGGGTGTGGGCAACCGAAGTTGCGAAGTAAATTTTCTTTAGTATTACGACCTTTTTGTTGGCCGATCACCATCACGGGCTTGCCTTCGATAAATGCGGGGCCGCCGATGATGGCAGCGTCCTCGCGAAAGCGTCGATCGCCATGAAGCTCTTCGAAATCGGTAAATATACGATCAATGTAGTCGAGTGAGTAGGGGCGTTTCGGGTGGCGCGAAAGTTGCACGCGTTGCCACGCAGTGAGATCCGAGTAAATATCGGCCTTGATTTTCTCGATTTTCTTTTCGATCGCTTCGATTTCGTTGCTCACATCGACCTTGGACTCTTGCGAGACCTGGTTGAGTGTGATCAATTGCTTCTCTAGCTCTCGCAGAGGTTTCTCAAATTCAAGCGTGTAAGTTACATCTTCCATGTTGTGATCGATTTAGAGGAGCGATTTATCGGCTGTCAATGCCGCTAAATAGTATCGTTTTCGGAAGGAGATTTTAGTTCGTCTTTCCAGCCAAGCATCCGCGCCTGCGCGCCGTAATACTCCGCTTTATCTTTATC
>DBBT01000019.1:0-469 GCA_002292345.1 Opitutia bacterium UBA977 | reverse complement strand
TCGCCCATGGTGAAGTCAAAGGTAGCGTCATCGATCTGGTCTTGGAGAGAAGTGTCGTCTGTCATATCTTTTAGGTTGCTCTGTGCAGAAGGCCGTTTTGAGTAGAGTTATCTCATCTTATGGCTGACCCGCAAATCGAAAAACTTCTTATTGTTCAACATCGCGATGTATCGCTTTTAAAAATTGAGCAGGACCTTGCTCGTATTCCGATAGAGCGAGGAATGGTCGAGTCCGAAATCGCTTCGGAGCAGGCTAATATTGAGGCTGCTCGTCAGGCGCTAATTTCTAAGGAACTCCAGCGCAAGGAAATCGACGTCGATGTTCAGGCTAAAGAGGGCGCCTTGCTACGCTTTCGCACTCAGCAGGCCGAGGTGAAGAAGAACGATGAGTATCAGGCTTTGACCCATCAAATCGAGCAGACCGAGGCGGATATTTCGACGCTCGAAGAGCGCGAGATCGAATTGATGCT
>DBBT01000029.1 GCA_002292345.1 Opitutia bacterium UBA977 | reverse complement strand
GCATTTTTAAAAAGTCGCGGCTGGTGCGCTTGATCTTTTTGATGCGTGGCGTCATGCGCTGCAGATCGCGCTTGTCCATTTTGTCGATGAAGAGTTCACCATTGAGGTGGTCAGTCTCGTGCAGGATGCAGCGGCCGAGGAGCCCTGTGGCTTCGAGTACGTGGGTGTTACCTTCAGTATCTTGATACTCGCAACGTACGCCAATCGGGCGGGTGACTTTGCCGCGGACATCAGGGAAGGAGAGGCAACCTTCTTCGTAAACGTCTTCGGTTCGATCGATGATCGTGACCTTAGGATTGGCCAATGCCATCGGCATAATCAGATCAAGTGGCGGCTGTTTGCCGTCGAGGCTATAATCGAAATCGGGCTTTTCGCCTTCGGGCGGGCGCACGTCCATCACGCAGAATTGCAGTGCAAGGCCGACTTGTTGGGCCGCCAGACCAATGCCGTCTTCGTCATACATGGTGTCGACCATGTCGTCGGCGAGTTGCGCCAGTGCGTCATCAAATTCTGTGATCGGGTCTCCGACTTTGCGTAGGATGGGTTCGCCGTATTGTGTGACTCTTAAAAGCATATAGGGAAAACTGAAACTGACAGGCGTGCTTGTAAAGCTTTAGGGCGAAGGGATTTTCGGCGTGGACTTCGTCGAGTTCGTGGTTTCTCGTGTTTACTTAGATGGATTTTGTTAAAGTGATCGACAGTGTGTGTCGCGCCTTGGATGAGGCGTCGGTTAGATATGCTTTGATTGGTGGTTTTGCGATGGCTCTGCGAGGCGTGCAGCGAGCGACGATCGATTTGGATTTTATCTTAATGTTAGATGATTTGGATCGGAGTGATGAGATCTTCTGCGATTTGGGCTATACTAGGGCGTTTCGTAATGAGAACGTATCCCATTACTCCTCAGATAACTTGAGTTTGGGGCGGATTGATATATTGCACGCATTTCGGGGGCCTACACTTGGCATGCTGGATCGGGCGGATCGGCTTTCGGTCGCAGAGGGCGTGACTTTGCCAGTGGTGCAGGTTGAGGATATTATCGGGCTCAAAGTGCAAGCGACGGTGAATAATCCTAAGCGGATGACCAAAGATTGGTCAGATATACGGATGTTGGTCGAAGTCTCAGCTGAGCAGCAATTAGCTCTGGATTGGGAGTTGTTGACTGACTATCTGGCGCTCTTTGGTTTGACGGATCGAGTTGAGGAGATGAAAGTATGGTATGGCGAAATTAACGGAGAGTGAGCGTGCAGAATGGTTGCGCGTGGGGAGTGTCCCACTGGAAGAGCCGCCGTTGAGCTATAACGAGCGCATTGTTGCTCCGACGGCTGAAGCCCGTGAGCGCTATGTTCGTTTTGCGACCGAGGCTGCGAAACTATATAGGGGAACTAAGCCTGTTTGCTTTGAAGGAACTCACTGGAAGCTGTAGCGGAGTGGCTACTTCTCTTCGGTGGTGCTTTTGGTCACGGGGATATGGATCTCGGAGCGTTTGAAGATGCCGGGCATGAACGGGCTATTCCAATAAATCGCACGGGCAGGTCCGGTGGCGATCCATTTGTCCTGCTCGGAAAGGTACGTGAGCAGCCGTGCTTGGGCGCTGTTGAAGTTCTTGGCACTGTAGCCGCCGCGCACGCCAAGGCTGAGGACAGTGCGTTCCGACACTTCAATGATGGTGACTTCGTCAGTATCTTTGAGCTCTAGGTCGGCGTAATCAGAGCCGACATAGAAATACATGGTGCCAGGTTCGATCGCCGCTTCGACGGGGGTGGTCATGGCGATGTCGTTGGCTTGAATATAACGAAACAAGGGGCGAAAGAGCCCGTTATTGGCCTCGAAATAGCTGTTGTCGGATTGGGAGACGAGCAGTCGCGCCGCGGGGATCGTTTTAATCTCGATCGTGCCGACATCGGTTCGGGCGAAGGCGCTTTCGTAAGCAGACATAGGTTGAAAAAGAAGTAGAGCTAGAATGGTGAGTTGAAGGAATTTCATGAGATGGGGAGACAGAATAGTCGTATGCGGCGCTGTTGTGCAAAGCGTGTGATTGAGTAGTACTAAAAAATCAGATTTGGGTGAAAAACCTTACAAGTCGTATTAATTACGCCGTTGCCAGTTTTGCGGATCCTGTCTGAAGTGAACGCATGGAATTAATCGTTGCGTTAGTCGTTGGGCTTTTTGTGGGTGCGGGCGTAGTCTTTGCTCTGTTACGTAGTGGCCAGGTCCGCTCGGATACTGCGTTGGCTAGCGCGCAGGCGGAGCTACAGCTCGTTCGCAGTGATGGAGCGGTGGCGAAGGAAGCGCTGGCAAGGGTTGAAGCCCAGCGGGAGGCAGAGTTAAAGGCGGCGGCGGAGAAGCTTGCGCTGCTGGAAGAGGCGAAGGCTGAATTGCAGGATAGCTTTAAAGCACTCTCTGCGGAGGCGTTGTCGAAAAACAACGAGTCCTTCCTGAATCTCGCCAAGACCACGCTGGAGAAATATCAAGAAGGCGCAAAGGGCGATCTGGAGAAACGCCAGCAAGCGATTAATAAGACGGTCGAACCAGTCGGCGAGGCACTGAAAGTTTTCAATGAGCGGGTTTCTAAGATAGAAGAGCGCCGCACGCAGACCGACGCCAGCCTGAAGCAGCAGCTGCAGCAGTTGGCCGAGTCGCAGGTGCAGCTGAGCCGCACCACCGGCAGCCTGGTGCAGGCGCTGCGTGCGCCGCAAGTCCGCGGTCAATGGGGCGAAATGCAGCTGCGCCGCACCGTTGAGATGGCCGGTATGGTCAATTATTGTGACTTCGAAGAGCAGGCATCGGTCGAGACTGTCGATGGCCAGCGTTTGCGCCCGGACATGTTAATTCGCCTGCCGAACGAGCGCGTGGTGGTCGTGGATTCCAAAGTGCCATTGGCAGCCTACCTAGATGCACTGCAATCCGAAGATCCGGACGTGCAGAAAGAGCGCATGCAGGCGCACGCACGCCATGTTCGAGATCATATCAAGGGGCTGTCGGCGAAGACCTACTGGGACAAATTCGACAATGCCCCTGAGTTCGTGGTGCTATTCATTCCCAACGAAACGATTTTCAGTGCTGCCTTGGAGCAAGATCCAGAGCTAATCGAGTTGGGCGTGCTTAATAAAGTCATCCTTGCGACGCCAACCACGCTGATTGCTCTGCTCAAAGCAATCGCGTATGGCTGGCAACAAGAAGCCATCGCCCGTGAGGCCAAAGAAATCGCGGCGCTGGGCAAAGAACTTTACGACCGCATCGGCGTAGTCGCGGGCCATTTCGCCAAAGTCGGCAAGAGCCTTGGCCAGTCAGTGGAGCATTACAATAAAGCGGTCAGCTCGGTCGAAACACGCTTACTCTCGACGGCGAAAAAATTTCAAGCGCTGGATAGTGCTGCTTCTGCCGAGCTGCCTGAAGTGCAGGGCATCGAGACGATTCCAACGCTGCCTAAAGCGGAAGGGTAGTCGCAGTCATACCAGGCAGGTGACTGGCGCTGGAGGAGTGCGACTGTTTGAGGCGCGAGGTGATAGTTAAGTTCGCGACTTGACTTACGTTTGGCTGAAACTGGACTAGCGCGGTGCTTGACGACCAACCAGACCCAGTCGAATTCGAGATTACGGATGAGCTCGACCTGCATACCTTCCGCCCCTCGGATTTGGGAGATTTAGTGCCCGACTACATTGAGCTGTGCCTCCAGAGGGATATTACGCGGGTACGCATCATTCACGGTAAGGGCATCGGTACGCTGCGCACCACGGTGCATAAGATTCTCGAGCGTGATCCGCGGGTTGTGCGATTTGAATTGGCGGGCGCGACTGAAGGCGGCTGGGGTGCGACGATTGCTTGGCTGCAGGGTTAAGTTGCGTGCCTGCTATTCTTCAATGCTAGCCAAGTCGCGCAGTGATTGGCCTTCGGCGATGACGTCTTCAATCACGGCTTTGCCGTTAAAAATACGAACCTCAACCCAGCAGTCTTCGTTGCGGGTGGCTTCGCGAGCGAGTCGCTCAGCGCGTGGTGCTTTGGCTTCGTCCATGTAGAAGCGGGTGAAGGGGATGTCGATGCCTAGCCCTTCATGCACGGGTGTGCGTTGGCCATCGGGCAGTTGCTCCCAGTTTACTGCCTGGCCGCGAGATTTGGTTTTGAGGTAATTCGTGGTCAGAGTCGGGCGCTCAGATGACCAATCGGTAAACTTGGCAAAGCCTTGTTCGTCGACGTTGAGCAGGGCGTAGCCGGTTGCTTTGTAGTCGATAGCATTGGCGGCGGCCTTAGAGATCGGCACAAAGTCGTCTTCAATCTGCAGCCAAACGTAGCGGCCCTGAAATGGATCTGCTGGGTCGATGGGCTCGGTTTTGAACCGGAAGAGTTCGCCTTCGCGCAGCACGGTTTCGCGCTGCTGGATCATTTGTAGTGGCACGGCCACTTGCGCGACGATCAGTAGTCCGAAGAATATCATTCGCCAGTTCATGATTGAGCCTCCTGCTGTTGATGCTTTTTACGGGCGATGATGAGATTAGTCGCGAGGAAGCAGCTGCCCATGAGGATGAATACGAGTCCGCGTGCGAGGAAGCCAAAGTCGCTATCGAAGAATCGCGTAATCAGCAGTAGGCCGAGAACGGCCATGCCGTAGTTGACCTGTCGTAGTTGAGTGCTGCGGCAGCCTTGTGCCAAAAGGGCGAGGCCGAGTGCGAGCATGTAGGCGTTAAATAGCAGAGTGTTGATGATTTCACCTTCGCTGGTGGAGGCGAAGAAGAAAGCCGCGCACGCTAATAAGGGGAAGGAGCAAAGGATGAGCGAGGGCAATGAATTACGCTGTAGCGTCTTGACGGCGGTGAGTGCCCATGCGAGTGCCAGTCCAAGTGTGATGGCCGAGTCGAACCAAATGCCCCATTCTTGGTAGTTGCCGTCGTGGCGTGTGTTGCTCCAGCCGATGTCGTGCCACATATTTTGCCAAGTGAAGATGTAGGTCAGCCCCGTGATACCCGCCAAGCCAACCGTTTGTAGTGGATTGCGCCAGCCTGATTCAGTTGGGTACAAGCGTAGGCCGAGCAGCCCCGACAGGCTATAGAAGCATGCATAAGAGATGATCCACAGTCCCGGCACCGTGCGTTCGAGCACGATACCTAAGGCAATCGGCAGCATCAGAATCAATCCCCACAGCGAAACTAGTCCTTCGTGGGCTTCGCGTCGGATCAGTCGGACGACATGAATAACCGCCGGGATCAGTAATAGCCAAAAACCGAGCGCTTGACCATATTCATCCTGTGCTGCGCCGCTCCAGCTGCAGATCAGCGTGATATAAAACAAATATGCACCTGTGGAAGGTAGCAGGAAAATAAGCGGTAGGACGAGCAGTGCCCAGACCAATAGAAAGCCTGGGGTGTTGCTGGGTAGGTGATAAGTTTGTCCGATCAGCGCAATACAAGCGCCGACTGCCAAGCTATGGAAAATGCCAGCCGATTCACAGAGCCCCGTGCCGCCACGGCGAATCGCTAATGCGCTAAGTACCACGGCGATGGCGAGCGGGCAGAATGATAGCACGGCTCGCGCAGTTCGAGACAGATCCTCCCAGTTGTGGGCGAAAAGTAGGATGATGCCGCCGCCAATGAGTAGCGCTCCGAGCCCCGCACAGAGAATAGCTGCCCAGTGCACGCGTGATTCAACTTGGTTCGAATAATAGTCGTCGAGTCGTTGGCGGGATTCGGCCGAGAGGATTCCTTTATTTTCCAAGATGGGTAGCTCTTGCAGTAGCCATTGTCGGCATTTTTCAGGGATTTTTCGCATAGCAACCGTAGACTTTAGGATTGTCCTGTATCACGTGATTTTTGCAATGCTTAATTCTTAGTTCAGTCGCCTAGCCTGTTCGCCTTCATGCATTTGCATCCTTGTCGATATAGTATGGGAAACGCACTTGCCAGCAGGCGGTAGTTTCACCATTTTCTACTTTTTTTCGCATTTTCGGTGTCCTCAGTGAGCGAAGATTTGCGCATAATTTCATTCAGTAACCACATACATTAGATCTCATGATCTCAGCCATCCTCAAAAAGTTTTCTGGTCGTCACTATAAGAAGTTTCTTAAAAAGTGTCAGCCTATTACCGAACGTATCAACGCACTTGAAGTTGAATATCAATCGCTGACGGAGGAGCAGTTGCGCGCCAAGACCGCCGAGTTTATGCAGCGGCATCAGGATGGGGAGTCACTCGACGACTTGTTGCCGGAGGCCTTTGCGACGGTGAAAAACGCCGCCCGCCGTATGTGTGGCCAAGAATTTAACGTGTGTGACCATATGTTGCCTTGGAACATGGTGCACTACGATGTGCAGTTTATTGGCGGGATCGCTCTGCATGAGCGACACATTGCCGAAATGGCGACGGGTGAGGGTAAGACGCTGGTCTCGACCTGCCCGCTCTACCTGAACGCGCTTTCCGGCAACAACTGCCAGTTAGTTACCGTCAATGACTACCTCGCTCGTCGTGACTCCGAGTGGATGGGCCACCTTTTCCGTATGCTTGGTCTCACCGTTGGCTGTATCCAAAATAGCCAAGCGCCACAGATTCGCCGTGAGCAGTATGAATGTAATATCACGTACGGCACCGCTTCGGAGTTTGGCTTCGATTATTTGCGCGACAATGGCATGACCAGTCGCAAGGAAGACCAAGTGCAGCGCGACCACTTCTTCTGTATCATTGACGAAGTTGACTCGATCTTGGTCGATGAGGCGCGCACTCCGTTGATTATTTCCGGGCCAATGCAGGATGATAATCCGCTGCCATTCGGCGAAATTAAGCCGAGCATTAAGCAACTGGTTGCCAAGCAACAGGCTTATTGCAATAATTTGGTCGCTGAGGCTAAATCGATCCTTGAAGGCGAAGGCTCTGACGAAGATGCCAAATATACGGCAACCTCCAAGCTCTACCAAGTGAAGCTTGGCATGCCAAAGAACAAGCAGTTCCACCGTCTCAATGAGGTGCCGGCGATCCGCCGTGCAGTTGATAAGTTTGACCTCGAGATGAACAGTGATTTCAATAAGAAGGAGCGTTATGCACTCAAGGAAGGGCTGTTTTACGTGATCGATGAGAAGCAGCAGCAGGCCGATTTGACCGAGAAGGGCCGCGTAATGATAAGCCCAAATGATCCTGATGCGTTCATGCTACCGGATTTACCGACTCAGTTCATTGAAATCGATAAAGACGAAAAGCTCGCGAATGAGGCGAAGCAGGAGGCCAAGCTGGCCGCCGAAACTGGCTTCCAGCAAACCAGCGAGCGCATCCACTGCATCAGTCAGTTGCTCCGTGCATTCAGTCTTTATGAGCGCGATAAAGAATACGTGGTGCAGGAGGGTAAGGTAAATATCGTCGACCAAAATACTGGGCGCGTGATGCCTGGTCGCCGTTGGTCCGATGGCCTGCATCAAGCGATTGAATCAAAGGAGAACTGCACGATCGAGAAGGAGACCAAGACGTATGCGACGGTGACGATTCAAAACTACTTCCGTATGTATGAAAAGTTGTCTGGGATGACTGGTACCGCAGAAACGGAAGCCTCTGAGTTTCACGAAATCTACGGACTCAACGTGATGGTGATCCCGACCAACCAGCCTTGTATCCGTATCGATAAGAACGACGTCATCTTCAAAACGCGCCGCGAGAAATTTGCTGCAGTGATCAAGGAGGTCGAAGCAGCGCACCAGCAAGGGCAACCAGTTCTGGTTGGCACCGCATCGGTTGAAGCCTCCGAAGTGCTGAGCCGTATGTTGAAGCGCTCAAATATTGGGCACAGCGTGTTAAACGCCAAGTTTCACGAGCAGGAAGCGGAGATCGTTGCGAATGCTGGACGTAAGGGCGGTGTGACGATTGCAACCAATATGGCGGGTCGGGGCACCGATATTAAACTCGCTGAAGGTGTACCAGAACTCGGCGGTCTCTATGTGGTGGGCACTGAACGTCACGAATCGCGTCGTATCGACCGTCAGTTACGTGGTCGTTGCGCCCGTCAGGGAGATCCTGGGATGTCGAAATGTTTCGTCTCTTTGGAGGACGATCTGATGCGCCTGTTTGCTAATGCCGGCCCGATCTCACGTATTCTTGAGAAGTCGATGAGCGAAGGTGAAGAGTTGGAGCACCCAGCGCTTAACTGGTCGATCGAAAATGCACAGAAGAAGGTAGAGCAGCAGAATTTCTCGATGCGTAAGCGGTTGCTACAATTTGACGACGTACTCAATATGCAGCGCGAAGTCGTTTACGGTATCCGTAATGAAGCGATTCGATCAGACACGCCGCGCGAGATCATTTATGAAATGATCGGAGAAGAGCTTGAAGTACGCCTTGATGCACTCGCTGGCGATCGGGATGGTGATGCAGTCGATCAGTTCCTCGCATGGCTCAATGCTTACTTCCCAGTCGCATTGAAGGTCGAAGAACTTGCGGGCCAGGCGCCCGAAGCACAGCAGGTGCTTATTCTTGAGCGTATTCAACAAGCCTATAAGAAACGCGAAGAATTTGAGTCAACCGAAGCACTCGTCGGCCTTGAGCGTTATATCGTCATTCGTTCGCTTGATCGCCGTTGGCAGGATCACCTCACTGAGATGGAAGAGCTTCGCCGCAGCGTTAATTTGCGTAGCTACGGCCAGAAAGATCCGCTCAGCGAATACAAGAGCGAGGCCTATGTATTTTTCGAAGAATTGATGACGAATGTCCGCACCGAGATTTGCAATGCCGTGTTCCGCACTGCAACCAATCAAGACGCTTTCCAGAATATGCTCGCCCGTATGTCGCAAACTGCGCAAGTCGCTGGCCCTGGCACAGGGCAGCCGCAACTCGGGGCACTAGCTGGAGCCGCTGCGCAAGCACAGCCTACGCAAGCGTCCGCACCGCGTAAGCAAGTCGAGTTGCCGAAAGTCGCACCGATCCGCCGTGAGATGCCTAAGCTTGGACGTAATGACACAGTCACCATTCGCAAGGGCGCGGAGACCAAAGAGCTGAAGTTTAAGAAGGCGGAAATAATGATCCTCAACGATGGTTGGGAGCTAGTGCAGAAGTAGGTCCCACCGCGTACGTTTTCCAAAAAGCACAGGTCGTTTGGCCTGTGCTTTTTGTGTTTAGAGTGGCAGTTGCATCTACTTTCTATGGCCGAGGCCACTTACTTAAACAGCTCATCCCAAATCTTGTCTTCCATCGATCGGCTGGGCGCGGGTGAGTCGCTTTTCTTGGGCGTTTGCATCCATAGGTAAGCTGCGAACGCTTGGTCCTCGGCCGAGAGCATTGCGACGGGCAGTTCGAGTTCTACACCATCGGCTTGGCGGCGAATTTTCAATGAGTCCGCTTTGACTTCCAGAATCTGCGCAATGAGTGTGCGCTCATTCTTATCGAAAAATGTTTGAAGCGTCTCGTCTGCCCGCAGTGCGAAAGGATTTTTAATAGGCTCGTCTTTGAGTGCTGCCGGAGCTAGTGGCGATTGCCCGCTGGTGTCGGTGAGCTGTAGAATTGGGGCTTGTTCGGCAATAATTTCGGCGGCGATCGGCGCAGGCGGTTGCGATTCGTTGCCTAGTTTGTATCCGGCAACAAAACAGAGGGCACAGGTAGCGAGCAGGAGAGGGATGGAAAGAAGACGAGTCATGAGGCTAAGCTATTCGAATCGATGGTTGAACTTGCTACCATGCTGACAACGATCGATTTGAAAACAATTTTTACGCGCTGATTTTTATCAGTGTTGTCATCTTGGTCAGATTGGGGATTCTGCTGACTCAGGTATTGAGAAATTTTAAGGCGTAGGACGTATGATAAAGCTGGCAAAGGAAACCAATCAATCAAGTGCGGAGGAGTCTCTAAGCGTTGTTTGCTCGCGATGGTGGGGCCTGCTCGCGGGGGCTCTTTCTGCGCTATCCTGGGTGCTTTCGATCCCGCCGTTTGAATTCGCGGAGGCGGCGTATATCGCGTTTGTCCCTCTGATTCTGTGGCTCTATACGCAACCGAGTCGGCGGTTGACCGTTGTGGTGGCATTGGGCACGGGCTGGGTTGCGTGGTTTGCGATTTTGGTCTGGCTCCGGCATGTGACGTGGTTTGGTACGGTGGCTCTCTCCGGCATCCTCGCGACGATCTTCATGGTGTGGATATTGTTAGCGCGTTGGTTATTGCCCTTAGTGGTAAACCGTTCGTTCCTGTGGCGGGCTGTGGCCTTTGCCGGATTGGCGGGTGCGTGGGTGCTACTCGAATGGTCGCGTACCTGGTTTCTGTGGGGCTTTCCTTGGGCCCCGCTATCGCTGAGTCAATGGGAGCGGCCGGTGGTGCTGCAGATTGCGGCGTGGACGGGTGCTTATGGCGTCTCGTTCTTGCTGATCTATTTCAATTTTTGTATCGCGCAGACTCTGCGCAATCGTGTGGTCATTCAGGAGCGCAAGTTGTGGTCGGGTTGGTTCAGTCTGGACCTGTACGTGGCGATGGCGTTGCTGGGCTTGTGCATTTTTGTGTTTTTTAAATCGTTACCGCAGCGTGATACGAGTGTGTCACTATTTACGGCTGCGGTGGTGCAGCCCTATATTGCGCCGGAGCTTAAGTGGGATGAGTCGCAGGAGCTCGCGAATTTGAATATCTTGGAGCGACAGACACAGTTTGTGGCGAGTCTGGAGAGCGATGTGGTACTGTGGCCGGAGGCGGCGACGCCATGGCCAGTGAAAGGTTACCCGCAGATGCAGGCACGAATCGAGGCGTTGTCGGATGGTATAGGTAAGCCCATTTTAATGGGGAATCTCGCAGTGGATCGTGAGGCGGATCTTTGGTATAATGGCGCGTTTCTAGTCGAGCCAGAGCTGGGGCTGTCGGAGATTTTTTATGTGAAGCGCGAGTTGGTGCCGTTTGGTGAGTTTGTGCCCAAGCCGTTTGGTTTTATCTCAAAGGTCGTGCCAGTTGGGGGTAATTTTGTGCCAGGCAGTGATCCGGGCTTAATCGAACTCTCAATTGGCGAAGAAACCGTGAAAGTAGGCTGCTTAGTTTGCTATGAAGATGTGTTTCCTCGTTTGGCGAGAGAGAGCGCCCGCGCAGGCGCGCAGGTGTTTTTCGTGGCGACCAATAATGCGTGGTATGGTGAAGAGGGCGGAGCGTCTCAGCATGCGGCGCACTCAGTGCTAAGAGCGGTGGAAAATCGCCGCCCCGCGATGCGCTGTGGTAATGGTGGTTGGAGCGGCTGGATTGATTGTTATGGCACGGTGCGTGATGTCTTGTATGATGAGAATGGTAGCGTGTATTTCCGCGGAGGCGGAAGCTACACAGTGCTGCAGTTCGAAGAATGGATGCGGCAGCAGAGCTTTTACACGCGTCACGGCGATGGGTTTGTGGCGCTCTGTAGTGGCTTCTTTGTGATTGCGCTGGTAGTTGGGCGGGTGTTGCAGCGCAAGTTGGCTTAAGTGAATCGAACTCGGTTCTGGTACTGCGCATGAGAGAGGTACAAAAAAGCCCCTCGGCTGAAAAAGTCCGAGAGGCATAAACCACTAACACTAAAATTAGATCGCTCTAGTGGTTGGCAGCTTGTTCGGCGAAGAACTCTTGTAAGACCTCCATCCGCTTTTGTTGAATGTGCTCTTGCTTCACTTCAGTTTTGCTGCGCTGCCGTTCATTTTCAGTCATGATGCGCCGCATTTTGTGAATGGCGATTGTTTGGATCTGGCGCACGCGTTCGCGAGTAATCTTGAATGTTTCTCCAACTTCTTCGAGCGTGAGCGGATGGTCGCCGTCGAGGCCAAAGCGTAAGCGGATGATCTCGCCCTCACGGTCATCAAGCAGTGCGATGACTGATTGGATGTCATTATGGATCGATTTCTGCTGAAGATTTTCCAATGGTGTCGTTTGGTTTTCATCTCCGACGAGTTCGCCAAAGCTGGTATCCCCATCGACGCCGACGGGTGCATCGAGTGAGGAGGGCCGCACGCTGACCGACTTGAGGTGCGCCACTTTATTGACGGGCATGCCCATGTCGTAACCGATTTCTTCGTCAGAGGGTTCACGGTCGAGTTCGTCCGTCAGGCTTGCGGTAATGCGGCGCATTTTCGCGATTTTATCGACGAGGTGTACAGGTAGGCGAATGGTTTTGCTCTGATTAGCGAGTGCGCGCTTGATTGATTGCTTAATCCACCATGCTGCGTAGGTGCTGAGCTTGCCGCCCTTAGAGGGGTCAAAGCGTTCGACGGCTTTGATTAGACCGATGTTACCTTCGCTGATTAGGTCGAGCAGCGGCAGGCCGAAATTATTATAGTCATGAGCGATTTTGACAACGAGGCGCAGGTTCGCCGAAATCATGTGGTCGCGTGCGGCTTTGTCGCCTTGCTGGATGCGAGCTGCTAGTGCGACTTCTTCCTTTGCCGTCAAGAGAGGGGTCTTGCCAATCTCCTGCATGTAAGTGCGCATGACATTGCGATCTTTAGAGGGCAATTCACGTACATCAGTAACTGCTTCAACTGTCTCGTTGTGGGCGCGAGGCACCGTCGAGTGCGTATCGGTCAAACGATTGCGAGGTGTCAATTTTGCCAGTCTTTGTGCCATATTTCGCTAAGGTTAGGTCGTTAATACATTCCAAGAACATAAACTTATCGGACGACCCTAATGCCCCTTACAAAATAAATAACATTATTCTAGTTTTTAAACATTTGTTCGGCTAGTGACACGGCTTTGAGCATCCCTTTGGCTTTATTCACCGTTTCCATAAATTCATTTTCAGGGACCGAATCGGCCACGATCCCAGCGCCTGACTGAATGTAAATATGGCCATCCTTGATCACTGCGGTGCGAATGCCGATGCAAGAGTCGTGATTGCCTTCGAAGCCAAAATAGCCGAGTGCACCGCCGTAAACACCGCGTTGGCTTTGTTCGAGCTCGGCAATAATTTGTAGTGCTCTGACTTTAGGGGCTCCGCTGAGCGTGCCTGCAGGGAATGTGGCGCGCATCAAGTCGTATGCGGTCTTATCTTTAGAGATCGTTCCGATGACTTGTGAAACAATGTGCATAACGTGTGAATAACGTTCGATTGTCATATAGTCTGGTACATGTACCGAGCCGTATTCACAGACGCGGCCGATGTCATTGCGGGCTAAATCGACGAGCATCAGGTGTTCAGCGCATTCTTTCTCGTCGGCTAGGAGGTCCTTTTCTAGTACCCGGTCTTCTGCTTCGTCCTTTCCGCGGTGCCTAGTCCCTGCGATTGGGCGGATTTCTACCTTATTGTCAGTGAGGCGCACATGTACTTCAGGGGACGCGCCGACGACCGAGAAATCGGCGTCTTCCATTAGAAACATGTAGGGAGACGGATTGACCGTGCGCAGGGCGCGGTAGAGGTCAACTGGGCTGGGTTTGAATTCCTTTTCAAAGCGTTGCGATAGCACGGTTTGGATGACGTCTCCTGAGCGAACGTATTCTTTGACGGTGTCGACGGCGGCTTTGAATCGGTCTGGCGTGTAGTTGCCGGCTGGCACTGTAATTTCACCGGGATCAGCGAGTTCCCGGTGCATTAGCGGCTGGGGCTGGTCGAGTTGTTCACAGATATCCACAATTTCCGCTACGGCTCGATCGTAAGCCAAAGTTTCGTCGCCTTCGATGTGGGCATTGACGCAAACGCGCAGCACTTGGCGCACGTGGTCAAAGATCACGACCGAATCTGTAATCAGATAATACAAAATGGGCACTTGCAGCGGATTCTCGTTTGGCTTTGGAATTGTGGGCTCCACGTAGTGAACATACTCGTGACCGACAAATCCGACAGCACCTCCAGTAAATGGCGGCATGCCAGGCAGGTGTACGGGGTGGTAGCGGGCCATTTCGGCTTCGATGATCTTGAGCGGATCTTCGGGGGTCTTGAGTGTCTCAACCTTTCCGCATTTATGTGTAATCGTGGCCTCGTCTTCAAAGACTCGGATAACCTTACGCGGGTTGCTGCCTAAAAAAGAGAAGCGGCTGACGCGTTCGCCGCCGACGATGGACTCAAATAGGAATGCTGGGCCGTTTTCGCGAATCTTCGAATAGGCCCCCAGCGGCGTTTCGCAGTCTGCGGTCAAGTCTAGATACACCGGCACGGTGTTGCCTTGCTTAGCGAGAGCTTCGAATGCGGATCTGGAAGGTTGGATATTCATGGTAAAAGACTACGACGGGGGTCTGCCGTAGATGGCAAAGCAACGTTGGGCTTTGAACGCGGCACGTCGAATAAATTTTACGAGAGGTAGAAACGACACTCTTGTCGCTTTGCTGCGGGTAGGTGCATCGTTAAAAAGCGACAAGAGTGTCGCTTCTAAGGAGACGTTTATTTCCCGTTCAGGCGCTTAAAGTGGGTTTCGGCGCTTTCGAGAGCCTTCTCAATATCGTCGCCGACTACGCAAAAGTGCCCCATTTTTCGGCCTGGGCGGGCTTCGCCTTTGTCGTAAAGGTGTAGTTTAACATGTGGATCGCTGAGTAACCCAGACCAGTCCGGCTCGCTGCCGTTCCAGATATCGCCGAGTAAATTGATCATAACAGTGACGCTTTTCAGCTCGGTAGAGCCGAAGGGCAAGTCGGTGACTGCGCGGATATGTTGCTCAAATTGTGAGGTGATGCAGCCGTCGATCGTGTAATGCCCAGAGTTGTGCGGGCGCGGTGCCATCTCGTTAATAATCAGGTGCCCATCTTCGTGTAGAAAGAGCTCCACGGCGATCAGGCCGACGACGTCGAGTTTATCGGCAATCTCGCGAGCAAGGGCTTCGCCAGCGTCGCGGGTAGCCGGCGTGATACGAGCCGGCACAATTGAGGCGTGCAGGATGTGGTGCACATGCACATTTTCCGACATAGGAAAAGTGCTTTTGGTGCCGTCAGCCTTACGGGCGCAGACCACTGAGAACTCGCCGATGTGATGAATCCACTTTTCAACGACCACGCGTGGTGGGCGCTCGAGATAGTTCCAAAGATAATCGGTGTCAGCCGCTTCATCGGCGTTGTTCAACTTGATCTGGCCTTTGCCGTCGTAGCCGAAGGCAGCTGTTTTGATCACGCAAGGAAAGCCGATGGCCGCGATCGCTGTTTTTAAGCTGTCCGCCGAGTCCGCATATTCGAAAGGCACGCAGGGCAGGTCATTTTCTTTGAGGAAATCCTTCTCGCGTTGGCGATGTTGGCAAATGTGCAGCGCTTCGCGACCTGGTAGCACTGGCTTAATGGCGCTGAGCATATCCAACACCTTAGCGGGGATATTTTCAAATTCTAGGGTGATGATGTCGACCCCTTCGGCAAATGTGCGCAGTGCGGCTTCGTCGGAGTAGGGCGCGTTGACCTCGTGGTCGGCCACCATACCTGCAGTGCAAGGGCCAGAGGGCTCAAAGATGTGAAAGCGATAGCCGAGTGAACGGCCGGCGAGGATGAGCATGCGCCCAAGTTGGCCGCCGCCGAGAATTCCAATGGTGCTGCCTGGTGTAATCATACTGAAAATTGGTCCCTGATGGTAATCGCGTGGAAATGCTCTGTCATTTCCACCCCATGAGTTAGGCCTCGGGGAGCTCAGTGGCGAGCACCGTGTTGGTCTGGTTTTCGCGGAAGGCTTTGAGGCGTTCGCGAACGTCCGCGTCGTTGAGTGAAAGAATAGATGCGGCCGAGAGTGCGGCATTTTTCGCGCCCGCAACGCCAATCGCGAGCGTCATAACTGGGATGCCTGCAGGCATTTGCACAATCGAAAGAAGTGAGTCTTGGCCACTGAGTGCTTTGGATTGCACCGGCACGCCGAGCACGGGGAGATGTGTTACCGCAGCGGTCATCCCTGGAAGGTGCGCAGCACCACCAGCGCCAGCAATAATAATTTGGATCCCACGCGCCTCTGCGGTTTCGGCATACGAATTTAGTAGTTGCGGCGTGCGGTGCGCGCTGACGATCTTCGTTTCGAAGGGTATTTTCAGCTGTTTGAGTAGGGCAGCAGCCTCACCCATAGTGGACCAGTCTGACTGACTGCCCATGATAATTCCGACGACGGCATTGTTCGCATTTGCTTCCATAGAGCAAGAAAAGCGGATTTCGGCGAGGAATTCAACCACGGATCGAACCATTTCGTTGCTGCCTGAAATCGGTGACTAACGACGGTTCAGCTGAGCGCGTCGAGCACGCTTTCCTCAAAGCGTGTGATTTTGGCCTTCACGAATTCTTTAATGTCCATTGTTTCGTCTTCGACCAGAGGCGTCAGGTCCATCGCGAACCAAAGTTGATCAATAATATCGATGGCGTGCGAATTGGAAAATGTGGCGTTAGCCTTACGGCGGCCCATCACCGCCTCACCGTAGTTTTTACCGCCAGCGATTTGCGAGTCGAAGCAGGCGTTGAGCTTGTCGGCGAGCTCGGTGTTGCCGCTCACGTCGAGCGCGATCTTGTCGTCATCGCACAACCAGTCGAGATCGCGCCACACTTCGCAGCCATAGACTTTTTTTGGGCGAGAAAAAGGCGGCACCCGGCGGACTGCTTCGAGCACAGCGAGGCAAACGGCGATATGCGAACCATGCTTGTCGGCTGGATTGTGGGTGTAGAGCACGTCTGGCTGTGTTTGCGAGACAATGGTTTCGAGCTGATCAACTAGTGTGCCGCGTTGCTCGGGGTCCTTGATAGTTGAGCTGGCGAGCCCGAGTTGGTTGACGAAACTATACTCGCCGATTTTGGCAGCGTTGCGTTGCTCTTCGAGTCGAACCATCTTGATTTGATCGTCGGTGTAGTCCGCATATTTCCCTGTGCGTGAGCTGCCGCCACCATCGGTGCAAGTCACACCACCAAACCAGAGGCCATCGTCGCCGTAGCAAGAGTTGATTCCATGGAAGGCCATAAACTCGAGGTCGTCCTGATGGGCGCCGACTGCCAGATGCGAGCATCGTGCATACGCTTCGGGCTTCACTACCTCGTCTGGAATAAAGAGATCAGAAAAATTGTTGGCTGCAGCAGTCATGATGCGTCTAGTGTGTGGGCAAGTTTAGTCCAGAGGCAAAAGTATTGTCAGCAGCAACTCTGAAAAAACCAGAATGGCCATGCTGCGGGGTTTGTCGGAGCACTGCTTCCTGCGCGTGCTTGAGATTTATACGCGGCAGGTCGGGGCGCTGGAGAGGAAGTGGCTGGAGTTGTTTGGTTGTAAAATAGAAATTGACCTAATGAAGCTATTGGCGGAATTTTAATTGATGAGTGGGACGATGATTAAACTCGACGTTGGCCTGGTCAGTCAGGGGCCAAAGCTCACTAGGCGACAAATCAACCGAGCATTTCACACTCAAAACAACGTTCAGTTGGCACAGTTATTTCACCTAAAGAAAGATTTGAGAGGTGAGGTATCGTCGATCCCAGCGGCTGGAGTGATTTTTCATAAAGAGCGGGACTTTGAGTGTATTGCCGGGCACTATCCCTTAATTACCGAGACGCTTAACTAAGCCTATTTATAAAATGTCAGAATCTACCTTAAAAATATTATTGAACGACGTCACGGTAGTCATCCCGGTTAAAAATGAGGCGACCAATCTACCAGTTTGCCTCGGACGGCTGGACGGCTTTGGCAAAATTGTGGTGGTGGACTCTGGGAGTTCCGATGCGACGTGCTCAATCGCGCGTGAAGCGAGGGCAGAGGTGCTGGTCTTTGACTGGAATGGCCAGTTCCCGAAGAAGCGCAATTGGGTATTACAGACTTATAAATTCAGCACTAAGTGGGTGCTGTTTCTGGATGCGGATGAATTCATCTCAGAGGCATTTAAGGCGGAATTGGCAGATGTATTGCAGGATACTGACTGTGTCGGATTTTGGCTTAACTATGAGCGCTGGTTTTTGGGAAAACAATTGCGACACGGTGATGAGTTTAATAAGTTGGCGCTGTTCCGTGTTGGCGCGGGCGCGTATGAGCGAATTGAAGAGAATCAATGGAGTGCGTTGGATATGGAAATTCATGAGCATCCTGTGTTGGAGGGCGCAATTGGCGAGATTAGGGCACAGATTGAGCATAATGAATATCGCGGCCTTCATCACTACATCGCCAAACACAATGAATATGCGAGCTGGGAAGCCAGCCGCACTCTTTGCCTAAGTGGCAAAAAGTGCGAAGTGAAGAGTCACGAGTGGCGCGGCCTCACGCCACGCCAGCAGGCGAAGTATCGGCACATAGCCAAATGGTGGGCGGCGCCAGTGTATTTTATTCGTGGATACATTTTTAAGGGCGGCTTTCTCGATGGGGCGGCGGGCTTTCATTTCGCGCTGGGCAAGGCGATTTACTTTTACCAGATACGGTTGAAAATCAAAGAAAAGCACTCTCATTATATGAGTAATGAATGATAGCTGATGTTCGGCCTAACTCCACGAATGCCTCCGAGTCTTAGCGACTAAGACACCTCCGCCCTTTGACGTGGACAGTGGATCGCGAAGCCGAGATGGGTGGTATCTTTTGAGTCATACGATGACCCATTATTGGCGTGTTGGTGATTATTTAAGCCAAGTCTTCCAGCTTTCGCGGTAGCTTTCCAGGTTGCGCCAATCGATGACGCGGGGTGCGTTGTGTTGGATTCGCTCTGCTGGAGTCTGTTGTTTGTGCAGCTTGTTGACCAGCGCGGCCATGCTCAGCTTGCCCCAGTCGTAGTAGGGGTGAACGATCAGTGCACTCACGTAGCCTTGATCGATATACATAAAAGCAGAAGGAGACGACTGGATGGCGACGCACGGCAGTTCGCCCGGTTTCCAAGGCAGCGCGGGCATACCCAACAGGGGCCAATCGCCGAGAAAGAGCCAACCTTTAATTAAATCGTTTTGGTCAGCTTCTTGGGTGGCATGAATGGTCTCGATCGCAGATTGATAGTCGGGCGCGCAGGAGACAACTGCTTCGATGCGCCGATAGCCGAGGGCTGCGCGTGCGCCGACGAGGCGGTCTTGCATGCCAAGGTTGGGGTGATTGCTGACAAGTATCGCCACTCTACCTGTGCTCGGAAGTGTTGTGAGAAGGGCTTCGGCGGCGAGGCGTCCTGCTGCTGCTTCATCGGCAATATAAGCAGCGAGCGGCTGAATTGCGGCGATTTGATTCTCGAAAAAGACGACTTCTTGTTCCTGCTCTAGAGCAAATTCAATCGACGAGCGAATTACCTCGGGCTCTGCTGGGCTAATAATAAAGCCGTCGGCGTTTTCGATGAAGAGGCCGGCAAGCGAGGCAGATTGACTGCCGCCGTGCTCGACGTTGGGCGTGAAGTCGAGTAGCTCGACGTCGATCGAGTACTGTTCGCTCAGATCGCGTGCAGCATCTAGGGCGCCGAGGTAGGTGGCTTGGTAGATGGCATTGCCTTGGTCGCGACCGACAATACCGATACGATATTCGCCGAGGAGTTCACGGTTTTGTGCGTAGGCTCCAACCGCACACAGAAGCAGCGCAGCGAGAATTAGGTGGCATGGTAAATGGCGGAGTCGGGACATGGTAAAGTACTGTGGACAGTGATTAACTACAGAAGGCACAAAATACACAAAAGTTTTTTTGCGGTTCATTAATCGGTATTGTGGTAGGCGCCCAACAGCCGCGGCTAAATACACGATTCGCCCGCGATGTGCTTTGCTATTATTAATCAGTGATGCTGGATCGACGATCAGCTATCTAGAACGCCATCTGCCAGCCAAAAGTAAGCACGTAGTCGGCCTCTAACTGGTAGCCATTGAGATCTTGCCAGAGTGGCATGCGTAGGTCGACAGCAATACGCTGGCCTTTTAAGGTGCCATTTGGGACATACAGGTTGATACCAAAAATGGCATCTAGGCGTTCGCCTCCATAGTTGCTTTCGTAGGCGGTGGAGACCGATTTGCCATTAGGCCCCATGGTGCCGACGTCGTCTTGGCTGCCCTTGAGTTTGCTGGTGTGGGTGTAATGAAGGCCTGTGTTGAGGCCGATCCACTCGCTTAGGTTGGTGCCGGCCCATGCCGTGGCGGCCCAGACGTCGCCGAGTCGGTAGCCATTGTCATTTTCGCACTCAAGGCGAATCACCGCATTGGCTTGTGCGCCGTAAGACCAGTTGTCGAATTGGTGCACATAGGTCAGCGATGGGAGCAGGTCGTAGGTGCCGGAGCCGAGTTGCATGGGGGCGGGTAGTTGCTGATTGGCGGCACCGCCCATGGCTGGAGTCTTGTCTTTTTCATCGATTGATCCAGTGGGCAGGCTGAGGCTTAGCCCGAGGTGCGCTTTGCGGGTTTCTTTGAGGTAGAATCGGTAGAGCCCACCTAATTTGATATCGCCAATGCCGCTGGTTTCGGTCGTGAACTTAGTGTCGCCGCCATTAATCATATTGGCCCCCATTTGAGAGAAGATCCGATGATCCATCTTCATTTCGGTGTAGTTGCCCATGAG
>DBBT01000003.1:5323-6243 GCA_002292345.1 Opitutia bacterium UBA977 | reverse complement strand
TCGAATATCCGTTCGCGGGCAACTTAGTTGATCAACCAGCGACGCCGAAATCCGTCGGCCCGGTGCAGATGCATTATCTGGATGAGGGCTCGGGGCCAGTGGTGGTGATGCTGCACGGCAATCCGACCTGGTCGTTCTATTACCGAAATTTGGTCAATACTCTAACTGCGGCGGGCTATCGCTGCATCGTGCCCGATCACGTAGGCTGCGGGCTGTCCGATAAGCCGAGCGATTATCCTTACACTTTAAAGCGCCGCATCGAAGATGTGGAACGCTTGATTGACCATCTCGATATTGCTCAATTTAGTCTAGTAGTGCACGACTGGGGCGGAGCGATCGGTTGCGGATTGGCTGGGCGTCGTCCTGAAGCGCTGGAGAATTTGGTGCTGTTAAATACGGGCGCGTTTCGCTCGAAGCGCATCCCATTGCGGATTGCGGCGATCAAGGTGCCATTGATTGGCGAGGCGATTATTCGCGGTCTCAATGGATTTGCGGGGCCAGCTGCAAATATGTCGGTCCAGATACCACTGTCACCGGCGGTGAAGTCGGGCATGCTCTGGCCGTATCGGAGTTGGGCGGATCGTGTGGCAGTTTGGAATTTCGTAAAAGACATCCCGTTGGGCGAGAGCCACCCGAGCTATGAGACGCTGCTCGAAGTCGAGACGGGTTTATCAAAGCTTGCCGATAAGCGCGTGCAGATTGCCTGGGGCGGTAAAGATTTCTGCTTCAATATGCACTTCTTTAAGCGTTGGTGTGAGATCTTTCCGGACGCCGAGGTTCGGCTACACAAGGAGCATGGTCATTACATCCTCGAAGATGGGGAAGCGGCCGTGACTGCGGAGATTCGAGCCTTTCTGCATTCGGCGTAGCGCTCGGAAGTCGGGTTGGAGGCCATGTTTGAGCCATTGCACTCTGCGAGT
>DBBT01000003.1:0-5235 GCA_002292345.1 Opitutia bacterium UBA977 | reverse complement strand
TAGTGAAATTAATGATTTGAGCGTTCGATTAACCATCGATCTGCTCTTCGAGAAACTGGAAGAGTTCGTCTTCAGTTACGCGGCGCTGTTCACAGGTGTCGCGATCGCGCAGGGTGACGGTGCCGTCTTTTTCGATCGTGTCGAAGTCGATGGTAATACCGAAGGGTGTGCCGATCTCGTCCTGACGGCGGTAGCGCCGGCCGATCGCACCGGAGGCGTCGTAGAAGACATTCCAGCGCCGTTGCAATTTTTTGTAGAGTCCTTGTGCGCGTTCGACCAACTCTGGCTTATTCTTCAGTAGCGGGAAGATCGCAGCTTTGACGGGTGCAACCTTGGGGCTGAACTTGAGCAGTGTGCGCTGCTCGACCTTGCCCTTATCGTTGGGCACTTCGTCGATGGTGTAAGCGGCAGTGAGCACGGCGAGGAGAGTGCGGTCGACGCCGAGCGAGGGCTCGATGACATGTGGCACATACTTCTCTTTGCTGGTTTCGTCAAAAATAGTCATCGATTTGCCAGAGTGCTTTTGGTGCTGCATGAGGTCGTAGTCCCCACGGCAGGCGATACCCCAGAGTTCTTGTTCGCCGTGTGGGAACTGGAACATCAGGTCGGTGGTGGCTTGCGAGTAGAAGGCGAGTTTGTCCTCTGGGTGGATGTCTTCGGTGATTCCTTCGCGTGGTAGGCCGATTGAGACCAGCCAATCAATACAAGTGTCAATCCACTCACGGTGGAGCGTTTTCCAATCTGCATTTGGTGAGATGAAAAATTCGATCTCCATTTGTTCAAATTCACGCGAGCGGAAGATGAAGTTGCGCGGAGTGATTTCGTTGCGGAATGCTTTACCGATTTGCGCGATGCCGAAGGGGATTTTCACGCGGCCGGTATCGACGATGTTCTTGTAGTTAGCGAAGATGCCTTGCGCGGTTTCGGGGCGTAGGTAGGCGACCGCTGACTCGTCTGCAAGTGGACCGACCTTAGTCTCGAACATCAGCTTGAACTCGCGTGGTGCGGTCAAAGAGCCTGGCTTACCAGTCGCTGGCGAAGGAATTAGGTCGTATTCCTCAGGTTTTGATTCGGTGTAGTCCTTGAGCACGATCGGATCGAGTGTGCCTTGCTTGGCAGCTTTGCGCTTAATGTCAGCTGCGGCCTTTTCCGCGATTTCCTGTTGCTCTGGGCATTCGACCACCGACACGTAGCCGATGGTTTCGCCTGCGACGATGACGGGGGCGAAGAACAGCTGATCCGCGCGGTAGCGCAGCTTGGACTCACGGCAGTCGACCATCGGGTCGGAGAACCCATCAACGTGCCCAGATGCCTTCCAGATGTCGGGGTGCATGATGATAGTTGAGTCGAGGCCTTCAATGTCGTCGCGGCGTTGCACCATATCGCGCCACCAAGTTTGTTTGATGTTGTTGCGCAGTTCCACGCCAAGGGGACCGTAGTCGTAAAAACCGTTGTAACCGCCGTAAATTTCGGAGGAGGGAAAGATGAAACCGCGGCGCTTGCAGAGGCCGACGATTTCTTCCATGAGACCATCACTGGATGCTTTTGCTGTCATAAGCCGCCAAAAGATGGAGATAGGCATATGTGGGTCAAGGTCGGAAACTTTGGTTGAATCGGAAGCAGTTTGGCTGATACGAGAATTGCCATCCACGCTATTTGTGCCTTTTCTGTCTTCGATGGAGGAACTACAAGTAGCAGATAAAGCATCGCCCGCACCAGGTGAGCCTAAAGCGCCGCGCGAACTAAAAGGAGTGCAACGAGTAGCGATGATCGTTTTTGGCATATTTGTGCGTATGTGGACGCGTAGTTTGCGGTTTCACTTTGGTGCCGACGTGCAGGCTTTTTTGGATAAACCCGCCGAGCCCGTAATTATGGTTCTATGGCATAATCGACTATTGCTCGGGCCTGAGCTTTTCCGGCGTTATTTGCCTGAACGTAAGATAGCCGGACTGATCAGTGCGAGTAGTGATGGTGCGTGGCTTGCCGCTTTTTTTGAGCAATTAGGGATCAAGCCGATCCGTGGTTCCCGTCACGGGCGTGGGGTGCAGGCCTTTCGCGAATTAATCAAGGCGAGCCGTGCGGGCTATGATATCGGTATTACTCCAGATGGGTCGCGTGGTCCCATGTATGACATGAAGGCGGGAGCGGCGACGCTGGCGCTTCGTGGCGGGGCGCCGATTTTGTTGCTTTCCTATAATTATACACGTGCGTGGCGCTTGAAAAGCTGGGATCGATTTTATATCCCGCTGCCGTTTAGTCGAATCAATGTGCGAGTCGACGATGTCGGTTATGGCAAAAATTTGGCCGATGGTGATGCGATGCAAGCAACCGTGATTCTTAAAGAACGCTTAATGGCGATCACCGAGGATGACGAATATTCCGAGTTATGATCTGAGGTAGCTGCGTTGGTTCAAAGCGTGGGGAATACTCTGCAAGGTGTGGCCACAAAACTGACGGAACTTCGGGCGAGCAACTCTTTCGGGGGGCGGATTAAAGTTTCAGTCGAGACCAAGCCGATTACCGTATCAACCGTGTGGCGCAAGTGTGCGCAATGAGCACAAAAAAGCCCTCGTTTCGGCGAGGGCTTTTGACAGAATGGAGTCGAATCGACAGAAGCTACCAAACGAATGTTGGCGAGCTGATTGATTCTCTACCTGCTTGGAGTGTAATGTTTTCGCCTTCGGCCCAAAGCTCATCGTTGATTAGGAACTTGAAGATGACCTTGCCTTTCTTCGAACTAGAGAGCGCCCACTCGTATGGTGTTACGTTCGTAAGAGCAGTGCCTTTTTTCCAGCTAAGGCCAGCGCCTTCGCCACGGACGTAGAGCGTGTTGCCGAAGCCGACATCCACGCGAGCGATGATGCGGGCCTGCGCGGCGGTCTGCTTCGGAGCTACCGACTTCTTCACTGGTGCTTTCTTAGTGGCGACCTTCTTCGGAGTAGCTGTCTTCTTCACTGGAGCTTTCTTAGTCGCCACTTTTTTCGGAGTGGATACCTTTTTAGCAGCTGTAGTTTTTTTAGCAGGTGCTTTTTTAGCGACTACTTTTTTGGTGGATGTTTTTTTAGCCATTGGATTAATTTTCGAATTTAATTTAAGTGGTTGAAGCTATCTTCGCATATTATGTGCGTACCCAAGTTCAAAGTAATTATGTAGAGCAAAATTGAGGCCAAAAAGAGATCGGATTTTTCTTTATTAACTCACCGGGCGAATGAATCTCCAGTAGGCCACCGAATGAGGCCCCATTCTCAAACTTATTTGAGTAGGTAAATGACTTCTTCAGCTAAGTTTTTAGCATGGTCGGCGATGCGCTCGATTGATTTGGAAATAAAGACTTTTTGAAAGGAGGTAGAAGTTTCGGAGTCGTCTGCTGACCCTATCGTCAGGATCTTGAAATTTTCTTTGTGGAGAGCATTTACCTCCTTGTCGCGCTGGATCACTGCGTGTGCGAGTTCCAAGTCTTTTTCGACTAATGCAGTAATAGCATCCTTCATCATCAAGCAGGTGAGCTGGCTCATTTGCTTGATTATCATCGTGTTACCAGAGCGTCCACCCTGATTGAGGATATTCTTGGCTCGAAGTGCGATATTGTGCGCTTCGTCGCCAGCACGTTCGAGGTCGTGGCTAGCTTTGATGGCGACTAAAATAAAGCGCACATCACTGGATACTGGAGAGCGAAGCGTGATGTAGCGAACTGAAGCTTGGTCGATCTCGACTTCGAGTTCGTCGATGGCATCGTCGAGTGAGATTGCCTGATTGAGTTTGCTTAGGTCGTCTTCAAGAAAACCGTCGATGGCAAGGCGGGCAGCTTCGTTTGCTTTCTCACCGATGAGGATGAGTTTAGTGCGTAGGTCTTCAAGTTCGTGTTGATAAAAAGGTTTCATTGTATCATTTATTTAGCGTGTGTTACTGATCGGCCGTGATTAACCAAATCGTCCGGATATATAAGCTTCGGTTTGTGGGTCTCGGGGGTTCATGAAGATTTGATCAGTTTGCCCATATTCGATCAATTTTCCTAAGTAGAAAAAGGCAGTGCGGTCGGATACGCGTGCGGCTTGTTGCATACTATGGGTAACAATCACGATTGTATAATCTTTTTTAAGCTCATGTATGAGCTCTTCGACCTTGGCGGTGGCGATCGGGTCCAGCGCTGAGCAGGGCTCATCCATCAGGAGAATTTCAGGGCGCACGGCGAGGGCGCGAGCGATGCACAGCCGTTGCTGTTGTCCGCCAGACATGCCGAGTGCACTTTCGCTGAGGCGGTCTTTGACTTCGTCCCAAAGGGCCGCATCACGTAGACAGCGCTCGACGACTTCATCGAGCTCGCTCTTCTTTTTAACACCTTGAATACGAAGACCGTAGGCAATGTTGTCGTAGATTGATTTTGGAAATGGGTTAGACTTTTGGAAGACCATGCCCACGTGCTTGCGTAGCTCGATGGCATCGACGTTTTTATCGTAGATATTAATATCACTGATTTTGATTTCACCGGCTTTGATGCGTGCGATATCGATTAAGTCGTTCATCCGATTGAAACAGCGTAGAAAAGTCGACTTACCGCAACCAGACGGCCCGATGAATGCAGTGACTTCCTTTGCATTGATATCCATATTGATATCAAAGAGAGCCTGTGCATCACCATATGCGAAGTCGAAGTTGCGGATCTTGATAATCGGAGTGCCGCCGCTAGTAGTTTGAGAGGGATTAGATGTGCTCATTTTAGAAGGTGAGAAAGTGGGAAAGTGGGAAAGAGGGGCCTTACCACTTATATTTTTTACGAATCTTAATGCGTAAAACGATACTACTGAGAGCGAAGAATCCGACAATGATTAGGAAGACAAACGCAGCGCCATACTGCATGTTGCGGGTGTATTCGTTCTGTGGGATTTTTGAACTTACCACGTAGATGTGGTAGGGCAGTGCCATAACGCCCTGAAAAAAGAAGTCAGTTTTTTGTTCAAGCCCCTGCCAAGGGAGTTGATCACGCAGCGCGTAGGCCGCGGTAAACATGATCGGAGCGGTTTCACCCGCGACACGAGCTACGCCCATAATCGAAGAAGTCAGGATGCCTGGCAGTGCGTAGGGCAATACGTTGGTGCGGATGGTGGTCCATTTCGAAGCACCCAAAGCAAGTGAGCCCTCGCGGAAGCCTTTTGGGATGGCGCGCATCGATTCTTCACTGGCGGCAATGATCACCGGAAGTGCCATGATGGCTAGCGTGAACCAACCAGCGATCAT
>DBBT01000017.1:13870-24844 GCA_002292345.1 Opitutia bacterium UBA977 | reverse complement strand
TATTTCGCATGTTCCTCGTCCTCTTTCGCCTTTAGTAAGCGCGAGCGCATGACGGTTAACGCCTTCGCACGATTCTTGATCTGCGAACGTTCGTCGGCGCAATATACCGTCACTCCAGTTGGGATGTGCGTCATCATCACCGCAGAGTCAGTGGTATTAACGTGCTGACCACCTGCTCCCGAAGCGCGCATCGTCGCGATGTCCAAATCTTGGGTGCGAATCTCGATGTCGACTTCCTCAGCTTCAGGTAACACGGCCACCGTGGCAGTCGAAGTATGAATGCGCCCTTGCGTCTCGGTCACAGGCACACGCTGCACACGGTGCACGCCACTTTCAAATTTCAAATATTTATAGGCATCTTCGCCGGTCATATTGAAGATAATTTCACGATAGCCACCGGTATCGGCCAAACTGGTACTCATCACATCCACCTTCCAGCCACGCCGCTCGGCATAACGGCTATACATCCGGAATAGATCCCCGGCGAAAATATTAGCTTCATCACCACCCGCGCCGCCACGGATTTCCATCACCGAGTTACGACTGTCAGTCGGATCCGGCGGAATCATCGCGCGCAACACATCGTTTTCTAAGGTCTCAATCTGAGCTCGAAGCTCGACTAGTTCTTCTTGCGCCATTTCGCGAATTTCTTCGTCGGTCTCCTTATCCGCAATCATCGCCTCATTTTCTGCGATCGCCTTATGAGCCGAATTGAAGGCTTCGAACTTTTCGATCAAACTACTGACACGTTGATGCTCTCGGCCCACTTCCGCCGCACGCCGTTGGTCAGAATAGAAGTTGGGCTCAGCAATTTGAGCGTCCAAGGAGTCAAGCTTGGCACGGAATGGGGCGATATCGGGAATTTTTGCCATATTATTGTATGTAAACCCACAAAATGTTGCAGGTGTACCAATCAATTCGCGAAAGTCCCCTCAAGGTCAACCACGGAGGGCTGGCGAGATATTAAATCTCACCTAATCACCCTCCAACTCTACTCGGCATTTCTCAGTAAGAGCAGGCAAGTAGTGGCAGGCATTAACCTCGACTATACTGCCCAGGTCTAAAGCGAATTACGTAAAAAGGCTCGAGTATGCGAGGCATCGTATTTAAAGTTTAAATTAACCAGTTATCAAAGGGTTGAATGATTTTTAATTTTCACCTACTTTACCCATCGATAAACTGTGCTAAAGTAATATATTAAAACATTATGAGTTATTTGACTTTAGTTATTTTAGGAGCCATCTGCGGTTTGATTGGCTCTTTTGCTATGAATTTGTTCATGCGCACTGTTAGTCATGCTTACAGTAAGCGAGTCGATATGGTTATAGCGCTCGGTAGTTTTTTTACTGGCACAGTCGAGCGGGCGGCCATTCTCGGCACGCTTATTCACAGTATCGCTGGCATTGTATTTGGGGTGCTGTATTTCCTTCTAATGAACGCAATGAACTCACTGAGCTTTCCGTCTGCGATCTTTCTGGGCCTCGGATTTGGATTTTTTCACGGACTCGTCATGAGCTACTGCCTAATGTTCATTGCTAGCGAGCGCCACCCCATCGAGGCTTATCGTAAAGCCACCCTAGAACAAGGACTACTCCACTTGGTCGGCCATGTTATCTTTGGCGCCGTCGCGGGATTCATTGGCGGACTGCTCGCGCTCGGCCTTTAAGTACCGGAAAACCCACTTGTATTTTACTATACTAAGCGCGGTCGACAGTAACGCGCACACAAGATTAGCATACCTCGGTTTTTAATACTGTGGTTGTTTCTATTCGCCCCATTACTGACATGACTATTATTCAAGAATAGATTGGACTCTAGCCTTGCCTCACCGCGCCGAGTAAATTTCCTGCCTATCTTTAAACCCACAAATAATTATGTCAGAAGCTACATCCGAAATCGGTCTCATTGGCCTCGCAGTCATGGGCCAAAATTTGGCTCTCAACGTCGCCGACCATGGCTTCAAAATTTCCGTCTATAACCGGACGACTTCGAAAATGGCTGAGTTCGTTGCGGCTCACCCAGACACACCTGGCGGTCTTGAAGGTTGTGAGACACTTGAAAGCTTTGTCGCATCGCTTAAGCGCCCACGTAAAGTCATCATTCTGGTGCAAGCTGGTTGGGCGACTGACAAGGTAATTGAGGGCCTTGTGGAGTTAATGGAAGAAGGCGACATCATCATTGATGGTGGCAACGCCAAGTGGGATGACACGATTCGGCGAGAGAAGGAACTCACCACTAAAGGTCTACGCTTCATCGGATCGGGTGTATCCGGCGGTGAAGAAGGTGCACGTTTCGGTCCCTCGCTGATGCCAGGTGGATCTAAGGAAGCGTGGTCGCATCTCGAGCCAATTTGGAAGGCTATCGCTGCGAAGGTTGATCCTGACACAGGGAAGCCCATCGAAGGCGCTGAAGCTGGCAAGCCTGTTGTAGGTGGCTTCAGTTGCACTGCGCATATCGGTCCAGATGGAGCCGGTCACTACGTCAAGATGGTACACAATGGTATCGAATATGGTGATATGCAGATGATTTGCGAAGCCTATGATCTGATGCAAAATGTGCTCGGTCTCAACCCAGCTGAAATGGGCGACATCTTCAGTGAGTGGAACAAGGGTGATCTCGACTCGTTCTTGATCGAAATTACCGCCGATATTCTCAAGCAAACCGATCCTGTGACGGGCAAGCCATTCGTCGACATCGTGCTGGATACCGCTGGCCAAAAGGGCACAGGTAAATGGACCTCAGTCAACGCACTCGACATGGGCACGCCAGCACCAACGGTTGCCGAAGCCGTCTTTGCACGTTGTATTTCAGCTGTGAAGGACGAACGTGTCGCCGCTTCCAAAATCCTAAGTGGACCAGAAGCCGCAACATTCACAGGTGATAAGGACGAGATGGTCGAAGCTATTCGTGAAGCCCTGTACGCATCCAAAATTTGCTCTTATGCACAAGGCTTCCAGCTTATGCGTGAAGCGCAAAAGGAATACGACTGGGAGCTAAACTTTGGTGAGATATCACAGATCTTCCGCGGTGGTTGCATCATTCGTGCGGCCTTCCTGCAAAAGATCACTGAAGCTTTCGCTCGCGACCCCGAGCTGGCTAACTTGCTACTGGATCCCTACTTCACTGGTGCGATCAACAAAGCACAGGCCAGTTGGCGCAAGGTGGTGGCGCTCGCAGCCCAGCACGGTGTCGCTATCCCAACTTTCAGCTCTGCGCTTTCATACTACGATGGCTACCGCACCGCACGGTTGCCACAAAATCTACTGCAAGCTCAACGCGACTTCTTCGGCGCACACACTTATGAGCGCACTGATGAGCCACGCGGTAAGTTCTACCACATCGACTGGCCTAAGGCAGACCGCCCTCAGTTGGAGATGTAAAAGCCTAGCAACTTTTATCAAATTAAGGCCTCCTAGTTGTAGGGGGCTTTTTTGTCTTTGTTGATTACAACTCGCTGGTGGATGTTTTGGCTTTATGCGTTCGTATGCCTGGTTTTACGAGGATCTCGAAATACACTGATTGCCAGTCATCGGCCTGCGCATGATCGAGTGCTTGATTAATTTCGGCCACATGCAGTGGTAGCGCCTTTTCCGCAGATTCACCAACCTTGCAATCGAAATCCCAAAAATCCACACCTTCGGGTAATTTCTTTTTACGCTCACGTTTCACATATTTCCGCAGCTCTGATTTAATTGCTTCAATCACGCGGGCGGGCGTTTTTTTACGATCGTTTATCGAAAATGTCTTCTTCATGACGTTAATTTTTAGGCTCCTTTGTGCCTTGTCCTTTTTATTCAGCAACCATCTATTGAATTATAAAATAGTCGGGATTTTTACACTTAATTAAATTAAGTAACTGACCTGCCTAGGTAAGCGAGCAACCACATCTCTTTCCATAGACGATAGCGGCCATCATACGATATTTTTCCTACCTCTGCTTGGAATTGGCGGGGGTTTAAAAAACCATTTTCAAGGTTGAAGCGTTCTAGGATCCGCTGTTGATCATTTAACTCCTCGAGCGGTGTATCTTCGAAGGGAATTGGTTTTAGGTTGCTCTTTATTACGCGCAGTCGGTGCAATTTAAGTAATCGTTTTAGAGAACCGATTAATGGCTTGCGCACAATGTCCCAAGCTTCCGGATAATAACCACCAAAAGGTAGAAATAAATTATCTGTAACGAGCCTGCGGCCGTTTTCACCGTTCGTGCTTAAGGTATAGCAGGCAGTCGCCCCACCCTTACGTTTTGGGATGAACAATATTTGTAGCCGTGTTAGTTTGTCAGAACTTTCATAAATCGACGCACGTAAAAAAGTCTCTTCAAAAAGCTCTGCTTTCAATGCACTGAGTCGGTTAAATTCAACATTCCGAAGCCATTGTCTGACTTCGATTAATAACGGATCCGCTGGCCATTCATCGCCATCGTTATTGAGTTTAAAACTAGGGAATAAAGGCATATCGCTTTGGCTTAGTGCTTTAATCGCGATCCAATAATAGCCTGTTTCCAATACGAACCAGAGTGTAATTCCGGTAATAAAATGCACCCAATCCGGCCGCAAAGATATCTCCATTGTTTTGAGAAAATACGAAAATAAACCTGCAAACAGTATCCACCGCAACCAGCGCCCCATAATAGTGAAGGTTGGAATCCCCTTACGAAGTCCGACGTGAGACAATAAAACTGCGACAGCAGCGATTCCGAAGAGGATAACCTGAAGGGTTGATTGAGTGAAACCAAACATGTTAAATTTAATAAAAATAGATCCGTTTGTATTTATTTGATGCTAGATGTCAGCGCTTGTTCCATTTTCATCTTTATCGGCATTATAAACGCAAACGAGCGAGGGAGACAATAGCTCACTCGCTCGGCGATAAATGATATAACAGCGCGGGCCTGTTGGTCTTAGAATTAATTTAAGCGCAAGGGCATAACCACACAGATAAAGTTATCGAGTGTCTTAAAGAGACCAGGGCTGAGCTCATCTTTGAATTCGAAAAACACTTCATCCTTCGTCAACGCCTTCAATGGTTCGATAAGGAACTGGGGGTTAAATGCGACCTGCACTTCTGGGCCATCGTAAGCGATCGCCATTGATTCATGCGATTCCCCGTATTCGGTGCTTGAACCTGAAATTTCAAGAAGGTTTTTACTGACCTTGAGCTTCACGGAATTGCTCTTGTCAGATGTGACGAGGGCCGCACGGTGCACACACTCTAACATAAGTTCACGTTCGATTTTAACGCGGTGCTCTGTCTCTTTCGGAATAACTTGTCGGTAGTTTGGATAATTACCCTCAACAATTTTCGAAACAAGATAAAGATGATCAACCAAGCCAGTATCACTAGAGTCTTCGATGCTAATTTCAAATGCCGCCTGACGGTCGTTGAAAGCAATTTTAACCTTATCTCCTTTGCCCATTAAGCGCTCAAGCTCAGCGACTGTTTTGGCTGGAAGAATGAGGCTGCCGACATTGTCTTCGCTTATTTCAGTGTCCAGAGCGGTTAACGCGAGACGTCGCCCGTCTGTTGCGACGAGAGTTAGTTTTTCGTCCGCAAAATTAAAATATACACCGTTTAAGATGTAACGATTCTCATCGCTGGATTGACCATAAGAAACACTTTTAAGCATGCTTACGATTTCAGACTGAGATAGCTCGAAGACGTGTCGGTTTTCAAATGATGGTAATGGTGGAAATTCCTCCGTGCTAATACCCATTATTTTAAAGTTCGAACCACCGGAAGTGATCTTCGCTTGGTTGTTATCGCTGGTTTCGATGAAAATTTCGTTTTGAGGTAATTCACGAATAATGGTCGCCAATTTACGCACTGGTAACGTGAGGCCGCCCGGCTCAGAAACGTCTGCTTTAATTCGGCAGCGAATCCCGAGATCGAGGTTAGTCGTGGTTAACGAAATATGCCCCTCCTCTGCTTCGATCAGCACATTGCTGAGAATGGGCATCGTGGCACGCGCACCGACAACATTGAGAACCTGTTGGAGGCCGTTGCTAAAATGATCCTGATTGATCTTGAACTTCATGGTATAAATTTTTGGGATTTTAGAGTTACTGGCAATGCTTATATACTAGTCTCTTTTTTAATATATAAATCTCTTCTTCTTAATATGTGTGTGGATGAGCTGTAATAACTCAACAAGTATTTATTAAGTAAGCCTTTAGAGGTTATTTTTGCTGTTAATATAAAAGTGAAACCTTCGGTATAAAGGTGAATGAATAGTTGGTTTTATTTGTATTCCACGCTTATTTCACAGTAATTAACGAGTTATTCACCAGAGGGTGATTTTATCTCCTCTAGCTGTTTCTTTGTCCTGTAAAAACGGAATAAGTATCTAATTGGGCCAAAGATGATGTAAACGAAGAAAAAACATGCAAAGAAGAGCTCTTTAAAAACGAAGGCTATACCTAAGCAAAAGATAAATAAAATAAAGGTCTGTAAGCGCGTGCTAGTCTGCCAATCGATTTCCTTGAAGCTTGGATACGGAATGTTGCTTATCATTAAAAAGGCGACAGCGAGCATCAGGGGCGGCATTAGCAGTTCAAAACCATGCATTTCATAGCCAGACCTTTCGAAACTTGTGTAGACCAAAACCAACGAGGCTACCATTGCAGCAGCAGCTGGAACGGGTAACCCAATAAAGTCTTTGGTGCCCTTTAAGCGTTCTGATGGCGTAAGCATCGGATGAGTTAAAACATTGAACCGAGCCAGGCGCACGGCAGCACAAAGTAGATAAATAAACCCAATTAATTGGCTAACAGGTAAGACACCATCGTATTGCTCTGTTGGTTTTAGAATCAAAAAGATCATCATCATCGCTGGTGCGACTCCAAACGAAATAACATCAGCAATGGAATCGAACTCTATACCAAATAACGATTCGCGACCCCCCATGCGCGCGACACGGCCATCAAACGCATCACAAACCACACCGAAGAAGATAAACCACACCGCTTGGGTAAAATGACCATTAATGATCGCTGGATCTGTTGCATAATTAGCCTCAATGCAGCGCATAATTGCTAAAAATCCAAAAAAAAGATTTCCAGCCGTTAAGCTGTTGGGCAGTAGGTAGATATGGCTTGCCTCTCCAGAGTCAGCGTACTGATGAGCGAGTGGCTTTTCAGGATCTTTCATTGGGTAACGATGGTTTATTTGGAGCCCTCATCCTTATGGCGAATCGACTCCAGATACTTCCAAAAAGAATCGTGCTGTTCGACTAGAAACTCTTCAGATACTGGCATTTTGAACCTAAAAATGAAATCCGAAAGAGTATTTTTATGAAGAATGTAGTGGGCAAATAAACCATCTTTATCCTGCTCGAAATAGATACGGAATTCGCCGGCCCGAACTCGATAATAGGTTTTACCGTTTCGATTAAAGCGCCCGAGCTCATCATTTGGATGGTCCAGTTGTGCCTGTGTTAAACCACTGACGACCTCGATGAGGAGCATCTGTGAGCGTGTATCGAGCTGGTTAAGCTCGTGCATGCTTTGTTCGCTAAAATTGACCTGAAACATAATGAAGTATGGGCTGCTGACCGTTTTTAAAAGAACTATAGGTTAGAACGGATGACACTCTGTGCAATCGCAGAATACATTTCACTGGTTCGCTACGTAAAGTTGACCTGAACGAGGTGTTTGCGCACAGTTCTTCGGAAATGGTAAAAGTAAAAATTAATTATGAAGGTGAGTTGCGCTGTCAGCTAGTGCACGATTTGTCAGGTAAGACGTTTAAAACGGATGCCCCGGTCGATAATAATGGTAAGGGAGAGAGTTTCTCACCAACCGATTTATGTGCGTCAGCTCTAGGTTCTTGTATTGCGACAATTATTGGGATGCAGATGGAAGCGCTAGGTTTGGATTTAACTGGTATGCGAATCGAAGTGCAAAAAGAGATGTCGGCGGATTTACCCCGCCGTATTGCGAAATTAACAACCGAGGTTTGGTTACCGATAGCGTTGAACGATGATCAAATGTGGCAAGTTGAAATAGCGGCAAAAAATTGCCCAGTGCACCACAGCTTAAATAAGGAAATCGAGAAACCAATTGTTTTTCACTGGAAGTAGTTAATATTAAGCAACTTAATAGTATGAAAGCCCCAGATGAATCACTTCTAGTTTTACTCGTATTTGATCGGCGCAATCGTTTATTGGTGCAAATTAATGCCGAGCAGCGCGCTGAACCGACATATACATGTAGACCAGGGGAAGTGTGTGAGTTTTCGGAAGACTGTGTCGGAGCAGTTACCGGTGTCGCTGGTAAAGCGTATTTATTGAGTCAGCAGACGGTTGCAGATCAATCATTGTTGATTTATTGCGCACTTCAAAGTGATGCAGCCATTAAGAATGGGCGTTATTGCAGCTTGGATGAGATTCAAGCTGAATCAGAGAATGGTCAGTTGAACGTTTCGCCACTCCTTACTGAAGTTCTACAGGTAATAGAACCTGATTTAGTTCGAGTGCCGAATTTAGATACAACCGAAACCGAGTACATTTATCGGTTTCGAACAGCGAAAGAGCGAAATCGTGGGGTCTATATCGATCAACAATCAGAAGAATTATATCAAAGTGAGCTATGCCGTGCGATTAAGGCGGCGCGACGCACTAAGGAAAAAACTGCCGGCGCGCCGGCAGTGATCGACTTTGGAGCTGTGAGTTATGTCATCCCGAGTCATTTCGGATTTTGTCTCGGCGTTCAAAACGCGATTGAGCGTGCTTACGAAACCGTGGCAACCAACCCAACGAAGCGTATTTTTATGCTCAGCGAATTAATTCATAATCCCTTTGTGAATGAGGATTTATTGGCACGCGGTATTCGTTACTTACAGACAGACAAGGGCTTACCTTTCTGTGTTGATGGAAGTATAACTTCAGATCCAAACAACCCGAATGCGCTTTGGAATCAGTTAACCGCGGATGATATTGTTGTCATTCCTGCATTTGGTGCGACCAATGAAGATAAAGTTCGTCTATTACGCCGCGGACTAAGCATTCGAGAAAATGACGCCACTTGCATGTTGGTTGAGAAGGTTTGGAAAGCGGCACGCCGTTATGCTAGAGAAGGTTTCACGGTAATCATTCATGGGAAGTCAGAACATGAAGAAACGAAGGCTACTTTCTCGAATAGTGCCAGTCATGGTCCGGCTTTAATGATTCGCAATATGGAGCACGCTAGACTTTTGACTGAAGTCATTCAGGCACAAGGTGTTAAGAAAAAGCGACTGTTTGAAGAATCTTTTAAGGGCTTGCACTCGAAAGGCTTTGATCCGGAGCAAGATTTGGAAAAGTTAGCGGTGGTGAATCAAACCACCTTACTTCGCAATGAGACGCTTACTATTATCGAATTTCTGCGGGAGTTCATGGTGCAGTGCTATGGTGAAGCGCAGGTGGCTGAACATTTATGGTCCAAGGGTAAAGGCGATACACTTTGTTATGCGACCCAAGTGAATCAAGATGCGCTTCAAAAAGCGGTTGAGCAACCGATCGATGCGGCGCTGGTTGTGGGGGGAAAAAACAGCTCAAACACCTTTCAACTGTACCGTGTTTGTGAGGCGCGTTTTGGTGAAAATGCCCATTATATTCAATCCGAGGCCAATATTTTAACTTCGGATGAAATCCGACACTATATTTTTCCATACAATTTGACTAATGTCCCCAATGAAAGCGAGGTGGTCCGGCCTTTTCTCAGCACATTATCTGATCCAAAGCGCATTCTATTAACTGGCGGAGCATCGTGTCCAGACGGGTTGATCCAACAAGTGATCTATAAGATTAACAGTTTTTTCCCGCCGCAATCAATTCGATCGATTGAATCCATTCTCGAAGCGTTCGAGGTAGAGAGTTGATCAATATACAGATCCGACTAACCCCAAGCCATACTGATCGTGATTTCAGAGTTTGAAGGTAGTCGCGCCCTTTAAGTCGATTTTAAGCTCGGTGCGAATCAGTACTCGATCAATTAACCTTAGCACCCTTCCCAAAAAGTTCATAGAAGGTAGCGACAATGCCCAGGTAATCGGGGAATTCTCAGCCTAAACGGCTACTGACGTTGTTACATTCACCCCTGCTTCCACCCCTTCAAGCACAAGTTCACCAAACAAGGTGCTAGCTGTGACGCGAGTGAAATGAACCGGCACGATTTGGCCGATTAAGCGCGGGCTGGCCTTAACAATGACAACCCGATTACCCGCTGTGCGGCCTACAAACATATTGTCGCCCTTCTTAGCGGGACCCTCGAACAAAACATCCTCATTTTTTCCAATCAGAGCTTCATTTCGAGCGAGTGAACTTTTTCTAAGAATTTCGAGAAGGATTTGGTTGCGCTGTTCTTTTTGCTCTTTCGTGATTGGATCACCTAGAGGTTCAGCTGTGGTGCCGGGGCGAACACTGTATTTGAATAAATAGGCCATATCGAAACCAACCTCTTCAAAAGCTTGGCGAGTCAGCTCGAAGTCTTCGTCAGTTTCACCAGGGAAACCAACAATGATATCTGTCGAAATATACATATCTGGCCGCACTTTACGAAGCTCGGCGATGATGCTTTTAAATTTCTCGATGGTGTACGGGCGACGCATCGCTTTGAGAATACGATTGCTCCCGCTTTGCATAGGGAAGTGGATATATTCAACCAGTTTTGGTAGACGCGCGTAACAGTCGATCAGATCTTGCTTGAAGCCGACTGGGTGTGGGCTCGTGAAACGGATGCGATCAATACCTTCGATTTCATGAACGCGTTCTAGTAATTGCACGAAAGGGCTTTTCTTGTCTACGAATGGAAATTCTCGAATCCCGTATTGGTTCACGATTTGGCCGAGAAGTGTTACTTCACGCGTGCCGTTGGCAGCCAGCTTCTCGATCTCATCAATGATTTCGTCCATTGGTCGACCGCGTTCAACGCCACGTGTTTTTGGCACGATGCAATACGAGCACTTCATGTTACAGCCCTGCATGATGCTGACAAAGGC
>DBBT01000017.1:13340-13820 GCA_002292345.1 Opitutia bacterium UBA977 | reverse complement strand
AGGTCAATAATAGAGGCGGGGCGTGGACCCTGTCCCTGCATTGTAGCGATCATATTCGTCAAATGATCGGGCACGCGGTGGAATTTCTGGGTACCAACAATGAGGTCTAGATCTGGCAAGCTATCAAGTAGCGCGCCACCACGATTTTGAGCCATACAACCCATTACACCGATAATGAAGTTGGGGTCTTTACGCTTACGCTTTGCGAGGTGGCCAGCTTTGCCAATCGCTTTTTGCTCGGCTTGATCGCGCACGCTACAAGTATTGAGTAGAACGACGTCGGCCTCCTTTTCGTTGTCGACTAAGGCATAGCCTTTCCCCCGTAGCATCGCAGCGACTGCTTCGGAATCTCGTTCATTCATTTGGCACCCGTAGGTTTTGATATAGACCCGGTTCATGAGGAGTGCGGAGAATGTTGAGCTAGCGCGGATTGTAAACCTAGAATATGCAGACAATGGTAACAGATTCGTTAGATGCGGT
>DBBT01000017.1:0-13295 GCA_002292345.1 Opitutia bacterium UBA977 | reverse complement strand
GTCTAAATTATCGCCTCAGCAACTCATTCTGGTCAAAGCCGGAAAAGTAGTTTGAGATCGATCGGTCACATTGATTCGCACTGGCATCCTTGCCTGTGATCGGGGGCTCGAACGGCCCCCGTAAAAGTTATGGAGAATAGCACGCAAAAAGTCTTTGTATATGGCACTCTTAAGCCGGGTGGGTCTTATTGGTCTCAGTTCTGTGAGGGTAAGGTTGACTTGGCGATTCCAGCTAAGATTCGCGGTGAGCTCTACGATTTACATGTTGGTTATCCAGGAGTTTTTTTACGTGGCGATGCATGGGTGCAGGGCTATGTGCTGACATTCCTGCGCCCAGCAGACTTTTTTCAACTCGATGTGCTGGAAGGATTTAAACCCAATCGACCCAATGAGCATAATGAGTATGTGCGCGTGCGCGTCGAATGCTTCAACGAGTCCGGGGTGTGTCTCGGCGATGTGTGGGCTTATGAAATGACAGAAGCGACCTTCGAGCGCTTCTCAGCAACACGTATTCAGAACGGGGACTGGCCTATTTAAGCCCTTGTGTTGCTGGCAAAATACAACTTTTAAAATTATATGCTGTTTACTAAACCAACCACCCTACTTTTTGTTGGTGACTCAATTACTGATTGTTGCCGAGATCGTGAATCAGGCGGCGCGGACCTTGGCGCTGGTTACGTGGCTCAAGTGCAGGCTCTATTAGACGCGCATCATCCCGAGGTAAAGGTTCGTTATTTGAATACGGGCATCTCGGGCAACCGTGTGACGGATTTAGAAGTGCGTTGGGATGTGGATGTATTAGCGCATCAACCAGATTGGGTGTCGGTTATGATCGGGATTAATGATGTTTGGCGTCAGTTTGATACTCCACTTGATGAGCAAGTGTCGTTGTCAGCCTACAGCGAGAAGTTGCAGGGGTTGGTCGAGCGCACATTACCTCAGGTGCAAGGCATGGTGATAATGTCACCATTCTTCTTGGAGACGAATGCAAAAGAGCCGATGCGCGAGTTGATGGATCACTATGGAGCCGCCGCTCGTGCAATTGCTGAGCGCAATGAGTTGCGATTTGTCGATCTGCAGGCTGCATTTAATGTTTGGTTGAAGCACAACCATACTTCGCAACTTTGTGAAGATCGCGTGCATCCCAATGCCGTCGGGCATAATATTATTGCCAGTGCGTTTCTCAACGCAATTGGGTTTCAGTGGTAACCAGCAAGTCCCCTACTCTATTCGGCTTTTTTCGCTGCTTTCTTGACGGCCCTCTTGGTCACTTTTTTTGCAGGAGTCTTTGGGGTGCTTTTCTTTGTGGCTGTCTTTTTTACCACTGCTTTTTTAGCCGCTTTCTTGGCTGCTACTTTTTTGACTGCGACTTTCTTAGTGGTCTTTTTAGCCGCTTTCTTTGCTGCTTTTTTCTTCACTGCGGGCGTGTCAGATACCAATACGAGTTGCTTTTGTGCTTTGCTCGCTGGTGTTTTTTTCGGCTTGGCAGCCTTCTTTTTAGAGTTTGGCGCTTTAAGCACGACTTCTCGGGGTTGGAATGAATCTTGTTTGGGCTGTTTAGGCTTAGCTTTGGAGGGTTCAGTTGCCGGAGTACTAGATGGCTTGTAAGCCGCGTATTTTTCATCAGGCCTAACAACAGGCTTGCGGCTACGATTACGTCCAGGCCGTGGCGTTTTCTCTAAATTTTTGTCCTTTTTAGATCTGGAGGACTTATTTTTGTCACCAGTTAGAGATTTGGTTTCCTTAAAGGCTGACTTGTTGCGCTCATGGTTGCTATTTGGAGTGTCGTCTTCTTGTTGTTGTTCGCGACTCTTATTGTGGTTGCGTCCGCCACGGCGACGACCACGACGTGATTTCGGTTGGTCCGATTGCTCCCCGCCTATTAAAGTGTCTTTTTTTGGCTGGTCAGACTGTTCTCTTGACCCGGAGCGAGACTGTTTCAGTTCACGGTCACCATCTTTACGCGTATTTTTCTTATTCCCCTTAGGCTCTTTGTGGCGCTCAGTCTGAGATTCATAGTCCTCGATAGCTGAGGCGATTTTCTCCTCTATTTCCTCATCTGTGTAAGGAATGGTGCGCTCGATTTGGTCCGGTTCTCTAGTGAGAATGGCCTCCTGTTCTGGTGGGCAGTACTTTTGCGGAGGTAGCACCACGGAATTGTACGGATCGATGGGTAAGGCGGTTTCAGGCAAAATTTCCTCAGCGGCGCCACTGAGGCGCGGATGTAGAGTGATTTCGTTGGGGACGTTTGGTTCGTTCGGATTGAGCAATTGCTCGACAGTGCGGGCGACATGCTCGGCATCGATGCGGGTTTGCAAGTGCTTATCAGTGAAGGTCGCATCATCCGTCACTGTATTTTGCCGAAGGATGAGATTTGTTACGCGCAGACCAGCATCGCGTGCCTGATCAAACAATGCAGTGTTCATCTCACGCAAGCCGCCTTCGATGAGGGCGTTGACTGCGCTAGCGATGTGGCCGCTCTTATTAGCTGGAATAATGTTAATCAGTTGGCCGCGAAAGCGTAGGAGGTTAGGCAAAGCCATGCGTGTGAGCATTACGGGCCCAAGCAGTCCGACCTTAAGGATGGCTTCGAGGTTGCCGACGGGTAGTTGCTCAAAGATAGCACCTGGCGTCACATCGATTGCATGGATCAGGATATGAATAGCCTGTTCCTGCTCGATAATGGCTGCGGCAGTGTGGGCAACTACTTCGAGATCGCTCAAGTCAATTGCATGTGCAACAAAATGCTTATGTGCAAAAGTGACGTGTGAAAAATTGTTGCCGATCCCGTGCACGCGGCACCCTTGGCGAATAAGGTCTTCGATCAAGCGAAGTCCGAGTGGAGTTTCAGCCCCAGTGACAATAGCAATGTCCATAAAATGGTGAAAGTGGCTCTGTTCGCGGAGAACACCCTGAGTGGGGTTCATCAGAAACGCGTTGGAGTGTGTCGATTGCTTAGGCGCAGGTAGTTTGCCTAATTTCAATATGTCGGCTAACTCACTTCTTAAACTGATTTCTGGCAATTGTATTTTTCAATGCCTGCCTACATTGTGTTATTTACAGTAGGTGGAGCCTAGGTGGTGGTCAATGCCCTAACGACGAAGGTATCACGGCGATCGTAGCAGTTGCACTAGTTCCCGCAACGAATGCACCACTGGCGCGCCGGTCTGGTCTAGTCGTTCGGAGCTGTGGTGGCCATGTGCCATCAGGATACAATGCGTACCAATGGCTTCGGCTACCTCAAAGTCGTGTAAGGTATCTCCAATCAAGACGATCTCATCTGGCTGCCAGTGGAGTTGTTCGATCCAATGGTGGCCTTGTGCGACTTTTCCTTGGGCATAGATATTATCTGTGCCTATCAGGCCCATAAAGTGTGCTCGGATGCCGAAATGGCGTATGCCTTCGTTGAGTGCTTCTTGTTTTGCGGCCGAAAGCACCGAGTGGCTCATGCCCAGTTGCGCAAGATCTGTGAGAACTTGATCTGCTTCGGGATGTAATTTACATTCGTCAAAACAGCGCGCTTGATAGTCGTCAATGAATTCACGGCTGACTCGATCAAAGCTATCTGTATCGATGTCGAAGCCGAGGTAGTCGTAAAAGTTAACGACGGGAAACCCGAAATGATTGCGATAGTCTTGCTCTGAGAGTGGCGCCCTGCCCCGCCTGGCAAGTAATGCATTGAGCACATCGACACATAGCTCGGTGTCGTTGAGTAGTGTGCCGTTCCAGTCCCAGATGACGTGTTTGTACCGTGCGCCCATTTAGTCAATTAAGTCAGGCCTACGTTGAAACAGGACGGCTGGTACTTGCATGAGCGCTAGAAAGATTAAAGTACCCTCAAGCCCCGGCACCCCAAGGCGTTCGCCGCGATCTGCCGCATCCATGTAGTTAAACATGACCGATACTACCATCACGAAGACGAAGGCGACCGAACAAAAAACCAACATCCCGTAGATCAATTTCCACCGAGCATCTGAGATCCGTATAAATGGGATATTTAGCACGAAACCATACAGGATGAAGTAGCTGGCTTTAATGCTATTGAAAGTCCCCTCTAGACCTCGGATTACAGAGACAATTGCTGCGCAGATTAAAATACATCCCAGGGCATGCCCTGCCCAACGAGCATAGCGCACCCCATCGGGCACTGGAGTTTTTGGTTTGTTAGTCGGCATAGTTTTACTGAAATAGTTGATACAGGTCGGCCCTTTCTAACTGCTAAGCCTCCACGAGTGCAAGTTTACGCTCAAAGCCCCAGCGATAGTTTCCAGTGCCACCCACTGCAGGCACTACACGATGACATGGAATAAGTAATGCAATGGGATTTGCTGCAATTGCTGAGCCGACTGCGCGACTGGCAGTAGGTTGCCCAATACGAGTGGCGATTGCTTTGTAGTTCACTCGCTGCGCTAGTGGAATTTCGAGCAGCGTGCGCCGGACGGCTTGTTGGAAATTAGTGCCTTGTGACGCTAGTTGTGACCATTTTTCTTTAAACGACATGTTTTGAACAGCATGCAACCATTTCATGAACGGCGTCCGAAAAACATTATCCTCGCGGGTATTAGGGCGTGCGCTACCCTTGAAAAGCAAGGCTTCCAAGCCCTCGCTAGTGATACAGATCTTCGATGTGCTCCTTTGCGTCTGTAGGTAGCAGCCGAATTCTTGCTGATTTGAGTGGGCCACTAATATAGTGAACAAATTATCATTTAAACTTGCCATCGTCAAAGTCGTACTCAATCTAATTTATAAATCAACACTAACAACAAACTCACTACTGATATGGCCGCAAAAGCACAAATTAAAAAAATAGCACGCAATCCCGAAGCGGATCGCAAAAACTTGGATCTAGCATTCTCGGGGATTAATAAGCAGTTCGGAAATGGCGCTATTATGCGACTGGGCGAAGCGACAAAAATGGAGATTGATGTCATCTCCACTGGTTCGATCGCCATTGACCTGGCCACAGGGATTGGCGGTCTCCCCCGTGGGCGTGTCTGCGAAATCTACGGGCCCGAGAGTTCTGGAAAGACGACATTTTGCTTGAGCATTATTGCTCAAGCTCAGAAGCAAGGCGGCAACGCCGTATTTATTGATGTGGAACACGCGCTTGATCCACGCTATGCGAAGGTGGTGGGTGTTGATCTTGAAAATTTAATGGTGTCGCAGCCTGAAAGTGGCGAAGATGCACTAAATATCACTGAAACACTGATTCGTTCTGGTGCGGTCGATATTATCGTGGTCGATTCGGTCGCCGCCCTCGTTTCTAAACACGAACTGGATGGTCAGATGGGTGACACGACCGTCGGCCTTCAAGCACGTATGATGAGTCAGGCGATGCGCCGTCTCACCGCGTGTATTAGCAAATCACAATGTGTGGTTCTCTTCACCAATCAGATACGCGAAAAAATTGGTGTTATGTTTGGGAGCCCTGAAACTCAGCCTGGTGGCCGTGCGCTGAAGTTCTTCTCTTCGGTTCGTATGGACATTCGTCGAATCGGCCAGATTAAAGAGTCGTCGGGCAAGGTGGTCGGCAACCGGACGCGTATTAAGATGGTCAAAAATAAGGTTGCTCCCCCATTCACGGAGACCGAATTCGATATCATGTACAACGAAGGCATCTCGCACTCGGGTTCTTTGGTTGATTTAGGCGTCGAGCATAAGATGCTCGAGAAGAAGGGCTCATGGATTTCATATAAAGGCGAAATGATCGGCCAAGGTCGCGAGGCTGCGAAGCAACACATTAAAGATAACCCAGAACTAGCTGCAGAGTTGGCAGAATTGATCATGTCCAAAGTTCAGGTCCGCGGCGGAGAGTCACTGACTGGTGAAGTAGCTCAACCCGAGTAGAACTAAAGGTGTGAGTTATAGTCAGGTCTCACGTAAGCTTAATGCTGCGAGTATGCTGAGTGTAATCTAGCTAAAGATATCGAGTTACAGTGCCCCCCCCTCCCTGCCCGTGTTGTAGGTTGCAGAAGTGTTTGAGCTCTCACCTACTACGAAGGGTGTATTTTTATGGTTTTAAACCATCAAGGATGGGTCTATTTTTCACTCTACGTGCCCTACTCTAGATGGGAACTCATTTATCGCTAAATAGAGCGCTGCAGATGTGTACTTGACGCCACGGCATATGTGACGAACTTTGCGGCATTATGCCCGCCACTGATACAATAGTTGCTCTTTCGACTCCGGCTGGCGAATCAGCCATCGCGGTGATTCGCTTGAGTGGTCCTGCTTGTTCGGGCCTCTCGGCTGAAATTTTAGGTCGCGAGCAAGCTCTCGCGCCGCGCTATGCTCATTTTGGCACTTACCAGGATGTAATTGGTGCGAGTATTGATGACTGTGTTGTCACGTACTTCGAGCTGGGTAAGTCTTTTACGGGCGAAGCGATGCTTGAAATCGCTCCTCATGGCAATCCCTTGATCGTGCAGAAAATCATCGCGGATCTCTTTGCTCGTGGTTGCCGGCCGGCAGAGCCAGGCGAGTTTACGCGCACTGCCTTTCTAAATGGTAAGATGGATCTAAGTCAGGCCGAGGCGGTGTCAGATCTGATTCGAGCGCGTTCGGATCGCAGTATCGAAGTAGCGCAGCGACAGTTGCACGGTTCAGTTGGGCGTAAGATGAGTGAGTTGACGGATCGGCTCCTGAGTGTCATGGCGCATCTCGAAGCATATATTGATTTTCCTGAAGAAGATTTGCCCAGTGAGGATCAGCAAGGACCTGCTGCAGAGCTGCGAAAGTTAATCATTGAGATTTCGGAACTAATTGATACTCAACGTTATACAGCGCTTCTACGCGAGGGTGTTAAGGCGCTAATTATTGGTGAGCCGAATGTGGGTAAGAGCAGTTTGATTAATACGCTGACTGGTTCAGATCGGTCGATTGTTAGTGATATGCCAGGCACGACTCGTGACTACATCTCAGCGTTTTTAATGGTGGGCCCTTGGCGTATTGAGATTCTGGATACGGCGGGTCTGCATGAAGCCGGTGATGTGATTGAGCAAATTGGCATCAACCATACGATTGAGCAGGCTGAAACTGCAGATTTCTTTTTGCTGATGCTGGATGCCTCGTTGCCCTCCCCTGCCCTGCCCGAGTCGTTGCTGGCTCAAATGACGCCTAAGAATACAATTGTGGTTGAAAACAAAATCGATCTACCAAATGCATGCGAGCATCACGATTTTCTGCCTGAATTTCAGCACGCACGTATATCGCTGCAAGAGCACGCTGGCCTACAGGCGTTTCGCGAGCTTTGGATAGATTCGATTGAGTCTGCAGTGCAGCAACCGAATGCGACCGATGGTGTCGTCGTCAATGCCCGCCATGCTAGTGCGCTGTGTGAGGCTTATGACTCATTAGAGCTGGCGTCGCAGAAAATGAAGCAGGATGATTTGTCTGAGTTGATTGCTTCAGATTTGCGTGCTGCTGTGGAGTCTATCGGTAAGGTAGTTGGTAAAGTGGATAATGAGCGTATGCTCGACAGTCTATTTAAACAGTTTTGTATCGGAAAATGAGTGGCGGATTAAAATTTGGGCCGAACCAGCCCTACGATGTGATTGTCTGTGGAGCCGGTCATGCTGGCTGTGAAGCTGCCCTTGCCGCTGCGCGGCTGGGTGCCGATGTTTTGATGCTGACTGGCAATTTAGATACTGTCGCTCAAATGAGCTGTAATCCAGCGATTGGTGGCCAGGCTAAGGGACATATGGTGCGTGAGATTGATGCACTTGGCGGGGAGATGGCGATTAATACCGATACGACGGCGATTCAGTTTCGTTTGTTAAATGCATCAAAGGGCCCGGCGGTGCAGGCGCCACGTGCGCAGTGTGATAAGAAGGCGTATCAGTACCGGATGAAGCACGTACTCGAGCTTCAGGCCAATCTCGACTTGTTTCAGGCGATGGTTCAGGGGCTTATCTATAAAGGCGGGCGTGTGGTGGGCGTGCGCACCAACCTCGACGTAGATTTCTATGCGAGGACGGTGGTGGTCACTACGGGGACCTTTCTGCGTGGCCTGATGCACGTGGGCAAGAACACCAATAAGGGTGGCCGGATGGGCGATGTCTCTGCGGAAGGGCTTTCGGGTTCTTTTCAAGAGGCAGGTATCGAGCTTGAGCGGCTCAAGACTGGCACGCCGGCGCGTATTTTGGGGAGTAGTATCGATTTCAGCCAACTCGAAGAGCAGCGGGGTGATCCTGATCCGACCTTGTTTGCTTTTTATGATACCCGCGGGGTTGATAATGTGTTCCACGTGGAACAATCCGAGCAGGGCGCCCGTGAGTCAGAGCATGAACTGTTCCACGTGGAACATCCAGGGCAGCGCAAGCTCGGGTGGTTGCCGGGTAAAGATCAAGTGTCTTGCTGGATGACTTACACTGGGGCGGAGACGCGGCAAGTGGTGACCGATAATCTGCACTTGTCGCCGATGTACTCAGGTCAGATCGAGGGCACTGGCCCGCGCTACTGCCCAAGTATTGAAGATAAGTTCGTCCGCTTTGCCGACAAGGAGCGGCATATGCTATTTCTTGAGCCAGAAGGGCGCAATACCAACGAATGGTACATCAATGGGCTCTCAACCAGTTTACCTTTTAGTGTCCAGTTGGACATGCTGCGGAGTATCGATGGCTTGGAGAAGGTTCACATGCTACGCCCGGCGTATGCGGTGGAGTATGACTTTGCGCCGCCGACACAATTGTTTCCTTCGCTTGAATCAAAGAAGGTGGAGAATCTATTCTTTGCTGGCCAGATCAACGGGACGTCTGGCTATGAGGAGGCGGCAGGGCAGGGCCTTATTGCCGGCGTGAATGCAGTGCAGAAGTTGCGCGGCAGTGAGCCATTAGTGCTCAAGCGCCACGAGGCGTATTTGGGGGTATTGATTGATGACCTAGTCACGAAGGGAACCAAAGAGCCGTATCGGATGTTTTCCAGCCGTGCCGAGCATCGACTATTGTTTAACCATCCGAGTGCAGAAATACGCTTAATGGAGCATTCTGAAAAACTGCAACTCGTTGGTATTCAGCGACTAAAGCGGATTAAGTCGAAGGCCGCTAAGGTCGCTGAGTGGACGCAGCGGCTGGAAGACGAACTCAGGGCAGGGGAGAGCTATGCGCTTCACTTGCGTCGTTCTCATTTGCAGGACGACTTTCCGCAAGCGTTGAAAGCTGAATCTAAAGAGGTGCGCGCAGAGGTGCACTACCGCGTCGTGTTCAAGGGTTATCTTGAGCGTGAGAGAAAGCAGATTGAGAAGATGAAGCACATCGACCACATCCGCATCCCGGATAGGTTTGATTACTCTCTAGTCAAAGGATTGAGGGCTGAGAGCGCGCAAAAGTTGATCGAAATTATGCCGCGCACGCTGGGCCAGGCCAATCGTATTAGTGGCGTAAATCCTGCGGATATTAGCATCCTGATGGTGCATCTGGAAGCGCGTCGCGCGAACAAGAAAAAAGCTTAGTGGAGAGCTGCTAATTTGGTTCGCGAGGGCGAACCTAGGGGGAGTGATCGTGACAATCGTGTGACGCTGGGTAAAATCTCTTGAGTGTCTTCTCTTTAAGTGTTTAAGCGTTGAGGTAGAGCGACTTATTTTTTGTTTTAGCGAAATGTGTAAGTGCCTAAAGAACGGTCGTTGCTTTTCGATGGTGAACGCTTGTTATAAATTATTCTCAATTCCACAGTATGCATACTCTTAAAGCCCAGCGTATCCTAGTCGTCGATGATGAGTCTGATGTCACAGAGTTATTGAAGTATAAACTCGAGCAGGAAGGCTATCGCTGTCAGGCATTGAATGATCCTTTGTTATTTGCCAGTACTGCGCGTGACTTTGAGCCTGAGATTATGATTCTTGATATCATGATGCCTGTGCTGAGTGGTTTGCAACTGTGCCGCATGGCGCGTGCCGATCCTTTACTGAAGCATGTCCCTATCATTTTTCTGACAGCGCGTGGAGAAACCGAAGATCGGATTCAAGGCTTGGAGCTGGGCGCGGACGATTATTTGCCTAAGCCATTTAATATGAAAGAGTTATCAATTCGTGTGGGAAAGCTTCTAGCACGTAGCGCGACAGTGACACAGACGACTAAGTCCACGCGTATCGAAATCAGCGGGGTGCTGATAGATGCAGAGTTACATCAGTTGAGCATCGATGGTGTAGAGGTGACCCTGACTGCGACCGAGTTTCGCTTGTTACAACTACTGATGGAGCGCAAGGGACGCGTGCAGTCGCGGGAGCATTTGCTCGTGGCTGTTTGGAACTATGACACTGATATAGAGACGCGCACGGTGGACACGCACGTACGCCGTGTTCGAGAAAAGTTGGGGGCGTATGCACATTTGATCGAGACCGTTCGCGGGGTCGGCTACCGTGCCGTCGATATCTAATGGTTATTTTTCTGAGTTCGCTGCTTTGTGCGGCTTTGATCGTGCTTTTGACGACGGCGTTGAAGACCCGGCGTATCGCGCGCGAGTTACAGGATGCGGTCCGCCGGAATCGTTGTATGTTGGTGAATGAGCCAACTTCGATGTTGAAGCGTTTGGGGTTTGATGGGCTGATCAAGGAGACAAATGGTTTGATTGTTCGCTATCGTGGTTATGCCGACGTGGAGTCAGGGCTTTCGAATCAGTTGGAGGCGTTGTTGGGGTCGATTCAAGAGGCGGTGATTATCTTTAACGATCAACATGTAATTGAATTTGTGAATGATTCGGCCCAGCGCCTATTTCAGCGAACGCGAGCATTGAAGGGCGCACGGGTGGAGACTGCGTTGCGTTCGACCAGTCTGCTAGAGGTTTTAAAAGCGTATCGCGAGGACCACAACCCGAAGCGGCAGGAGGTGAGTGTTGAGCGCCTAGGCGAGGTCCTCTGGTTTGAGGTTTCATGCGTGGCGGTGTGTGGCGTGTCTGGGCAGGGTACAGAGTCGACGCTATTGGTACTGCATGACATCACCCGGTTGAAGGGCCTTGAGGAGGTGCGACGCGATTTTGTGGCCAATGTGTCTCATGAGTTGCGCACCCCTTTAACGATTATTAAGGGATTTGCGGAAACGCTGGTCGAGGATCATGCCACCTTACCCGAAGAGACGCGTGCGCGCTTTTTGGATAAGATTGTGAACAATGCACAGCGCCTGCACTTACTAGTGGAGGACCTATTGGTGCTATCGCGCTTGGAGTCCAACCCGGAGCGGATACAGACTTCGATGCAGTCCCTGCAGCAATTGCTAGAAGAGATGTTAGAGCCGTATAAATCGCGGCTGAATGCCCAAGAACAGTCAATCAAGCTGGATTTTGATGAGCGGGTAGGGGAGTTTGCCTTTGATCGCTTTAGGATTCAGCAAGTGTTTGATAATCTAATCGAAAATGCGTTCCGCTATGCGCCTGATTTTACCTTGCTAACTGTGTCTGCTCGATATGATGAATTGAAAAACAAAGTGCTGTGCACGGTTACCGATGACGGGCCTGGCATTCCACAGAAGGACATCCCGCATATTTTCGAGCGCTTTTACCGGGTGGATAAAGGGCGTTCGCGTGAAAGTGGCGGCACGGGGCTTGGGTTGAGTATCATCAAGCATATTGTGCAACAGCATGGTGGCAGCGTCTCGGTCGAGAGCGAAGCGGGGCAGGGGGCTAAATTTTATTTTAGTCTGCCCTATAAGCAGTCGCAAGCGGAGGAATCGTCGTCGCCAGCTGGTTGATCCCGCGATGCTAGTGGTTAGGTCAGGGTGTAAGAGTGATGGGCGCAGTGCCTGTGCCGGGTCGCGGACTCAGCTGTTCCCCGATCTGACGATCGATGCCACATGGTGCTCCCCGACTAACAGATCGTGGTCAGATTGTTTGGTGGCCTCCGTCGTGAGACGGGGGATTTGTGGGTCTCAACTGCCTTGACCTTGTCGAGTGTGGCGGTGCATAAACGGGCATTATGGAAATTTCAGCAGCGCATGCTCGTGAATTGGAAAAACAAACAGAGCGTAAGGCCGCGTTGAGAACGGAGTGTGGCGCTGCGCTGGAGGGAGTCGACCGCATCTTGTTTGAGGCTGGCTGTGGCCATGGCCACTGGCTCACGAGTTATGCAGAGGAAAACCTCGAGCAAACCTGCGTGGGGATTGATCTCATCTCTTGGCGGATTCGCAAGGGTCTCGATAAACGGGATAAGCGCCAGCTGCAGAATCTGCATTTTTTTAAAGCGGAATTGGGTGAATTTCTAGAAGTGCTGCCGGAGCGGATACGCTTTGATATGACGGTGCTCCTGTTCCCTGATCCTTGGCCTAAAGCGAAGCACCATCGTCGCCGTATGGTGCAGGTGGCATTTCTGGATGAAGTGGCGCGGCGTACGGAATCGGGCGGACGGTTCTGCTTCCGATCAGACGATTTGCCGTACTACGAGTGGACGGTGGAGCATTTACAGGCGCACCCTGAGTGGGAGATCGACACGGCGGCGGAGTGGCCGCACGAGATGGAGACCTATTTCCAGGAATTGATGGATGGCTACCACTCGGTGGTGGCGCGTCGGGTCTAGCCGCGCGGGCTTAAATAATATCCAGCCAGACGATGAGAATCAACTGGCAGACGGCCGCGATGCCTAGCAATATGTAGGCAAACAATATGAACGAATCCGTCGCGAATCGGCGTTCGCTGCTTGGTTTGTTGCGCGGCGCAGGTGGTTTTGCTGCTGGGCGCTTTCCGCTGACAATATTAGAGCCGCCCTTGCGGTCGCGGAGGCGTGCAATGCTGTCGGTTAAATTGGTCGGGCTACTCATGGCTATGCTGCAGTCTGAATAACAATTAGGCGATGTGCACTGCGGCGCAAGTTTAGATATAACACGTGGAATTGATAGAAGCCATAAGTCCAACTAATGCTAAGATTAAAAGAATCATTAGGTGTTGACGCAATAAGGTTGCGGCTCCATTAAGTTCGCCTTTCCAGCGGTTCCTCGCCGCAACAAACAACTTTCTTTTTAGTTCTTCGTGAACAAGTTACTACCAACAGTCCTTCTTTTTTCTGGAACGGCATCCGCGCTGCATGCTGCGGGTGGTGTGAGCCCGTCTCCGTATCACTTGACGGAGCTTTTTGGCCTACCAATCACAAACTCGATTCTAACGACCTGGGTGATTTCAATTGTGCTGATTTTGGTCATTCGTTTTTCGGTTGGTACGCCTCAGTTGATCCCGAGCAAAGGGCAGGCAGTGATTGAAAGTTTAATCGATGGACTACGCGATCTACTGGTGCCGGTTGTTGGGAAAAAGGCATTTCCGCTGGCATTCCCGCTGCTGATCGGCCTCTTTCTGTTTATTGTGATTCATAACTGGAGTGG
>DBBT01000082.1 GCA_002292345.1 Opitutia bacterium UBA977 | reverse complement strand
CCTTTACGCGCTTACCAATGAAGAGGTTGGGATGAAATAATGGAGCGTAATCACTTCAGGGTAAAAAACAGTGTGAGCGGGGGATCTCTGTTTCGCAGTGGGTTCATTGTTGTTGCGGCTGTGTTTCTGTGTGGAAACTCCCTGGAGGCTGCCGTTAAGCTGGCTCCCTTTCTTACATCAAATATGGTGCTGCAGCGGGACGTGCCGGTGCGGCTTAGCGGTTGGGCTGATGCGGGTGAGGCCGTCGTTGTCAACCTTGGTGATAGCGTTGTAGGCAAAACGGTTGGCGCAGGAGAAAAGACGCCATGGGTCGTTATGCTTCCGGCACAGAAAGCCGGAGTTCTCCCGGATCTTGTTTTTCAGGGAAAGAATAGGATTCGGCTTACCAACCTTCTTGCAGGAGACGTCTGGATCTGTTCCGGGCAGTCCAATATGGAGATGCCTCTGGAACCCCGCCCGTCATTTGGGGGAGTCCTTAATTGGAAGAAGGAGGTTTCAGCGGCAAAACACCCACAGATCCGCCTGCTCGACTTGAAAACAGGAGGCTGGAAGCTCTGTACGCCTGACAATACGAAATCATTTTCCGCTGCAGGGTATTTCTTTGGACGGGAGCTGCATAAACACCTGAATGTTCCCGTCGGCCTGGTTCAGGCTGCCGTTGGAGGCACGATGGCGCAGTTATGGACGCCGCGTACAGAACTCGATGGCACTCCTGAGTTTGCTGCATCCACGGATGACGCCAAGCGGATCGTAGAACAGTTGCTGCCTTTACAAATCAAACATCAGCAACTCATGACAGGCTGGCAAAAGGAGCTGAAAGAGGCCAAGGCGCTAGGGGGGGCACTTCCGAAGTGCCCGGAATCGACTTACAGCATTCCGGATATGGACCGCATGCAGTGGGCACAGTCAACGTTGGGTGCTGGCCGGTTGTTTTCATCGCGGATTCTTCCGCTAACCCCCATGACGATCAAGGGGGTGATCTGGTATCAGGGAGAAAGCAACGCAAGTTATGCGTCTGCATACGCCGGTTTGATGAAAAAACTGATTCGTGGCTGGCGCAGTCACTGGAAGCAGGGAGACTTCCCGTTTTTACTGATGCAGTTGGTTAACCAGGAAATTCCTCCGAACCAAAGACCGTGGGATTTTGCAGCCTTGCGTTCTGCTCAGCAAACTGTTGCGGGCACTGTCCCAAATACGGGGATGGCGGTTGGTATCGATATCGGCATGGCGCAGAATGGTCATCCGCCCAACAAACAGGATGTGGGGCGGCGTCTGGCACTCGTTGCCTTAAAAAAGGTATACGGAAAGAAAATTGTCGCCGCGGGGCCTCAGCTTGGTCATGTCGGATTTAGTGATAAAATGGTGGCAGTTCATTTTGATCCGGGCGGCTGTGCTCAACAGCTGGTGCTGAAAAAAGATGGGCCAAGTGGGTTCGAACTGGCCGGAGAGGACGCACGATTCATTCCCGCAAGCGCAGTTTTGAAGGGGAATACAATAAACTTAAGCGCAACAGGTGTAGAGCAGCCCGTCGCCATTCGGTACGCTTGGGCCAACAATCCGCCCTCCACCTTGTTTAATACCGCAGGCTTGCCTGCCGCACCGTTTTATAGACATCACAAAAATTGAAAGAGAGGAAAGAGAACATGAAAAACGCAATAGCAAGCTTACTAATGGGCGGGATATTTCTGGCCGGACAGGGCCCGCTGATAGCGGTTGAGGCAGGCAAGCAGGCCCCTTGTCAGATCATTCCGAGACCCCAGAGAGCGGAGTATTTGGATGGCGGGTATCAGCTGACAGAACGTACGGTCATTTATGCGAGGTCAGACAAACTCAAGGCCACGGCCCAATATTTGGCTGAACTTCTAAGGCCCGCAACCGGACTCAACCTGAAGGTCACGTCGCCGAGGTCTATGCCTTCTGGGGGAGTCGTTCTGAAACTTGACGATTCCCGGGTGGATTTGGGCGAGGAGGGCTATTTGCTGCATTGCACGCCAAAGGGCGTCACGATTACCGCAGCGAACCCCAGCGGGGTCTTCTACGGTGTCCAGACCCTGCGTCAATTGCTTCCACCAGAGATCGAGGGGCGGCAGACAGTCGAAGGACGGAAATGGATCGTCCCCAGCGTGTCGATTGAGGATCGGCCACGATTCAAGTGGCGCGGTTATATGTTGGATCCGGCCCGGCACTTTCTAACGAAGGAGGACTTGAAGCGCTATATCGATCTAATGGCGCTCCAGAAATTGAACATCCTCCAACTCCATCTGACCGACGACCAGGGATGGCGGATCGAGATCAAGAAGTATCCCAAGCTGACCGAAGTGGGTTCTCGGTCGAATCACAGCCGCAAATCAGGCGACGGTTGGTTCTACTCGCAAGCAGACATCAAGGAAGTCGTGGCATACGCGACGAGCAGGCATGTCACGGTTGTGCCTGAGATCGAAATGCCCGGGCACAGTGGCGCGGCCATCAGAGCATATCCTGAACTGGGGTGCACGGGCAAACCCGTAGAAGGCTGGAGTGCCCCCCTGTGCGTCTCAAAGGACTCAACGTTCGAGTATGTCACAGATGTTCTGGACGAGGTTATCGCCTTGTTTCCATCTCCCTACATTCATGTCGGTGCAGATGAAGTTCCCGCCGAGCATTGGCGTAAATGCCCGCGATGCACAACGAATATGGAAAGGCTCGCAGGCGAGAAACTTCCCGATGATGTTAACCCATTTCGCGTGAAAGTGGATCGTAAGGCGGGAACTGCCTTCCACAAAGACGTCGGTCTTCTGCAGGGCCAGTTCGTCCGCAAGGTCGACAAGTCTCTGGCTTCTAAGGGGCGCAGGATGGTTGGCTGGGACGAGATCATCGAGAGCGGACTGCAAAGAGAAAGTCGCGCAGTAATGATGGTCTGGCGTAGTCCGCACGCAATTGTCGGCGCGGTGAGTCAGAAGCGAAACCTAGTCATCTCGATCTTTCCGGATTATTACCTCGACAATGGGCTTTCTCTGAAGCGCACCTATGATTATGAGCCGGTACCAGCCGAGCTGTCGGCGGAGGACGAAAAGTACATCCTGGGAATTCAGGGCAACATGTGGGGAGAGGGAACTCCGAGCATTCGACGAGTGGATATGCAATCGTTCCCACGTCTGTGCGCTATTGCCGAGACAGGGTGGTCGTCAAGAGAGAGGCGGAACTTTGACGACTTCTCCGTCCGCCTTTCCACGTTTTATCGGCGCCTGGATCTGCTGGGAGTTCATCGCAAAAGCGAGTAAGTTGGCTCGTCCAATGCCATCAGTATGACGACTGGAAAACCTGTGACGTGCTCGCATGCGCTTTCCACGTTTGCAAAGCTTAGCAACTACCGCCTTTCAACGGACCGGATCATTGACGGAAAAGACATCTTCGAAATTCTGCTTGGGAAAAAAGAAGCCAAATCCCGCCCCACCCACGTTGGTACTCTCGGCAACGATCCTTAAGTGAGTGCCATTCGGAACTGACCGGCTTTAAATGCGATCCAAGCTCGACTGGAATTCACTGGTTGCGCTGGAGCTGAAACTAGGGCAACTATGCACTCTGAATACGAATTTAGAGCGACAATGATACAAAGGAGGGTAAAGAAATGAAACAATTTATAGCGGTCGATAACATCGATCACTCCAATGCGAAAGCCGATCCGCGCGGGCGGAGTCTGCGTCCGGCGTCGAAAGCCAAATTGGCTGGATGGTTGCGGATGTTTGTTTTAGGAACCTCCATTTTGGGCTTGCTCGCGGGGCGGGTTGCCGCCGAAGAAAAACCAAACATCATCTTTTTCTTAGCGGATGATCAACGCAACGATGTGCTCGGCTGCGCTGGTAATACGATCATTCAGACCCCGACCTTGGATCGCCTGGCGACGCAAGGCATTCGCTTTGAAAATGCCTTTTGCGAAGTGCCTATCTGTGCGGCGAGTCGTGCGACGCTGTTCTCCGGACTGACACAGCGTACGCATGGTTATAATTTTGGTGAGTTACCGGTGCCCTCTAAGTTTATCGCCAGTAGCTATCCGATGAGGCTCAAGGGCGCCGGTTACCGGATTGGTTTTGCTGGGAAATACGGCATGCGATTTGGGGGGCCGGGGTTGAAACATGAATTTGATTTTATGCAGGAGATCGGGCGTAATCCATTTCTTAAGAAGCAGCAGGATGGCACGCTGCGTCATGAGACTGATCTGTGTGCGGATGCCGCGATCGAATTCATCAAATCAAATCCGGCTGAAAAACCGTTCTGTATGTCGGTCAGTTTTAACGCGACCCATGCTGAGGACGGAGATCATCGACCGGGCTACCATTTCCAATGGCCGGAATCGGCTGACGGACTGTACGAAGATGTGGAAATACCCGGGCCGGAACTTGGGGATGAGCGCTATTTTAAGGCACTGCCGAGCTTTCTCAGAGAAAAGAGAAATCTCAATTATGAGCGATACTTCTGGCGGTGGGATACCCCGGAAAAATACCAGATCAATATCCGCGCGTATTATCGCATGATTACCGGTATTGATCACGCCATTGCAAGGGTTCTCCAAGAGCTGAAAGCAAAGGGGCTTGATCAGAACACAATCATTGTTTACTCCGCCGATAACGGCTATATGAGGGGAGATCGTCGTACCGCTGGTAAGTGGAATCACTACGAGCAGTCCTTACGTATACCGCTGATTGTCTATGATCCCAGGCTGCCCAACGCACAGCGTGGTCGAGTGGTCAGCGAGCTGGTCAGTAACGTCGATTTGCCGGCAACCTTTGTCGACTTTGGTGGCGTTGAAATTCCAGAGGTCTATCAGGGGCATTCTCTTTTGCCGCTTATGGCCGGTGACGCCCCGGCAGGCTGGCGCAAAGATATCTTCGCAGAACATAAATTCTATCATTTCAATAACTGGTATGCCGTGCGCAGTGAACGCTATAAATATGCCTCCTACTATGAAGAAGACGGCGGTCCTTATGAATGTCTCTACGATTTGAAAAAGGATCCGACAGAGCTGATCAATCTGGCTGCCAACCCTGAGTATGCGTCTGTGCTGAATAGGATGAAAGAGCGCATGGAGCGCTATCTGGACGCCTACCCTGAGGCGGTATCCAAGCAGCATCAGAAAAATAAATAGAACGCCGAAAAATATACCCACGGACAAATCCGGTCGGGGATCGTGCAGTCGCCATTATCCTAACTACTCTTTTTAGGATCAATCGACACAGTCTTCATGAATCACATTCCTTTTGCTCAACTCGCGTCGCGCATCGATGGCGAACTCCACACCGGTAGCACCCTGAGGCGGCTCTACGCGACAGACGGTTCCTGGCTACTGGCAAACACATGGAACACTCTCCGTAAAAAGCGACTCGATGCCATTATCTGGGACGCCACCTGTGGCGAAGGAGCGGGAGATCCTCGAATTTTCAGCCATAACGACATGAGCATGATTCGCCACATGAACCATTCCCTTGTGAAAGGAAAGGTACTGAAACCTGATGCAAAAATCATTCTCACCCATATCGCACGAAAACTGCAGCCCCCCCATGCAGAGATGGAGCAAACGCTCCTACCGGAAGGTCTTATCCCTGCCTATGACGGTATGTCCGTCGTGCTGAGCTAAACAGTCTGAACAAAATAGAGAGACCCTTAGACGTGATCAAAAATAATATTCGTCAGCCGTATCATACCGGTGCGGTTTATTTGAACCGGCATTGGCTCAAAGAGACTCCACACAAGTCGTCGGTTTTGGGCGGCGACGCAGCGGATGAGTCTGAATCCGAACTCAAAGCATTGGCAGAGCAACTCAACCAGACTATGCCAAACTCTGGACGAATGGGTGTGACTGGCCTTCATCCTTACGAAATAAAGATAACGTGAAAAAGCAAATCCTTAGGACCGCCCTATGTGCTGTCGCCTGCATCTCCGTTTTGGACATGACGGCTCAGGCCTTGTCAGCCCAAACGATTATAGTGTCGCCTGGCGGAACGGTTGACTCGCTACCAGAGGCTCGTGATGCCGTGCGGGCATTGCGGGCCGCAGGTGAAAAGGGCGATATCGATGTCGTGATTCAGGACGGGGTTTATACGCTGGACCAAACGCTGGTCTTCGGGCCGGAGGATTCTGCACCCGAGGGCGCGGTGACGCGCTACCGTGCGGCCGAGGGCGCGAGTCCCTTGATCAGCGGCGGTCGTGTCATCAAAAACTGGCAACAATCCGACCTGCAGAGCGGCAAGGTCTGGAAGGCGAAGGTCCCGTGGGCGAAGGGGGATGCCTTCTTCCATTGTCTCTACGATGGCAGTACGCTTTTGCAGCGGGCGCAGTCTGAAGAGATTCGTGTGAACGTGGATGCGCCCAGAAGCATGTATGCGGGCGAGCTTAAGCATCGGCTGGAGTTTTCCTATACGGGCGATGTGCTCAAGCCCTGTAAAAATCTGGAGGATCTGGAGCTATACGGCCAGCCCACTCGGGCGTGGTTGGTCAATTACCTGGGGATCGCCTCGGTCGACCCGGAGAAAAAACGGGCCCGGCTGACGGTTCCGGCCACATACCGTATGGGTGGATCGTTTGTTCTGGAAAACCGGGTCGATGATCTGGATCAGCCGGGTGAATGGGCGCTCAATGCGCAGGAAGGCATCCTCTATTACTGGCCGGAATCGGGCACGCCGGGCGATCAGGTAATTGCCCCGGCGCTGGATGAGCTGATCCGGGTGGAAGGCGTGAACGATGCTTCCGTTGCCGGGAAGAAGGACCGGCCTGTCGAGGGCATTGTTTTCAGCGGGCTTCGGTTTGCTCACGCAGATCGCCAGAAGTGGTTGCCGGAAGACCAGGGGATTCAGCACGACTGGAACATGTGGGACAAGGCGAACGGGTTGATTCGCTTTCGGGGCGCCCGCAATTGCGCCGTCCGGAACTGCACTTTTTTCGACAGCGGCAGCGACGGTGTGCGGCTTGATCTGTTTTGTCAGGAAATCACGGTGGAGGGCTCCACGTTTAGGGATCTCGGCGGCACCGGAATCCTGTTGTGCGGCTATGGGCCGGGCAAAAAGGATGTCAACAAAGGCAATACCATCCACAACAATGAGATTACCCGGGTGGGGCAGTTGTTTCTACATTCGCCGGGGATCTTTGTCTGGCAGAGCGGGCATAACCGGATCTCTCATAATCATGTCTACGATCAGGCTTACACCGGCATCGTGATCGCAGGCGTGCGTCGCCGTTTCTTTGCCCCCGTTTTTAAAAAGACGGGTCAGGCCAATCCGTTCGCCAAATGGAAATTTCCTGAAGGGACGCGCGAGCATATTCCCACGATTCGCTGGGACGAGATTACACTCGCCGACATCAAGGCCTGGTCCGCGTATGAGCCGTACATGCATGCGCGGGGAAACCTGATTGAGTTTAATGAAGTGCATGACTGCCTGAAGTTACTACACGATGGAAACTGCATCTATCTGTCAGCCAATGGCGATGGCAACATCGTTCGGCATAACGTGACGTATAACCATCCGGAGGGGGCGATGATTCGTACCGACGATGATAGCCATGGTGCCACGGTTCAAGGCAACCTTCTGTTTGGCACTACGGGGAATCAGGGGATCACCATCAAGGGGCTGAATACCGCCACAGGAAATGTGTTCGTCAATAGCCAACTACTGACAGGGCGGGCGGGCAACACCGTCGATCCAGAGTCGGATCTGTCGCGCAATATATTCTATGTCGTCAGTGGCTCGGTATCCGATGGCTTTCACTACGGTATCGATAGCGTGGGTGCCGGGCTGGATTATAATCTCTACTACCATAATGCGCCGGGGGTCGGGGAATCACTGTTAATGAAACAACGTGCGCGTAACAAAACAGCGTTAGCGGACCATCACAGTCTGGCCAGCGATCCGCTGTTTGTGGATCCGGTTCATGGGGACTTCAGTTTCAAAACCGGATCGCCTGCGCTCAAGCTGGGAATGAAACCCTTGTCGCTGGATATCGTTGGGAAAATGGGGACCTTGCGGGATCCGTTTCTGGCGCGTTTCATGTCTGACTCTTCGATGCTCTTTAAGAGCACGGCGAAAGAGGGCGGAAAAAAGAAACGCAAAAAAGACAGCAACGAATTGAATTTGTGAACAAACCGCTCTCGGGCTTTATTTGGTGTACATCATCGGGTGTTCACGTGATTACGCAGGGGAGGGTGTTATGTTACTCTAGGGAAGTAATAAGCTATTGAGCGGGAGGACAAAGCAGATCATGAAATTTGGTGGACCCTCGACAACACAGAATAAAATGAAACACCGTAATTATATAAGATCAATTAGCATCGTAGTCGTACTCTTGGTATTTTCAGGGTATACCGCTAGCGCAAAGGATAGAACAGGCACGTTGCCGAATATTGTCTATATTCTGGCGGACGATATGGGCTACGGCGATGTCAGCGCCCTAAATCCGGAATCAAAGATTCAAACCCCAAGCATTGACCGTCTCGCAAGTGAAGGGATGAATTTTACCGATGCCCATTCCGGATCCTCTGTTTGCACCCCGACGCGGTATGGAATTTTGACTGGTCGCTATTGTTGGCGTACGCGCCTAAAGCGGGCCGTGTTATGGAATTATGATAACAGCTTGATGAAACCTTCCCAGCTCAACGTGGCTTCTTATCTTAAAGAAAATGGCTACAACACAGGGATGGTCGGCAAATGGCACCTGGGGCTGGATTGGGCAAGTCAATCCAAACCGGGGGAGATCACCGAGGATGAGGCTGACGTTGACTTCGCTAAGCCGTTCAAAAATGGCCCTGTGGACATGGGCTTTGACTATTTCTTCGGCATCAATGCGTCACTCGATATGCCACCCTATATCTTCCTCAAGAACGACAAGGCCGTCAGCATTCCAACGGTAGCAAAGAAAACCTTCGGTCGACGAATCGGACTTGCCGACAAAGACCTGGAGCCCGAACACTTTCTGCCTGCGTTCACTCAAGAGGCCGTATCGTACATTAAAGCGCAGGATAAGAATCAGCCCTTCTTCCTCTATTTCTCATTGAATGCGCCGCACACACCGATCGCGCCGTCCAAACCGTTCCAGGGCAAAAGCAAGCTGGAGGGCAAGCTGGGTAAGTACGCAGATTTCTGCATAGAAGTCGATGATACCGTGGGCCAAGTCCTGGCCGCTCTAGAGGAACGCGGATTAAGCGATAACACCCTGGTGATTTTTACGGCAGATAATGGCTGTGCTTACTACATCGGCGTCAAGCAATTCGAGGAGGAAGGACATTTCCCGAGCGCGAACTACAGAGGTTACAAAGGTGGAACCTTTGACGGCGGACACCGTGTGCCATTCTTGGTGCGATGGCCGGAAACCATCAAGCCGCGGACACAGAATGACCAAACGATTTGCCTGACAGATCTATTGGCTACCTGTGCAGCGATCGTAGCAGAGCCGTTGCCCAGGAATGCCGGTGAAGACAGTCTCAGCTTTTTGCCCGCACTGCGCGGTGAAGCCATCGATACGTCCATGCGTCAAGGAGTGGTTCACCACGACTTTGGGGGTAACTTTGCCATACGGAAAGGCAAGTGGAAGCTCTTGACCAAAGCGACATCGGGATTGGGGCACCCTTACAAATCGGATCTAACTCCGCAGTTGTATGATATGCAGGGGGATCCCGGAGAAACAACGAATGTGGCCAGCCAGCACCCTGAGGTGGTTAAAGCACTCACCGCACTTTTAGAGCAATACAAGCGTGAGAAACGGAGTGTCCGGCGACGCTAGAATCGAGCAAATAGATAATGAATGTTAGCAAAACACTCTGTATCTCCACGCTACTCCTGGCAGGAGGCTTCGGCTTCGAAGCACTTGCCCCGGAGCCCACCTTCGCGGGCTCTCGGATTGGACGAGAGGGAGAAGCATTCTGGCGCTATGCGGGTAACGACGCGCATGACCTGATCGAGCGTGCTGTCGAGACACTACGCAGGGAGGGTTGGAGCTACGTTAAAGGCGGCAATCGGGGTGCCAGTGGGCGCACGGAGCGCGCCTTCCTCCGGAAGGGCAACGTAATGGCCGAGTGGATCTATGAAAAGAACAGGACGTCCCCCGAGATACTCTGGGTGCACGTCTGGAGGGACACCCCGGAGGATGAGCTACGCGCCCAGTGGGAGGAAGCGCAGCAAGGCGGCCCCGAAGTCGTCAGTGCGTTCCTTGCGAACCTCGCCGTGCCGCAACGCCATCTTATCGAAGGCTCTGTTAAATTCGATCTCAATCAATCAGAGAAATAATGATGAAAAATAAAAAGATATTGATAGCTCTCGCTCTCATCAGTGGCGTGTCGTTGACCCATGCCACGGCAAAGACTCCGGCGCACCCGAATGTGTTGCTGATTGCGATTGACGATCTCAATGACTGGATCGGCTGCATGGGCGGGCATCCGCAGGCGAAGACGCCGCATATCGATCGACTCGCCGCGCGCGGGGTGCTGTTCAATAATGCCCACTGCCAGTCGCCGGTCTGCAACCCCTCACGCGCCAGCATGATGACCTCGCTCTATCCGAGCACCACCGGGGTTTACTTTCTGACTCCTGATCTCAGTCGGTCGCCGGTCGCAAAGAAAAACACCTTGTTGCCCAAGCGTTTTCAAGATGATGGCTATCATGTAACAGGTGCCGGCAAGCTCTTTCATGGAAATCAAAATAAAAACCACATGCCAAATTATGCAGGATCATTTGGCGGGTTTGGGCCTTTGCCCGAGAAGAAAATCACTTCGTTTCCCGGCGGAAAGATATGGGACTGGGGCGTGTTCCCAGAAAAAGATGAGTTGATGACGGATCATAAAATAGCCGAGTGGGGTGTTCAGCAACTGGCTAAGCAACAGGATAAGCCGCTGTTTCTGGCGACGGGCTTCTACACCCCGCACGTGCCACAATTTGCACCGCAGAAATGGTTCGATATGTATCCGATAGAAACACTGCAACTACCCAAGGTGATAGCAGACGATTTGAAGGATATTCCAGAATACGGAGTCAACCTGACCCGCCTCAAGCATGTCGCGCCGACCATGGAGTGGGTTGAAAAAAACGATCAATGGAAACCACTCGTTCAGTCCTATCTTGCCTGCATCAGCTTCACCGATCATCAGGTGGGTAAACTGCTCGATGCTTTGGACAACAGCCCGTACAAAGACAACACCTTCATCGTCCTCTACACCGACCACGGTTTTCACCAGGGCGAGAAGGAGCGCTTTGCCAAGCGCAGTTTGTGGGAAGACGGAACCCGCACGCCGATGATCATTGCCGGGCCGGGACTTGTTAAAGGTAAGGTGTGCTCAAAGCCGGCACAGTTGCTCGATATCTATCCAACACTGCTGGAACTGTCCGGATTGAAAGCCGACCCCAAACTCGAGGGGTATTCACTCGTGCCACTGCTGAAAAATCCGCAGGCAGATTGGCCGCATATGGCGCGCACCAGCTTCGGCCCCGGAAACTACTCAATCGTTTCTGAGCGATACCGCTACATCCATTACAACGACGGCTCGGAGGAGTTTTATGACCACGCAGGTGACCCCCACGAGTGGAAGAACCTGATTGAGAACCCGAAGCTGGCAACACTGATTGAAAAGCACAGGGCTATGATACCTGAAAACGCTCATCCGATCCTCGGCAAGGACTCAACCGGACACAAATCATTTGAGGCCAGTGAGGCCGCAAAAAAAGAAACAACAACGTTTGACCCTCTGGATTGGAAGCGTCCGGTCGACAATCCGGTCTTTACGACAACCTTTGGCAATAACCATGACTCCGTTCTCTTCGTCGATCCGGATCTGGAATACCCTTACCACTTGATCATCAGCCACACGGCCGAAGCCGCCCATCTGTGGCGAGCCAAGAAATTCTCGTGGAGCAGCGACGACTGGGAACTCGTTTCTGACCAATACAAGATCGGGAAACACTACGAGTACGATGATGGAGTGAAGGTCGATGGCACCTACTATCTCTATGAAGAAGGGATCGTTTACACCTACTCAGGGCCACTCGAGCAAGCCAGCGGGAAATGGAAAGCAGCTGGCACCTTTCCTCACAAGCAATGCGATGACATCGGCATCTATGTCGAAGACGGGGTATTCCACATGTTCGGCGAACATGGCGATTTCCCGCACGGGCCGGATGGCACCAGCCTGGCTCACTTCACTTCCACTACGGGTCTAGGCGATTGGAAATTGGTCAACGCCAAAGCCGTCGATCCCAACCCCGACGGAGGGCACAAATATGGCGTGGGTGACGCAACAATCGCCAAGATCGAGGGACACTATTACATCTTCTGCGACCGGGAATCAAAGGGCAGCCCCTACAAGGTCGTGGCCTGGCGATCCAAAAATATCAATACGCCCTTCGAGTATGTGGGCAAAGCGATCACCCCGCGCTCGGATGAAGTGGATGATTGGGACAACCACCGCATCCAGGATCCGGACATTGCCTACATCCCCGAGCTAGGCAGATATGTCATCACAGCAAACATGAGAGACCACGATGGAAATCCCGGCGGACACTTTCCTACCCTGAAGGGAAAGCAGACGCGCGTGATCGGTGTTTTCTATTCGAACAAGTTACTGAAGGCGATCCCGCAGAACAGGACGCGTTAGCACAGGCACCGAATACAAATAGAGACTATATGAATAAACTTAATTATATAAAAGCCACACTTGTCGCGGGGTGCATGTTTGCGCTTCTGCCAGAAGGATACGCTCAGATAGAAAACCCCAATATCGTTCTGATCATGGCGGACGATCTCGGCTATGAATGCATTGGTGCCAACGGCGGGACTTCATACCAGACGCCCGTGCTGGACAAGCTGGCGGCAACCGGTGTGCGGTTTGAGCACTGCTACTCTCAGCCACTCTGCACGCCCTCACGCGTCCAAATCATGACCGGCATGTACAACGTTCGGAACTATACCGCGTTTGGAGTGCTGGACAGGGGAGAGACAACTTTTGCTCACTTGCTCAAGCAGAGCGGCTATGCCACCTGCATCGCCGGGAAGTGGCAACTCGGCCGTCAAGCGGACGCACCGCAGCATTTCGGGTTTGATCAAGCCTGCCTC